>DAIEHR010000155.1 GCA_027353465.1 Acetobacteraceae bacterium | reverse complement strand
GGGCTATGCCGGGGTGATCGTGTTCAATGCGCAGGGCAAGCTGCTTGGGCGCATCCGCCTGCCGGAGGTGTGCGCCAACGTGGCGTTCGGCGGCCCGAAACGGAACATGTTGTTCATGTGCGCCAGCCAGTCGCTGTATGTCCTGCAGGTGCAAACCCAGGGTGCCGCGCCTGGATGATGGCATTCATGCCATCCCCGCGCATCAAAGACTTGACCGCGAGGGGGTTGTTGAGCATTTTCCCGCCCCTCATCGGGCGAATGCTGCTGGATTGCCCTTTTAAGGAACAGGCTAATGGCCAAGTCGAATACCGTTCAGATCAAACTGGTGTCCACTGCGGACACGGGCTTTTTTTACGTTACGAAAAAGAATGCGCGGGCGCAGACCACGAAGCTGGAACTGAACAAATACGATCCGGTAGTGCGCAAGCACGTCGTATTCAAGGAAGCCAAGATTAAGTAACTGGGGCCGTTCCAGCGACTTCCACCCGATTTCGCCCGTTGCGCTTAGCATCATACAGGGCGACGTCGGCAGCCTGAAGTAAGAGTTCCGGGGAGCCTGACGCGGTTGGCGTGCAGGCGACCCCGATGCTTGCCGTAAGCGGCACCCGAGATCCCTCCATTTCCGTGAACTCGATTACCTCAATTGCCGCGCGCAGACGTTCGGCCGTAGCGGTTGCTTCGTCTGTAGTCGTACCCGGCATGACCACGACAAACTCCTCGCCACCGTAGCGGGCCACGGAGTCGAAGACTCTGGTGTTGATACGCAGGCAGTCGGCGATCAGCCGCAATGCCCGGTCCCCGGACGCATGGCCGAAACGGTCGTTTACCAGCTTGAAGTGGTCCACATCGAGCATCAAAAGGGCGATCGGACGGCCCTGGCCACCGTCCATCAATCCCGCCAGATGACGGCGCAGATAGCGCTGGTTGTACAGACCCGTAAGCGGATCGGTCAGCGCCATTTCCAGCGCCGTTCCAAGGTCCGATCGGAGCCGATCCTGGTAGAACTTGCGGCGGATTTGGTTGCGAGCGCGGGCGCGCAGCTCATTTGGGTCTACCGGTTGCACCAGACAGTCGTTGGCGCCGAGAGCGAACCCGCGCAGGATGCGGTCTTTTTCGCCCGCTTCCCCGAGCAGCAGGAGGGGAGTTTCGTGGGTGATGTCGGAGGCGCGCAGCATGGATACCAGTCTGAGCGGGTCTTCCTCGGCCAGCGACAGGTTGATCACTAGCAGGTCGAAATTGACGGCCGCTGTCAGGGCGATAGCCTCGGCTTGGCTGCTGGCGTGGGCGGGGACGATACCGTCCACGATCAAGGCATCCTGGATGCCCCGGGCGCTTTGGTCCCAGTCATCGACAATCAGCACCCGAGCACCCGCGACCGACGGAATAAGAAGCTGGTCTGTGCTGAGACCAAGTGCGCGTGCGGTATCCCCACGGGCACGCCATTCGTCCAGTAGGCGCTTCAGCCGAACCAAGCTGCGGACGCGCGCCATCAGGGTGTCGTAATCCACCGGCTTCGTCAGGAAATCGTCGGCCCCGGCATCCAGGCCGTGCAAACGCTCCGCTGGTTCACCGAGGGCGGTTACCATGACGACGGGGATGTGGAGGGTAGCCGGATCTTCCTTGAGCAGACGGCAGCATTCATATCCGTCCATGCCGGGCATCATCACATCGAGAAGAATGAGATCGGGTTGCCACGCCTTTGCGGCGGCAAGCGCTTCAAAGCCGTCGCGGGCCGACGTGACCTGATAATATTCAGCCGCCAACTTTGCTTCCAGCAAGCGCGTGTTCGCAGGCACATCATCCACGATCAGAATACGCGCGGTCATGTGGTGCCCGAACTTGCTCCTGCGATCCTGCCGCGTGCGTTACAGCGCTTTCGATCCGGTTTATAACCGAAAGCGCCGGAAGATAAAAGCATTCACGAAGGGCGCCCGTTATGTCGGGAGACTACCTCTCCTGAAACTGCGTTTTCCCAAACATGATTTCTCGTTCCGCATCGGTCATCTGACCGCGCCGCTGGTTTTCCCCCAGCACCTGAAGACCACGCTGGACCGCTGGCCGGGCGGCTATGGCATCGTGCCAGCGTTTCAAATGCGGATAATTCGCCAAATCGATGTTACGGCGGTCCGGGTTGCGTATCCAAGGAAAATTAATAATGTCGGCCATCGAGTAATCCTGGCCGGCGAGGTATTCGGACTCGGCGAGCCTCTTGTTCAGCACACGGTGCAGGCGCCTGACCTCATTCGCATATCGTTCGATCGCATAGGGTATCTTTTGGACCGCGTAGTTGGCGAAGTGGTTGTACTGGCCGAACATAGGGCCGGTTCCGCCCATCTGGAACATCATCCATTGCAGGCAGGTGTATCGTCCCGTGGGATCCGCGGGGATGAGCCTGCCTCCGGCCTTTTCCGACAGGTAGATCAGGATGGCCGCGGACTCGAACAGCTTCAGCGGTTTACCGCCGGGTCCGTCGGGATCTACGATCGCAGGCACGCGATGATTCGGGGTAATAGCCAGAAACTCCGGCTTGAACTGATCGCCCTTGCCGATGTTGATCGGGACGATCCTGTAGGCCATCCCGAGTTCTTCCAGAGCGATATGGACTTTGTGACCGTTGGGTGTCGGCCAGGTCCAAACCTCGATCATTGTTGACTCCCCGCGATGACGTTGCGGCAAACAATCGCCGTTCAGATGGCACACGTCAAAGGGGGGCATTCGGCCCCGGCATCCCTATCTACGCCCCGCAGGCGCTCGGAAGGGGCAAGGCTGGCGGCGCGGGAACGCCGCCGCCGACCGGATCGCGCCGGCCGGCGGCACGACCGTCGCTAGCCCTGGCGTTCGACGATCAACTGCTTGATCGCGCCAATGGCCTTGGCTGGGTTCAGCCCTTTGGGGCAGGTGTTCGTGCAGTTCATGATCGTGTGGCAGCGATACAACTTGAACGGGTCTTCCAGTTCGTCCAGACGCTGACCAGTTTCCTCGTCGCGGGAGTCGGCGATCCAGCGGTAAGCCGCTAGCAATACCGCCGGACCCAGATAACGGTCGCCGTTCCACCAATAGCTGGGGCACGAGGTGGAGCAGCAGAAGCACAGGATGCATTCCCACATACCGTCCAGCTTGGCGCGCTCTTCCTTGCTTTGCAGGCGTTCGCCGTCCGGTGGCGCGGGCGTGTCAGCCTGCATCCAAGGCTTCACCGAACGATACTGCGCATAGGCCTGGGACAGGTCGGGGATGAGGTCCTTGACCACCGGCATGTGCGGCAGCGGGCTGATCTTGACGGCGCCCTTCACGTCCTCGATCGGCTTCAGGCAGGCCAGTGTGTTGCCGCCGTCGATGTTCATGGCGCAGGAGCCGCAGATGCCCTCACGGCAGGAGCGGCGGAACGTCAGCGTCGGGTCGATCTCATTTTTGATTTTGATCAGGGCATCCAAGACCATCGGTCCGCAGGCATCCAGATCGATCTCATAGGTGTCAGTCCGCGGGTTTTTCCCGTCATCCGGGCTCCAGCGGTAAATCTTGAACTCACGGACGCGCTTGGCGCCCGCAGGGGCCTTGAAGGTCTGTCCCTGGCCGACGCGGCTGTTCAGGGGAAGGTTAAATTCGACCATTTTCTCACGATCCTAGGAAATGACGACGACCGGCTTAGTAAACCCGCTTCTTCGGCGGGAAGACCGACACTTCGTTGGTCATCGTCTGCATTTTCACCGGCCGGTAATCCAGCTTCACCTCGCCGTTGTCGTCGCACCAAGCCAGCGTATGCTTCATCCAGTTCTGATCATCGCGATCCGGATAGTCGTCATGCGCATGCGCTCCACGGCTTTCATGGCGCGCCTCGGCGCCGACCATCGTGGTCATCGCGCTGCCCATCAGGTTTTGCAGCTCCAGCGCTTCCATCAAGTCGCTGTTCCACACCAGGCTGCGGTCGGCCACGGACATGTCGGTCATGCCGCTCCAGACCTTTTTCATCTTCTCGACGCCCTCGGTCATGCTCTTGGCGGTGCGGAACACCGCCGCATGGCCCTGCATGGACCGCTGCATAGACATTCGCAGTTCAGACACCTTCGTGCCGCCCTTGGCATGGCGGGTCCGGTCGAACCGATCCAGCGACGCTTCCCCAGCCTTCGGCGGCAGCGTGGGTTGCCCGGCACCCGGCTTGATCGTCTCCGCCGCTCGGTGGGCCGCCGCGCGGCCGAACACCACCAGATCAAGCAGCGAGTTTGTACCAAGGCGGTTAGCGCCATGCACCGACACGCATGCGGCCTCGCCCACGGCCATCAGGCCGCGAACGGTCGCGTCAGGGTTGTCCTTGGTCGGGCGCAACACTTCAGTATGCACGTTCGTGGGGATACCGCCCATGTTGTAGTGCACGGTCGGCAGCACCGGGATCGGCGCCTTCGTCACGTCCACGCCGGCGAACACCTTGGCGGTTTCGGAAATGCCCGGCAGACGCTCGTGCAGCAGGTCGGCACCCAGATGCTCCAGATGGAGCATGATATGATCTTTGTGCGGACCGCAGCCACGGCCGGCATTGATCTCCATGGTCATCGAGCGGGAGACAACGTCGCGGCTGGCCAGATCCTTGGCGGTCGGGGCGTAGCGTTCCATGAAACGTTCACCCTCCGAATTGGTCAGGTAGCCGCCCTCACCGCGGGCGCCCTCGGTGATCAGGCAACCGGCGGGAAAGATACCGGTGGGGTGGAACTGGACGAACTCCATGTCCTGGGCAGGCAGGCCCGCGCGCAGCACCATGCCGGCGCCGTCCCCCGTGCAGGTGTGGGCGGAGGTGCAGGACAGGTAAGCACGGCCGTAACCACCGGTCGCCAATACAACGGTCTGGGCGCGGAAACGATGGATGGTGCCATCTTCCAGGTTCCAGGCCATTACGCCGCGGCACACACCCTCATCGTCCATGATCAGGTCGAGCGCGAAATACTCGATGAAGAACTCGACGTCGTGCTTCAGGCTCTGCTGATACAGCGTGTGCAGGATGGCATGGCCGGTGCGGTCGGCGGCGGCGCATGCGCGCATCGCCGGTTCCTTGCCGTATTCCTTCATGTGACCGCCGAACGGGCGCTGGTAGATACGCCCGTCTTCCGTGCGGCTGAACGGCACACCGTAATGTTCCAGCTCGTAAACCGCCGGAATTGCCTCGCGGCACATGTATTCGATCGCATCCTGGTCACCCAGCCAGTCCGACCCCTTGACGGTGTCGTACATGTGCCAGCGCCAGTCGTCCTCGCCCATGTTACCCAGCGCGGCGCCGATGCCGCCCTGGGCCGCCACGGTGTGGCTTCGGGTGGGGAAAACCTTGGTAATGCAGGCGGTCTTCAGACCAGAGGCGCCCATGCCGAACGTCGCCCGCAGGCCGGAACCACCGGCACCCACCACGACCACGTCATAGGTGTGATCTACCACGTTGTACGCCCGTGAAGAGGGCATCGTGATCGCATTCATCGCGTTTATATCCCTTTGGGCCTAGAGCCCGATTTTCAGCACCGAGACGATACAAACCAGCGCCAGGATCACGCTGAGGCCCTTGATCAGCATGATTGAGGGCATCTTGAACCGCTCGTCATGCACATAGTCCTCGATCACGACCTGCAAACCCAGTTGCAGATGATGAAATGTCGCGACGATCAACGCCAGCATCGGCGCCAACGTCCAGGGCGACGACAACCAGTCGATCACCCGGTCATGGGAGGCGCCGGACAGGTGGATCACCGAAAAAATGAACCACAGGGTCAGCGGCACCAGCGCCACCGCCGTCAGGCGCTGCGCCCACCAGTGATGCGAACCCGCCCTGGCTGACCCTAGACCACGCGCCCGGCCAAGCGGGGAGCGCAGCATATCGATATGAGGTGTTCCGGACATGTTATGCCTTACCAAACCGCCAAGCCGACGACCCAGACCAACACCGAACAAACCCCGGTGGCGATCACAACAGCCCACCCAGTGGTGTTATAGGTAGGATTGTCGAAGCCCTGGCCAGCATCCCAGAACAAATGCCGGATGCCGCTAAAGAAATGGAAAATCAGGGCGACGGACCAACCGAACAGCAGTAACAGGCCAAGGGCGGAACCCATGAACCATTGCGCGCGGTCGAATACGTTGTCTGAGCTGGCGGCAGCGACGAGCCACCATGTCAGCATCAGGGTGCCGACGCCCAATGCAACGCCGGAAACGCGGTGCAAGATCGACAACGCCATGCTGATCGGCCAACGATAGACCTGAAGGTGCGGCGACATTGGCCTGCGCACCAGTTTCCCATTCGAGTCACGCGCTATCATCAGCGCGTCGCGTACGTCTTTCACGCATCGCTCCAGTTCTGTCGGTGCCCTTGTTGAATCCGACGGCGGCACCGCGCCGTCAGCGGGTGATTAGACCTAGGTTAGGTGCGGGTCAACGCGGGGAGGGATTGGAGGAGGACTATCACATCTGGCCTTTGGCAACTACCTGACCAGGCGGCCCAGGAACTCGTCGTTCCACGCGGCTCGCTGGAGGGTTCCCTTCATTGGGGCTGAGGAACCCTCCTGCTTGACCAAGGTGACGGCGAGCCGATGTAGCGGCCGCCGAGTCTAACCTTCCGTAAGGCGGGCGGCCGCGTCAGTGGTTGTTCCGCGATTCGCCCCGGGTTTCGATCACATCCAGGAACAGCGTCGCCGGCTCCAGGCATGCACCGGAACCCAACTGCCCGACCATCGAGCGGTAGATCTCCTCCCAAGGGGTCATCGTCACCAGCTTCGGCGGCGTCCATGCGGCCCTGCGCGCTTCCAGCTCACCCTCCGGCAACAGCACATCGACCTTGCGTGTATTCAGGTCGATCCTGATCCGATCACCGGTTTTCAGCAGCGCCAGTCCGCCGCCAACCGCCGCCTCGGGCGACACATTCAGGATCGAGGGCGAACCCGAGGTTCCCGACTGCCGCCCATCGCCCATCGTCGGCAGCGTATTGATTCCACGTTTTAGTAACGAGGCGGGCGGCTGCATATTCACCACCTCCGCGCTGCCGGGATAACCCACCGGACCACAGTTGCGGATGATCAGCACCGACTGATCCTCCACCCCCAGATCGGGATCCTCAATCCGGTGGTGATAGTCCTCAGGCCCCTCGAACACGATCGCCTTGCCTTCGAATACGTTCGGCCGATCCGGATTGGACAGGAAACGGTCGCGGAAATCCTTGTCGATCACGCTGATCTTCATCACCGCACTGTCGAACAGATTGCCCGACATGACGACGTAACCCGCCGCGGGCAACAGCGGCTTGCCGTACGCCCGGATCACTTCGCGGTCGCCATCGGGCACCTCGGCCAGATCCTCCGCCAGCGTGCGCCCGGTCACGGTGCGAACCCCGCCATGCAACTTGCCTGCCGCCATCAGTTCCTTCATCACCGCCGGTACCCCGCCCGCGCGATGGAACTTCTCGCCCAGGAACCGCCCCGCCGGCTGCAGATCGACCAGCAGCGGAATCTCCGGCCCCAGGCGCTGCCAGTCTTCCAAATCGTGCTCCACACCCATATGCCGAGCGATAGCGATCATGTGGATCGGGCAGTTGGAGGAGGCGCCGAGGGCCGCCGCCGCGACCACCGCATTCTCGAACGCCTGTTTGGTCATGATGTCGGATGGACGGAGGTTTTCCTTCAGCATGCCGACGATGCGCTTCCCGGTTTCGAACGCCATCCAGCCGCGTTCCCGGTAGGGCGCCGGAATGGCGGCGCAGCCGGGCAGCGACATCCCTAGCGCCTCGGCCAGCGAGTTCATCGACGTCGCAGTGCCCATGGTGTTGCAATGCCCGACCGACGGCGCGGACGAGGACACCATGTCCATGAATTCATCGTAGCCGATCTTGCCCTCCGCAAACATCTTGCGGCCTTCCCAGACGATGGTGCCTGAGCCGGAAAGCCTGCCCTTCCACCACCCATCCAGCATCGGCCCACCGGACAGCACGATAGCGGGAATGTTCACCGTCGCCGCACCCATCAACAGCGCGGGCGTGGTCTTGTCGCAGCCGGTCGTCAGAACAACGCCATCCAGCGGGTAGCCGTGCAGCACTTCCACCAGCGACAAATATGCTAGATTGCGGTCCAGCGCCGCTGTTGGCCGCTTACCGGTTTCCTGGATCGGGTGGCACGGGAATTCCAACGGCACGCCGCCGGCGTCGCGAATACCGTCGCGAATGCGGCTGGCGAGTTCGACGTGATGCCGGTTACAGGGCGACAGATCCGACCCCGTCTGCGCGATGCCGATGATCGGCTTACCGCCGCGCAGTTCGTCCGGCGTGATGCCGTAGTTCATATACCGTTCAAGATAGAGGGCCGTCATCGCCGGATCGCCAGGTTCGTCGAACCAGCGCCGCGACCGCAGACGCTTGCCTTCACCGCTGTTGTTGCTGGTCATAACGATTCCTCCGTAGGGTCTATCGCGGCGGACACTGTGCGGATGGCGAATGTGGGTCAAGCCGTCATCTGGCCGCGGTGCGCTGCCTACTCGACATGGCCTTCAGTGAGGACGAATGCCGTGACCCGACAGATCGCGTCGCCGCTAACTTCACCGCGATCAAACACATGGCCCATAGCCTGATTCGGCGCGGCCCGGGCGAGCTATCGCTCAATATCATCCCCCAAGCCGTCGCATGGACGACTTCATGCTCCCTCTGCGGAACATAGCGCCACTATCTTACCAAGGCCCCACGGCGGCGACGGGTGACCGGAGCGACAACGCTTCCGGCCACGATCCGATGGGATTTTAACGCGCGAAGCGTCAAAAGGCAGGCGAAACAGAGACTAACGCGCCCAAACATACACGCTGATCACGCGTGTGCGGCAGCCGGAGCTCGCGCTGGCGGGATTCCTTCTGGATCGAGCCGATAGCCGCCGCCCTCCGTCACCAGTAGACGGGCATTCGCGGGATCCGGCTCGATCTTCTGACGCAGGCGGTAGATATGTGTTTCCAGCGTGTGCGTGGTGACCGCGGCGTTGTAACCCCATACCTCATTCAACAGAACCTGCCGGGCAACCGACCTGGTGCCGGCGCGGTAGAGGAATTTCAGTATCGCCGCTTCTTTCTCGGTCAAGCGGATGCGGCGGCTCTTGGCGGGCTCCTGCAAGAGCTTCGCAGCCGGACGGAACGTGTACGGCCCAATAGTGAAAACCGCGTCCTCGCTGTTTTCAAAGATTCGCAATTGGGCACGCAGTCGGGCGAGCAGAACCGCGAGCTTAAAGGGCTTGGCGATGTAGTCGTTCGCGCCGCAATCCAAGCCCTTCACCACGTCGGTTTCGCTATCATAGCCGGTTAGCATGATGATCGGCATGCGGTGGCCCTGCTTGCGCAGCCGCGAACACAAATCCCGGCCGTCGCCGTCAGGAAGCCCCACATCCAAAATCACCGCATCGAAGCGAGCATCCTTTCCGGTAAGAGCCGCTTCAGCCGCGAGGACAGAGGTGGCCTCTGTCGCGACAAACTCGCCGTCAATCGCGAGCTGATCAACCAATGTCTCACGCAGCGCGTCATCGTCATCAACGATCAGGACGGGGCGTTCTGCCGACATTTCCAAATTCCTCTTGCCAAGGTTTGAAGTGGGTCGTTACCGACACAACCACTGTAACTCGCGGTAAACGGGCGAGACCACCATATAAGTTCCCCAATAAGGACGATATCGGTTCGGTGATCCATGATTTTTTGCCCCGATCACAACATTGCGCGTTCGGCACCAAGCCGATAGGCTCAAAGCCTTCGTCCTTCCTCGATCGCCTTCCTATATGGTTCCACCAACTGGGGGAGTCATCCAATCGGATGACGGTTTATAGATTGATGAGTAATAGTGACGAAAATGAGCCACGTGTGTACCAGTTTCTTCCTGCCACCCAATATCGGGCTTCTGGCGGCCTATTTCCGCAGGTGACCTATGCCGAGTAACGCGAATTTTAACCGAGCGCGTTTGCGGCAGGTTCACCGGGCCGCGTCGGAGTTGCGGCGCGGGGTGCCTGTCGTGCTGGCCGGGGAGACGCCTTTGCTGATCCTGGCGGCTGAAACGGCCGGGGCCGATGCTCTGGCGGAATTCGAGTCGATTGCCCAGTGTCGGCCTGTCCTTGTCCTCTCATCTACCCGGGCGGCGGCAATCCTTCGCTCGCCAATGGCCGCCGAAGCCGGCGCGGTTGCGGTTGCCCTGCCCGATTCCCTCTATCGAATCGACGTTTATGGAGCGCTGGCGGATCCGACGGCTAAGCAACCTTCTGGGGGGCTGCTGCAATCCGTTGCCCCGCCGCCGTTCGCTGATGCTGCTATTGCCCTGGCCAAGATCGGTCGGCTTCTACCGGCTGTACTCGCGGCCCCGCTGAGCGGCGGCTATGAATCCTCTGGAGACCTGGTCAAGGTTCCGATGGAGGATATCGTCGGATACGTCGATAAAGAGGTTGCTGGGCTGCGTCAGATCGTGTCGGCCGATGTGCCGCTGTCGGGCGCGCCAGACAGCCGTGTGGTGGCGTTCCGCAGCGATGGATCGGCGATCGAGCACCTGGCGATCGTAGTCGGACGGCCGGAAGCGAAGGATGCGCCACTGGTGCGGATTCATTCAGAATGCTTCACCGGCGACCTGCTGGGCAGTATGCGGTGCGACTGCGGGGAGCAGTTGCGCGGTGCAATCCGACGCATGGCCGATGATGGCGCGGGAATCCTGCTGTACCTGGCGCAGGAGGGACGCGGTATCGGTCTTGTGAACAAGCTGCGGGCCTATGGGCTGCAGGACCGCGGGCTGGATACCATGGACGCCAACCGGTGCTGGGATGGGGCGCCGACGAACGGAACTTCCTGGTCGGCGCGACGATGCTGCGTCTGATGGGGGTCAAGCGGGTCCGGTTGCTGACCAACAATCCCGACAAGATAGACGCCATGATCGCGTGTGGAATCGAGGTGGCCGGCAGAGAGCCGCATCTTTTTGCGCCGAACGGCGTTAACGATGAATACCTCGCGACCAAGGCGGCCCGTTTTGGTCACATGTTGGATTGAGGAGACAGGTCGTTCAATTGCTGGCCAAAGCGCCTCGTGGCCGGTAAAGGAGGCGGCTCCTTTCATACGAGACCCTTATGACACCTCCGGAAATCGATCGCCTTCAGATCTATCTGCGCAAGCTGTTCGGCAGTGAGCGGATCAACATTGTTCCGCCGCCGCGCCGCGGTCTGTCTGTCGAAGTCGCTGTAAATGATGAGACGATCGGAACCGTTCATAAGGATGTGGATGATGGCGAGACGTCGTATTCGATCCATCTGACCGTGCTCGAAGAGGATCTGCCGGCAATCAAGGCACCTGCCGCGGCTCGCGCGCCCGTTCGGCGTTAGATCGGGAGAGGCGGTTGGATTCCGTTTGTTTCACGAGCTGAGGATCCGGCCGGGGAATTGGGGGGCACCGAGACAGGTTATCGGCGTCATCTGACTGCCAATCTCCATCGGAAGGAACGCCAGGTTAGCCTTCTGCAAGTTGGCCGATAAAACCAGGCGGATTGCTGCGCTTACGTCCTTGCCGCGCTGATTGCAGCAGTTCGCCGCCAACCCCACAGCGTGTCGGCCCAGCCCGGTATCCGGCCGGGAGGGATGCCACCATCGACTACAACAACCTAGCAGCTGTGCCTGGCGGACGGGCAAAACCTGCATGTCGCTATTTTCGCCGTGCCCACGACCTCGGTCGTTGCCAATGATCGACCGGAGCGGGACAAACGAGCTGGAATCGTTCGCCTTCACTCCTCAATCATTGAATCCTGGACAGAGCACGTTACTCCAGCAGGGCGGGAATCTTGCCCAAATGGCGTGTTCGGATTGCCTTAAGCCCGATTGATCGCACGCCGCCGACGTCCAGCACGGCCGCGCTGACCAGATAGATAGCCCCACCCATGGAGATGGCGGCGGACAGGCCCGCCCAATCCAATGGGAAGCGGATCAGAAGGAGTGCCGCGCCCATGGGGACAGACGCCAGAATGCACATGCCCACCTGGCCGAGCGGCAGCCAGATCGGGAACAGGGAAGTACCGAGAAACCAGCCTCCCACCACGGTGGCGCCCTGACATACCAACGCCATCCAGGCCGCTCCCATCATACCGTAGCGAGGGACGACATAAAGATTTAGCGCAATATTCGCCACCGTCGCGGGTCCGTAGGTCCAGAGCATCAGGAGGGGGCGCCCGGAAAGATGGAACGCGTGGTCGATGAAGTGGGCTCGCAAGCCGCGGGCCAGGGCGGTAAAGCTCATAATTGGGATCAGCGCCGCGACGCCCTGCCGAAAGTCGGGCCCAACCAAAGACGCTGCGATATAGTCCGCTGTTAACGCGAGGCCGACGCAAGCTGGCAAGGCAACCGCCAGCAGGGCGATGCCGTTGCGTCCCGCCTGGACGCGCGCTGCCTGCCGCCCCTGATGCTCCAGCACTTGCACGACCAAAGGGAAGGTTGCGGTTGAGATCGAGGAACAGATCAGCGTTGTTGGTCGTTCCACCAAATTATAGGCAACGGCATAAATCCCCAGCATCCCGGCCCCGCCGATCGAGCCGATCAGGAATCGATCGCTGCTTTGCAAGATCATCGAGGTTGCCGCGACGGCGACCAGCGGCCAAGCGTATTCGATAAGCTTCACCAGTTCGGCGCGATCGAGCGAGCCGGCGTTGCGGCGAAACGGGGACACAAGGAGTTTGACGTCGAATGCGGAGCAGAACACGGCGGCGAGCGTCAGTCCCAGGATGATCGCCTCGGGGCCATGGCCAATTACGAAGAGGGCAACGATTCCCAACCCGAAGCCGAGGAGGGAGTGGAGGCCTTCAATGGTATTGAAACGGCGCATCAAATTGGCGGAGCGGTTGACTGCCTGATTAAGTTGGACCAGCGACCGGAACAGCAGCATCGGCATCGCGAGCCATGCGGCAACACGATACTCCGGCGGGAGCGGCAAAACGAAGCTGGCTCCGACGCCAATTGCAACGATGGCAAGGGCCATGCCGTAGAAGACGGTGTATGCTTCTTTCAGCAGTCCAAACTGCCTGCCGGCAAGGTAAGCGGCTGGGAAAAACCGCATAAGAGCAATGGGCAGGGCGTAGAACAATGAGGTTTGCAGCACGAGAACAGCCGAGAAGACATAGCTGTAGCTGCCGAAGGCTTCTGGCGAGAGAAGTCGGGTGTAGGCGTAGATCATCAACACGGATACGAGTGCCGGAATCACGGTTGATGGAACGTAGCCGATAATCTGGCGATACACCGATTGCTGCCTTGCGATGGACCGAGGGGGAATGCGGAATCCGGTGGCATGATTACCGAGGATTGCGCCTCGTCTGTTTTATCCGCGCATTAGCAAGACACTAGGATCTTCCTTTTACGGCTTGTCCGCCACATGGGCAGATCATCGCCGACCGGCGTAAGTGAAAACAAATCACGTTGGCATGACGGCATAGGTGCACAAACAGAACCCGCCTACGAGGCCGTCCGTCGGGATCGAAGGTAATTCAGTGTCACTGAGCGAATGAGGTTGGCTGGGGTTCAATGACACATCCTGTGGCCGCTCGTTCCTGCTCTGGCTGCCGGGGAGCGGTATTCCCGAGGGCATTTCCTGGTGAGGCTGTTAGGCGACACTCAATCATGCTCGCTTCATTCTGATGGGCTGCGCCTGATGGCAGATCGAAGAGTTCGCACCGCCGCCCGTCCAATACCTGAGAAACGCCGGCAACGCCGTGACCTGTTCCTGCCGCTCAAACGCACCCGGCTGCCAACTGTTCCCATTTGGAACCGCGGGCGCGCCACTTTGCCCTGCTGGCGCGGTAGCCCCGTCAATCGAATCGAGGACACGCATAGATTCGGCATTTCAGCGGATTATCGGATTATCACGCACCCATCCATCTGCTGCCCCGCATGGGCGCCGCCCAACCCTTACGGGGTTTCCGCGCAAGTCTAATGTGCGGCGACATCGCACCAAGCCGGAATTGCGGATCGTATCGGCTGCGGGGTCGATTTATTTGTGCGAGAATGGACTGACCGAGGGGCTGCTCCGAATACCGATTGCGTCTCTCGGGCATAATATGCGTCCGTCCGCGGCAACGATACACAATGGCAAAGCTACTAAGATGGAAACACCGATGTCCGCAGGCTTTTCAACGGTCCTCATTGTTCTCCTTGCCTATGGCCTGGGATCGATACCGTTTGGGCTATTGCTGACAAAGACCGCCGGACTAGGGGATATTCGTGGCATCGGCTCCGGCAATATAGGCGCCACTAACGTCCTGCGTACCGGGCGCAAAGGCCTGGCCGCCGCGACGCTGGTCATGGATGCGGTAAAAGGCACCGTCGCGGTACTGATCGCCCGGCGGTTTGTCGACGACCCGGATATCGCGTTGCTGGCCGGGCTGGCCGCCGTGCTTGGACATCTGTTCCCGGTATGGCTGCGCTTCAAGGGAGGCAAGGGCGTTGCGACCGGACTTGGCGTGCTGCTGGCGGTATCATGGCCCGTCGGTGTCGCGGCCTGCGCCGTATGGCTGATCGTTGCCGCAACCGCTCGGCTGTCGTCGCTAGCCGCCCTCGCCGCATTCGCCGCCGGGCCTTGCGTCGCTCTGTTTTTGGAAGAATTCAGCGTTGTTAAGCTTTCCTTTACCATAGCTGTGCTGGTCTTCGTTCGCCACCAGGCCAACATCCGTCGCCTCCTCGCAGGAACCGAACCGCGTATCGGCGGTAGCAAGACGGGACGGGCCTGATCTGGCCCGTCGGCATTTCCGCCGGCGGTATCCCGGGGCGCCCGAGCATGTCACACTGGTCCGATCGAATTGACCACCTTCGCCTGATCCGAACCGAAGGGATCGGCCCGATCACATATCGCCGCCTGCTCGATCGATACCGCACCCCTGCCGCAGCGTTGGATGCATTACCTGAGCTAGCCAGGGCGGGAGGCCGGACCACGCTACAGCGTATCACCCCCAGCGCCGTTGCCGAACGAGAGTTGGAACGCACCGACGCGCTGGGCGGACGCATGATCTTCCTGAATGATCCTGGCTACCCGTCCCTGCTGGCGATGATGGATGACGCCCCGCCTTGTCTTATCCTATGCGGCACGCCTGAAATCGCCACGCTCCGATGTGTCGCCGCGGTCGGCGGACGCAACGCTTCAGCCAACGGACAACGGATGGCGGAAGGCCTTGCCGCCGAGCTGGCCAGCAGCGTCGTGGTGGTGTCCGGCCTTGCCCGGGGCATCGATACCGCGGCGCACGGTGGGGCCATGCGCACCGGCCGCACGATCGCGGTCATCGCCGGCGGGATTGACCAGCCCTATCCTCCCGAAAACGCGGACCTGCACAAACGCATCGCCGAGACCCATTTGCTTGTGACCGAATCGCCTATCGGTACCGTTCCACAGGCCCGGCACTTTCCTCGACGCAACCGCATTATCGCTGGGCTGTCATTGGGCGTGGTTGTGGTGGAGGCCGCGCCGAAGTCCGGCAGCCTGATTACGGCCCGGATTGCGCAGGAGGTGGGGCGCGAGGTATTTGCCGTGCCTGGCTCCCCGCTCGATCCAAGGGCGAGGGGCGGCAACGATCTAATTCGGCAGGGTGCGATATTGGTCGAAAGCGCCGCCGACGTATTGGACAACCTGCCGTTGCAACCCGCCGCCAATCGCGCCCGTAAGCCCGGTTTCGCCGAACCGGAACTGCCGTTTCCGGCCGATCCGGTGCCCTTGGATGCACGCTCCTTTATGCTGTCGTTGCTGTCGCCCGAACCGACAATGGTTGACGATCTGGTGCGGCGCTGCCACTTGTCGCCGTCCGTCACAGTGGCGGTTTTGCTGGAACTTGAGCTGGCGGGGCGTTTACAGACGTTCCCTGGCAACCGAGTGGCACTCTTGCCGGACGTTTTCGAGTAGGACATCGCACCGTTCAATGTCAGACGTCGTCGTTGTTGAATCCCCCGCCAAGGCCAAGACCATAAACCGCTACCTGGGTGGCGGTTATACGGTCCTTGCCAGTTTCGGTCATGTGCGCGACCTGCCCCCTAAGGACGGAAGTGTTCGCCCGGAGCAGGATTTCGCCATGGACTGGGAGTCCGATGCGCGCGGCGACAAGCAGGTCGGCGCCATCGCCAAGGCACTGAAAGGTGCCAAAACCCTGTATCTCGCCACCGATCCGGATCGGGAGGGGGAGGCGATTTCCTGGCACGTCAAGGCGATGTTGGCTGACAAGCACGCCCTGAAAGGCGTTACCGTCCATCGCATCACCTTCAACGAGATCACCCGCAACGCTATCCAGTATGCGATCAAGCATCCTCGGGAACTCGATCAGCCGTTGATCGAAGCCTATATGGCCCGCCGAGCGCTGGACTACCTGGTGGGGTTCACCTTGTCGCCGGTGCTGTGGCGAAAACTGCCCGGCAGCCGCAGTGCCGGACGGGTGCAATCGGTTGCCCTGCGGCTGATCTGCGACCGCGAGGCCGAGATCGAGGTCTTCAAGGCGCGGGAATACTGGACCATCGAGGCGCTGTTCCTGACGCCCGGCGGTGCCCCGTTCACCGCCCGGCTGACGCACCTGAACGGTAAGCGCCTCGATCAATTCGACCTGAGCAACGAAACCCTGGCGCTGGCGGCGAAAGCCGCGGTCGAGGCCGGGACCTTCAGTGTTGGCAGTGTCGAGCGGCGACGCGTCAAGCGCAACCCGCCGCCGCCGTTCACGACCTCCACGTTGCAGCAGGAAGCATCTCGCAAGTTGGGTTTCGGCGCGCAGCAGACGATGCGTCTGGCCCAGGGGCTGTATGAGGGCGTCGATATCGGCGGCGAAACCACCGGTCTGATTACCTATATGCGAACCGATGGCGTGCAGATGGCGCAGGAAGCCATCCATGGCATTCGCGATCATGTGCGCGGCACGTTTGGCCCCGATTACCTGCCGGCTGCGCCACGCGAATACACCAGCAAGGCCAAGAACGCCCAGGAAGCGCATGAGGCGATTCGACCAACCGATGTCACACGCACCCCGGAAAGCGTCGCCAGTGGCCTGAACAGCGACCAGCGCCGGCTGTATGAACTGATCTGGAAGCGCGCCGTGGCGTCGCAGATGCAGTCCGCCGAACTGGATCAAGTCAGCGTCGATGTCACGGACGGCAAAGGTCTGAAACTCCGGGCCAACGGTTCGATCGTCGCGTTCGACGGCTTCCTGAAGCTTTATCGCGAGGACACCGACGATAAGCCTGAGGGTGGCCTCGACGAAGACGACAACCGCATGCTGCCGCCGATGAGCGAGCGCGATCCGCTCAAGCGCCAGAAGGTGGATGCCAGCCAGCATTTCACCCAGCCGCCACCGCGCTATTCGGAAGCCAGCCTGGTGAAGAAGATGGAGGAACTCGGCATTGGCCGACCGTCCACCTATGCCTCGATCCTGTCGGTTCTGCAGGACCGCAATTACGTAAAGCTGGACAAGCGCAGGTTCGTCCCGGAGGACCGCGGCCGGCTGGTGACCGCCTTCCTGGTCAGCTTTTTCGAGCATTACGTCGATACCGGCTTCACCGCCGGGCTGGAAGAAAAGCTCGACGAAATCTCCGCCGGTTCGATGGAATGGCGGAAGGTGATGCACGACTTCTGGAACGAATTTTCCAAGGCCGTCGAGCAGACCCGCGAGTTGAAGATCACCGACGTCATCAACGCGCTGGACGAAGATCTCGGCCCGCACTTCTTTCCATCCCGTGAGGACGGCTCCGACCCGCGTGTATGCGTCGCGTGCGGCAGCGGACGCCTTGGGTTGAAGCTGGGACGGTATGGCAGCTTCATCGGCTGTTCCAATTACCCGACGTGCCAGTACACGCGACGCCTCGCCATCGACGCGGGGGAGGAGGGTGGCGAAACCCTCAAGGAAGGCATGCGCGAACTCGGTCTGCACCCCGATACGGGCGAGCAGATCACGGTTCGCCGGGGTCCATACGGTCTGTACGTGCAGCAGGGCGAGAATTCCGAAGACAAGAAGGTGCGTCCAAAGCGGACGTCCCTGGCGCGCGGCATGGATGGCGAGAACCTGACGCTGGAGCAGGCGCTGGGCCTGCTGTCGCTGCCCCGGGAAATCGGACTGCATCCGGAGACCAAAGAAAAGATCGAGGCCGGGATCGGCCGTTTCGGCCCCTATGTAAAAATGGGCGCGATCTTTGGTTCGCTGGACAAGGACGACGATGTCCTGGCGCTGGGCCTGAACAGGGCGGTCGATTTGCTGGCAAAGAAAATGGCCAGCGTACGCACGATCGGTCCACACCCCGGCGATAAGGAGCTGGTCACCGTGCGGAAGGGCCGGTTCGGCCCTTATGTCCAGCACGGCAAGACCGTCGCCAATCTACCTCGCGGGGTGGCGATGGAGGATATTTCGCTGGATGAAGCCGTGGCGTTGCTAGCCGACAAGGGCAAGGCGCTGAAGCCGAAGGGCGGACGTAAGACAAAGGCGCCGGCCAAGGCGGCCGCGGGCGATGCCTCAAAGAAGGCCGCTTCTCGCAAACCGGAGGCACCGAAGACATCGGCGGTGAAGAAGACGGGGGTGGTGAAGAAGACGGGGGCGGTGAAGAAGGCGGGGGCTAAAAGGGCCCCTGCGAAGGCCGCTGAATAGCGGCTGTTGAGCTTAAGGCTGACAGCGAACGTCAAGCGGGCGATGGCTCTGACGCAATGTTGGTGCCCAGCCAAACCTCGAAGGCCGAACGGCGCCGTTTCGCGACCAATTCCTTCAGATGGTCTTCGGTGACAATTACCAAGTCCGCTCAAGACCCGGCATCGAGCCGTCCTTGCGCCACCGGTCCAGTATCTTCACAAATTGAACCGGCCCGCGCCAATACTGATTATTCTTGGCAATCCGCACATCGAGTTCGCCGCCCTCGTTATTGTAGTAGCCGGGTGTGCATTCCGAAAGAAAAGCTCGTCGCCCGATTGCCAACCTGACGACTGTCTCCACCCACTCCCTCTCAGCGTCCTCGCTGGGTTCCAGGGTCTTTACGCCTTGCGCCGTTGCTTCGCGGACAACGAGCGCGATATGGCGGGCTTTCTCATCGAGCATGTGCTGGAAGTTCGCGCTCTGGCCGGACTGCATCGTCGATAGCACGAAGCAATTCGGAAACCCGCGCGTGAACATGCCGTGCATCGTCTCGGCGCCTTGTTTCCATTTGTCGCCGAGGCTTCGTCCGCCGCGGCCGTAAACCTGAAAACCGATGGTGTGCGTGTAGTCGGCGCCGACCTCGAAGCCCGTCGCGTAAATCAGGCAGTCGAGGGGATATTCCTTTCCCGCGACAACGACACCGTTCGCGGTGATGCGCTCGACGCCCTCGCCCTTGGTGTCCACCAGATGCACGTTCGGGCGGTTGAAGGTCGGCAGATAATCGTCGTGGAAGCACGGCCGCTTGCAGAACTGGTTGTACCAGGGCTTCAGGGCCTCCGCCGTTTCGCGGTCCCGTACGATTGTGTTCACCCGGGAACGGACCTGCTCCATCTTCTGGTAATCGGCGAGCTGAATCAATGCTTCCGGATCCTCGACCGGCTCGCCTGCCTTGGCCCGCCGGCGCGCGGCCAAAAGGATGTTGCCGATCAGATCCGTCCACCCGTCGTTCACAAGATCAACGTCGAACTCGCCGCCGGAAATGACGGCGGTGAAATTGTCGATCCGTTCCTTGTGCCAGCCCGGCTTGAGGCTCTTGGCCCAGTCCGGATCGGTCGGACGGTCCGCGCGGACATCGACCGACGACGGGGTGCGCTGGAAGACGTACAACGCCTGTGCCGAGGCGCCCAGATGAGGGATGCACTGTACCGCCGTCGCGCCGGTGCCGATGATGCCGACCCGTTTGTCCTTCAGCCCCGTCAGGCTGCCGCTGGAGTCGCCGCCGGTGTATTCGTAGTCCCAGCGGCTGGTGTGGAATGTGTGGCCCTTGAAGTCGTCGATGCCGGCAACACCCGGCAGCTTTGGCCGACCGAGCGTCGTGCCGCCGGCCATGATGGCATAGCGGGCGGCGAATGTGTCGCCACGGTTGGTTGTAACGATCCAGCGGCTGGCCGCTTCATTCCACCGCATTTCCGTAACCGCGGTTTGAAAGCAGGTGCGCGGGTACAGGTCGTAATGCCGGCCGATCCGGCGGCAATGCTCATACAGTTCGGGCGCCTTGGCGTACTTGGTTGTCGGGATGTACCCGACTTCCTCAAGCAGGGGCATATAGATATAACTCTCGGTATCGCAGGCCGCGCCGGGATAGCGGTTCCAGTACCAGGTGCCCCCGAAGTCGCCGGCCTTTTCCACGATGCGAATGTCGTGGACGCCCGCTTCGGCCAGACGCGCGGCGGAGAGCAGGCCGCCGAAACCGCCGCCCATGATGATAACCTCGACATCTTCGGCAATCGGGTCACGGGTAAAGTTTGGATCGGCATAGGGATCGTCGAGGTAACGCGCGTACTTGCCGGTCGTGCGGACGTATTGGGCGGAGCCGTCCGCTCGCACGCGGCGATCCCGTTCGATGCGATACTTCTCGCGCAATGCCGTCGGGTCGAAGCCGGCGGCTTCGGGGGAATTTTCTCGCTGAATCATGGACCAGTCCTTTATCCCTCGCAATCCGGTTCGGCAGCACGACGCAGCGGCCACCGGGGTTGGATGGGTGCCGGCTCAACGCAGGTTGAACACCTCGATCGCGGTTTTACCGAGGATCTTCTGGGCGTCCGCGACATTCGTTGCGTCGAACACCGCCTGAATGGCGCTTCGGGAGTAGCCAAAGGTCGATTCCTGATGCGGATAATCCGACGACCACATCACGCGGTCCGCGCCAATCCGGTGCAGCAGTTCCAGCCCCGCCGGATCGGTCATGAAGGTCGCATAGCAGTGGTTGAACCAGTACCAGCTAGGCGGATGCGCGAGCTTTGGGTTCATGACGGTGGGGAACGAATTGTAGATCATGTCGGCGTCGTGCAGCATCGATGCCACCCAAGCGAGGCCGCCCTCCACGAA
>DAIEHR010000087.1 GCA_027353465.1 Acetobacteraceae bacterium | reverse complement strand
CTTTCACCGAAAAAGCTTCAGGCGAAAGCGTTGTATGACGCCGTCGCCGTCGACGATTCCACCTTGAAGTTCGGCGTCTGTTTTAACGCCCCGAGCGTGGCCAAGGCGCAACTCTGCGCCTTGCGGGTGTGCACCCGCAAGGGGGGCGTGGCCTGTCGCAGCGCCGATCATGGGGGGTCGAAGGGAGGGTATGGCGCCGTGGCCATCGGTTTGGATTCGAACACCGGGAAAGCGTTCGTCGAAGCCGCCTGGGAGTACGAGACCGTAGACGGAGCCGACCAGATGGCCCGACGCGGATGCGCCTCCGACGAAGGCATCCAGAAATGCAAGCTGAGGGCCCATTGGTACGAGGGCCGGCCGGGAATTTACCAGGACGGCAGGTAATGACCGGAGTCGGAAAGGGAGGAACTATGCAAGGATGCTTCAAAGTCATTGTCTTTGCCGCTTGCGCGGCATGGCTGGGAACGGGCGGCGTGGCGATCGCCGGGGTATGCCCGCCATCCAGCCATCTGGTCATGCTGCCACAGGGGCCGGCCTGCGTGGCCGGCCCGGGGGCACAGGCGATGGGGCGGAACCATGTCCGGCGTCGAGGAAGATGCCAGGCTCCCAACCGGGTGGTCAGGCTGCCGCGGGGGCTGTACTGCCTGAACCCGCGCCAGATCGCGATGCTCCGTCAAAAGTTTGCGGAACTCCGGCTGCATCAGCAGCAGCTGGCGCAGCAGAACGCCGGTCGCGGTCCTCAGCTTTTCATGCCCAGCACCGGGCAGCCGCAGACCCAGCAGCCGGCGCAGCAGGTTTCCAGCCGCGGGCCGCAAGTGTTCATGCCCAGCGGGATGAAAGTCTTCATGCCCACCCCGATGAAGCCCATAGGCCCGCCTGGGCCGCCGAGCCCGACCCAGGCCAACAACGCGGGCAGCTACGGCACGCAGGTCGGAAACAAGATCGACCCCAACCACAAGGGGCTCAACCCGGCGCAAGCGCAATGGATGAACACCATCGGGCACGACATGATGAACTCGGGCTGGAGCGGTTCCGGTTGGCAATACCAGTAAGGATAGGCGCGCTAGCAGTTAGTCACGCCGCTGTTGATGGGTAGGTCGGGCTTTAGCCCGACTGTCCCACTGTCACCCATTGTTGCCTCCATCGATTCTTCGATGACTAACCGCTACTTCCGCTTCACGAGAAACCGATCATGTCCATCGCCAACACGCGGTACTGGTAGCTCGCGTGCAGAGACTCGGCGATGGGCGCATCGCCCGCCGCACCCATCGCCACGAACAGCGGCAGCAAGTGCTCCTCGGTGGGATGGTTGCGCACGGCGAAGGGTGCCTGATTCCGGTAATCGAGCAGCTGATCGAACTGCCGCTCCGCCAGCCGGCCGTGCATCCACTGGGCGAAGTAGCTGACCCAGGAGGGGACCGGCGCCGCGATCGGACCGCCGCGAAACTCGGACAGGTTGTGCGTGAGCGAACCGGAGCCGATGATCAGCACCTCGTCTTCGCGCAGCTTCTCCAGCGCCCGGCCCATCCGCCGATACTCGGCGGTCGTCAGAGCGTGCGGCAACGAGACCTGCGCGACGGGAATGTCGGCATCCGGATACATCAGGGATAGCGGCACCCAGGCGCCGTGGTCCAAGCCGCGGCTGGGCTCACGCCCGACGGCAAAACCCGCCTGTTCCAGCAGGATCGCAGCGCGCAACGCCGTCTGCGGCGCGCCCGGCGCGGGATAGCGGATGTGGTACAGCGCCTCCGGGAAACCGCCGAAGTCATGGATGGTCTCGGGTCGCTGAACCAGACCGACCGCCACCCCGCCCATCGTTTCCCAGTGGGCGGAGACCACGACGATCGCCTTGGGCCGGGGCAGATTCCGGCCCAGGTCCTGCAGAAAGCGGCGTGCGGGGCTGTCCTCCAACGCCAGCATGGGCGAACCGTGAGAGACGAACAGGCTGGGCAGGCTCATCTGGAACTCGCGGGCGAACGGGATCAGGCCTGAAATCTGGCGGCCACGTCGGCCACGCGCTGGCCGAACAGCCTGGCCGTTTCCAGGTCGCCGGGCAGCCTCTCGGCGGGGCTGCTGTCCGACGGCGATTGCGCCATCGCGCCACTGGAAGAACCGACGTAGTTCACGTCGTTGCGCTGCGCCGCCTTGGCGTTGCTGGGCAACATACCGGTGCCGACCCAGATGCCGCCGTGCTGCATGGCCAGGGTGAACAGGTAGTGCAGGGTGGACAGCTTGTCGCCGTTCATGGTCGCGCTGTTGGTGAAACCGGCGAACACCTTGTTCTTCCATTGCTGGCTGAACCAGGGCTTGGAGGTGGCATCGGCGAATTTCTTGAACTGCCAGCTCACCGTGCCCATGTAGGTCGGACTTCCCATGATGATGGCCTCCACCGCGGCCAGCGTCTCCCATGCGCCTTCGGGCAGATTGCCTTCGGCGTCGATGCCGATCAGCGTGCCGGCAGCCCCTTGGGCGACGGACTGCGCCATGCGTTCGGTGTGACCATAACCGGAGTGATAAACGATCGCTACTTTTGCCATTTTGCGCTTCCTCGAATGATTGAAAAACGACTCATGCCGCGCGGCGGGCGTCCAGACTCCAGGCACCCGCGCCCGAAGCGGCGAGTATCAGCAGACCGCCGACGACCGCGATGTTCTTGAAGAACAGCAACTGCGTCACGAACTGCTGGGCCGCCGGAACGGCCCAATAATCGTGGAAGGCGAATGACGCGACCAGCGTGAACACCGCCAGCACCAAGGCCGCGATGCGGGTGCAGAAGCCCGACAGCAGCGCCAGGCTGCCGACGATCTCGACGCACAGGGCCACCACCGCCGCCAGCGAGGGCACCGGCAGGCCGGCGGAAGCGATATACGCGACCGTGCCGGCAAAGCCGGTGATCTTGCCTATGCCCGCGGGCAGGAAGAGCACGGCGATCAGGATTCGTCCGGCCAGATAGAGGGGATTTTGCAGTTTGGCAATCATTGCGACTCCTTCGATATGAAAGTGATGAACGGGAACCCGGACGGCTTGCCCGAGGCCTGGTGTGCGTATTTAATCGATTGCTGGAATAGAAATAAACCGGCAAAATTGAAATTTACTATTCACTTTTATAAAACAATCATGGCGATCGACATCGTTGCCGGCATGCGGGTCTTCACCGAAGTAGTGGAGGCGGGAAGCTTCGCCGGTGCCGCGGACAGACTCGATCTGTCGCGCGGCATGGCCACGCGCTACGTGGCCCAACTCGAAGCGCACCTGGGCGTGCGCCTGCTCAACCGGACCACCCGCAAGCTCTCGCTGACCGAAGCGGGCAGCGATTATTATCAGCGCGCCACGCAAATACTCGCGATGGTCGAGGAAGCGGAGACCTCGGCGGCGCAGGAAGCTTCCGTGCCCCGCGGGACGCTGCGCGTCAATACCTCGGTGGCCTTCGGGGTCCGCCACCTGGGTCGGGCGATCACCGAATACCTGCAGCGCTATCCCAGCGTGGACATCGATCTGACGCTCAACGATCGCGTCGTCGATCTGGTCGAAGAGGGCTTCGACGTCGCCATCCGCGTCGCCGCGCAGATCGATCCGGGCCTGGTCGCCCGCCGGCTCACCCGTGCGCGCATCGTCGCCTGCGCCGCCCCGGCTTATCTGAAGGCGCACGGCACGCCGAAATCGCCCGGGGACCTTAGCGGCCACAATTGCATCAGCTACAGCTATTCGAGCCTGCAGAACGAGTGGCACTTCAAGCGCAAGGGCGTGGAGCGGACGGTCCGGGTCGCCGGGAACCTGCGCGGCAACAACGGCGACGTCCTGGTCAATGCCGCGATCGAGGGCCTGGGGGTGATCCTGCACCCGACCTTCCTGGTATTCGAGGCCTTGCGCCAGAAGCAGCTGGTGCGCATCCTTTCGGACTGGGAGGCCGACGAACTCTCGGTATTCGCGGTCTATCCGCATCGCAAGTTCCTGCCGCCCAAGGTGCGCAGCTTCATCGATTTCCTGGCCGAACGCTTCGGTCCCGAGCCTTACTGGGATGCCGTCGGCAAACGCGGCCGCGGCATATAATCGCGTTCAACGGGGGCGGCCCCGGCCACCGATTGGATTCGACGCATGAGCTTGATCCCGATTGAGAAGGAAAACTGCCCGCTTGGCGTTCCCCTGCCGTGGGTGGTCTTTGACCAGGACGGAAACGTTTTCATGGAACAAGGGGCCGTCCTCGAAACCGAGGAACAGTTGCAGGCTTTCTTGGCCAGCAATCCGTTGCGGGAACTCTCCTGGGATTCGGCGACGGCCGGTTCTCAAGCGGCAGGGGCGGAAGCCGCGAAACTCGATGCCGCGCTCGCCGAGGAATCGGAAGGCGAGTTCACCTTCCAGGACATGAGGCTCAAGGTCGGGGATCGGATTCAGATCCAGCCGCCGGCCACCGTCAGCCATAACCGATATGTGGTCAAACTGATCGGCTATGTCGACAACGTCGGCCTATTGGTCACCTCGCCGATGGAAAACGGCTTTCGCGTACCCTTCCGGGAGCGGGACAAAATCGTCGCCCGCATATTCTCCAGCCAGAAGGCCTTCGGTTTCAGCACCCAGATCGACCGGGTCTGCAAGATCCCCTTCGATTATCTCCATCTGTCGTTTCCCGACCGCATACAGGGTTCGCTCATCCGCAGCGCGCCCAGGGTGCGCACCAATATCATCGCTTCGATTGCGAAGCCGGGCGCAGACGATGGCGGTGAAAGGCAGTCGGGACTGATCGTCAACCTGAGCGCGGACGGCGCCCTCGTCAAAACCCGACAGGCCTTATGCGAGAAAGGGCAGTCCGTCCAGCTCTCCTTCCGCATCAATCTCCACAACCTCGACGCCTACCTGACGGTGACGGCGGTGGTCCGAACCACCTTCGCCGACGAAATCAAGCCGGGGAGCCCGGCCATGATCAATCACGGCGTTCAGTTCCAGAAATTGCCGCCCAACGACAGCGTGATCTTGCAGAGCAAGATCTATCAGCAGATGATCGAGCAGCCCCATTCCCTGGTCTGATTTCTAACGAGCATGAGCAAATTCATCGGCATCCTCACCGCCGGCGGCGACAGCCCCGGCCTCAACGCCGCCATCCGCGGCGTCGGCAAGGCGGTTCTGGGCTATTACGGCATGCACATCGTCGGCTTTCGCGACGGCTTTCGCGGCCTGATGGAAAACCGCACGACGCCGCTCGACGGCGGCCAGCTCTCGGGAATCCTCACCGTCGGCGGCACCATCCTCGGCACCAGCCGCGACAAGCCGCACAAGATGCCGGTGGGCGACAAGGTCTTGAACATGCTCGACGCCATCGCCGGCAATTACCGCGACAACCGTCTGGACTGCCTGGTCTGCCTGGGCGGCGGCGGCACGCTGAAGAACGCCCTGCGCCTGAAGAAGATGGGACTCAACGTCATCACCCTGCCCAAGACCATCGACAACGACGTGGCCGGCACCGACATCACCTTCGGCTACGACACCGCCCTGGG
>DAIEHR010000078.1 GCA_027353465.1 Acetobacteraceae bacterium | reverse complement strand
CAGGGCATCATCCATGTGATCGGGCCGGAGCAAGGGATTAGCCAGCCCGGCCTGCTGATGGTGTGCGGCGACAGCCATACCGCGACCCACGGCGCGTTGGGGGCGCTGGCGTTCGGGATCGGTTCGTCGGAAGTGGCGCATGTGCTGGCGACTCAGACCCTGTGGCAGGCGAAGCCGCGATCGATGCGGGTGAACGTGACCGGGCAGTTGGGACCGGGGGTGACCGCGAAGGACGTCATCATCGCGATTATCGCCCAGATCAGCGCGGCCGGCGGAACCGGGCACGTGATCGAATACGCCGGGCCTGTGATCCGGGCGCTGTCGATGGAGGGCCGCCTGACACTGTGCAACATGTCGATCGAGGCGGGCGCCCGCGCGGGCATGGTCGCCCCGGATGACGTTACTTACACGTATCTGAAGGGCCGGCCCTTTGCGCCGAAAGGCGAGGAATGGGACCAGGCGCTGGCGTTTTGGCGCACCCTGCCCTCCGACGAGGGCGCAATGTTCGATACCGACGTCACGGTCGATGGCAGCGCGATCGCCCCAATGCTGACCTGGGGCACCAGCCCGGAAAGCGCCGGCCCGATCACCGGCCGCGTCCCCGATCCTGCCGCCGAGGCGGACGAGGAACGGCGCATCTCGATGCAGGCAGCGCTGGATTATATGGGGCTGACAGCCGGCACGCGCTTCACCGACATCCCGGTGGACAAGGTGTTCATCGGCTCCTGCACCAACAGCCGGATCGAGGATCTGCGCGCTGCCGCCGCCGTTGTGAAGGGCCGCAAGGTAAAGACTTGGGCAATGGTGGTGCCAGGCTCCGGCTTGGTGAAGGCGCAGGCCGAGGCCGAAGGGCTGGACCGGATTTTCCTGGACGCCGGGATCGAGTGGCGCCACGCCGGGTGCTCCATGTGCGTCGGCATGAACGGTGATCTGGTCGCGGCGGGGGAGCGTTGCGCCTCCACCTCGAACCGGAATTTTGCCGGCCGGCAGGGGCGTGGCGCGCGCACCCACCTGGTCAGCCCCGCGATGGCCGCGGCGGCCGCAATCGCGGGACACTTCGCCGATGTGCGCGAGATGATGGAGAGGGCGTGAGATGGAACCGTTCAAACGGATCGATGCGGTCGGGCTGCCGGTAGCCTCCCCGAATGTCGATACCGATCAGATCATTCCCGCCAGATATCTATGGCACCCCAAATCCGACGGGTACGGGCAATGGCTGTTCAACGATCTGCGGTTTTCCGAGGACGGAAAGGAAAAGCCGGATTTCGGGCTGAACCAGCCGCGCTATGCCGGGGCGAAGGTCCTGGTCGCGGACCGGAATTTCGGTTGCGGGTCATCGCGGGAACACGCCGTCTGGGCCTTGTATGATCACGGATTCCGGGTCGTGATCGCATCCAGCTTCGGCGACATTTTCTACAACAACAGCTTCAAGCAAGGACTATTGCCAGTAGTGCTGCCGGAAGCCGAGGTCACCGCGCTGCGGGAGGCGATCGAGCGCGGCAACAGCACCCGCGTCGCGGTGGACCTGGAAACCCAGACCGTGACTGGCCCGGGCGGCTTCGCCGCCAAATTCCAGATCACACCATTTCAAAAGAAGAAACTGCTGGAGGGATTGGACGATATTGCCCTGACGCTGGCATCATCCGACCGGATCGCGGCGTTCGAGACTGGGTTCGATCGGGAAATGCCGTGGCTGACGGTCGATCAGGCCCCCTGAATCATCCCCGGTGATGCAGCCGGCGGTCTAAGGCGAGCAGCGCGCTGTTCGCCCCCACCGCGAAGACGATCACAATCAGCGTCACCGCCGTCGTCAGCTTCACGTTATGCGAGTTGATGCCGTTGATAATCAGAAACCCGATCCCGCGTTGGGAGGCGAACATCTCGCCGATCAGCACGCCCAACAGGCACAGCGAAAACCCGACGCGCAGGCCGCTGGCGATCTCGGGCAACACCGCCGGCACCAGCACGAACCGCGCTGTCTGGATCGGCGACAACCGCAGCGAACGGGCGGTTCGTAACAGCACAGGACGGATGTTCTTCACCGCGCCCAAGGTAAACAGCACGACCGGAATCAGGCCGTGGATCACCCCGAATGCGATTTTCGCCGACGGTCCCAGCCCAAACAGCAGCAGCATGACCGGGTAAAGCGTCACCTTCGGAATAGTGTAAAGCGACGCCAGCATCGGCTCCGCCACGTCGCCGGCAAAGCGAAACGCCCCGAACCACAGCCCCAGCGCGATGCCCAGCACGGCGGAGATCGCCACCGACCACGCGAAGGCCGACAGTGTTTGCGTGGCATGGCCCCAGAAATTCGGCGTGCCCAGCAGGTCCACGGCATACCGAACGGTCGCCCAAGGCGGGGTCAGCGCTGCCGAACCGGCATATTGATACAGCCCCTGCCAAACCGCCAGTATCGCCAACAGGATCAGCGTGCCGTCCAGTACTCCCTGACGCCGGCTCATCCGCGCCCCCGGCGGCGCTGCAACCTGGATTCCCATGCGGACAACAGGGTGTTGCTGACGACGGCACTCAGCAGGACGAACAACATCAGCCCATACATCGTCCGATTATCGAAACTTTCATAGGCATAGGCAATGGCATAGCCCAGGCCACCGCCGGATAGGATGAACTCACCCGCGATGACGCCGATGAAGGCATAGGCCAGCGACAATTTGATGCCCTGGAACAGGTTGGGCAGCGCCGCCGGCAGAATCACCAGCGCCGCGGTGCGGGCCGGACCCAGGCGATGCATGCGGGCAACGCGGCGCAACACCGGCGGCACGCGATCCAGGCCCAGCAGCGTGGCGATCAGCATGGCCGGCAGCGCGGCCAGGAAGCCGATGGCGATCAGCGGCAGCGCGCCAAGCCCGAACAGCGCGACCAACAGCGGATAGAAAACAAAGATCGGCACCGAATAATACGATGCCAGCAGCGGATCGATCGCCCGGCGCAGGCGCGGTATCCCGTGCAGGGCCACGCCCACGGCAAAACCGATCAGCACGGCGCCGAGGAACGCGACCGCGACGGTGCTGAAAGTCGCCGCGACGTTCGCCAGCACCTCCTCCGTCGTCAGCAGTTCCACCATTGCCGCGGCCATTTCGCTCGGTGGCAGCACCGCGAGCGGCGGCACAAGGCCGGTACGGCAGGCCACCTCCAGCAGAACAATCAAGCCGAGGCTGACGCCCCAGCGGGCGCGGAGGATGCGGGTGGATCGGGTCATGACGGGATCCCTCTCATCCGCGACCGATCGCCTTCATCGATTCCGTCCGCAGGCTGCTCCATAACCGAGCGGTCACCGCTCCGAAGGCAGCATCGGAAACGATCCGGCTGTCGCGGTCGCGGGGCCAGCCGGTTTCCACCAGATCGATGAATCGGCCGGGACGTGAGGACATGACGCCGACGCGGTCGGACAGCATCGCCGCCTCATCCAACGCGTGGGTGATTAGCAGCACCGTGGCGCCGGTTTCGCGCCACAGCCGCAGCAACTCGTCGCCCATCAGCAGGCGGGTCTGCTGGTCCAGCGCGCCGAACGGTTCGTCTAGCAGGATCAAGCGGGGTTGCAGCACCAGCGTGCGGGCGATGCACACGCGCTGGCGCATGCCGCCGGACAGTTGCGCGGGGTAAGCGCCGGCGAAGTCCGCCAATCCCATGAAGCCGACCGCGTAATCGACGCGGCGCGCGATCTCGGCGGCGTCCATGCCGAGGCGCCGCAAACCGAACGCCACGTTGTCGCGAACGGTCAGCCAGGGGAAGCTGGCATCCTCCTGAAACACGACGCCGACCCCATCGGGCACCGAACCGGCGACGGGCTTGCCCTCGAACACGATTGTGCCGGCGGAGGGAGGATTCAGGCCGGCCAGCACATCCAGCAGCGTCGACTTGCCGCAGCCGGACGGCCCGACGACGGAGAAAAATTCGCCCTTCGCGATATCAAGGTCGATCGGACCCAGCGCATGAACCTGGCTGGCCCCTGGATATACGCGGGTAACACCGCGCAGGACGGCGTGCGCGGCGGTCTCGGTCACGGCCGGGCCTCAGGAATGCGGCTTCAGGTCGGCGGGCAGGAAGGATGGATCGACGACCTTCGTCCAGTCCACCGGGCCTTTCTGCTGGCCGACGATTTGCAAGCCCTCGATCATGCGGTTCATGCCGTCGTAGTCCAGACGTCCATCGGACCAGTAGTTGAACGCCAGCAAGTTCTTGAACACCTTCTTGTATAGTGCCGGATCACCGTTGAACGCCTTGGCGGTGATTTCCGCCGCTTCGTCAGGATGGGCGGCAATGAATGCGACGCCCTCGCGCCTTGCGGCGAGGATGCCGCGCAGTTTGTCGGCACCTTCCTTGGCATAGTCGGTGGTGGTAATCGCCACGGTCTGCATCATGTTCGCCGGCAGCACGTCCCTGACGTAAAACACGGCCTGCACCTTGTCCTCGTTCTCGGACCACACCGGCTCACCCGTCATTCCGGCGTCGATCGCACCATTCAGCACGGCCGACAGGTTGGCGCCGATGCCGCCGGCCGGGATCAGCTTGACCGAGGCGGGATCGATGCCCTGCGCCTTCATCGCCATCAGGATCAGCATGTTGGTGACCGACCCGGGCGCGGTAAAGCCGATCTTCTTTCCGACGATGTCCTTGATGCCATGCATCGGGGAGCCTTTTTTGGCGATCCACATGATGTCGCCAATACTGTCGGTGCCCCCGCCGATGATCGTCAGCGGCTGGCCGGCATTGATCGCCTGGATCGCGGCGGGAAGTGCCACCTCCCCGAACGGCAGGTCGCCGGCCAGGGTGTTGCGAACCGAAGTGCCGCCGCCGTTGGAGGTGAGGATGCCGGTGATATCGACGCCATGGGCCTTGAAGAAGCCCTTTTCCATCGCGACCGCATAGGGTGCGCCGTAGAAAGCCGATCCCCAGTGGGTGACGGTAATGCTCTCGGCCCGGCTGGCGCCCGCGGCGGAGAGAAGCAGTATGAAAGCGGCAAAGACAGACCGTATGCGCATCGACGTTATTTCCCCTGGCGGCTGCGCGCCGCTGTGTTCTCCGGCGGAATCCTAGCACGCGGTGGGGCGGTACAGGAAACGGTCCAAAAAGCGGCCAGCAGCCCTAGCCGCGTCGTTTGCATCGGCGATAACCGGAGCGACCGGGCGGTTCCCACAAGCGGGTGATCATCGCCCGGAAGGCAGCGCCGGAAGCGATTGGGCTGTCGCGGTCGCGAGGCCAACCAGTTTCACCCCGATCGCGACCAATGTTGATCGTTGGGCGGCCATCCTGCGTGCCGAAGCGATTGCCTGTGCCGGACGTATCGCGCCCGGATTGAAAGGATCGAGCCCTCGATCAGGCTGGCGAGCGCCGGCAGGCTGAACCGCGGGTCTTGCGGCAGGTTATGGTGCAACACGGACGTACCGCTGCGCCATGCTTTCATGGCCTGCGTCTGGCCATCGATGGCAAATACGGACATGGATAACTCCTTACGATATACTAACGACATAGAACCCGCTGCGAGCCGGAAATTCATCAATTCAAGATTAATTGGAGCAAATTTCGTACTGTATTTGCACAGAAATCCTGGATTCGATTTCAGAATTACAGTGTAGTGACTATAGTAACGGAATCGGACTGCCTCAGGACCAATCGCCGCGGAATTGCGGACGCGTGCAGTTGGTAATCCCATCAACTGTTCAGTCAATGCGTTGATTTAGGATCGGATGTAACACGACATCCAGGTCGGTGCAGCATCTTGGGCCGGGAGGATACCGTCCCCA
>DAIEHR010000045.1 GCA_027353465.1 Acetobacteraceae bacterium | reverse complement strand
GGCATGAATACCTTCCTGACGAAGCCCATCGACCGCGACCGCCTGCTCGCGGAAATGGCCGTGTTGCTCAATACGCGGTCCCCCCCTCAGCAGCCCCGCGGTCAGACGGCCCAAAGATTGGAGCGGCTGCGTACGGCGGTGGGCCACGAGGTCGTCGAAGAGGTGATAGCCCTGTTCCGCGAAGACGCGCCAAGGATGCTGTCGCGGCTTCGCCTGCAGGCCGAAGCTAAGTCCGCGGCGGGCGTTGCCCGCGAGGCTCATGCGTTAGCTGGCTCCACGGCAGCCTTGGAACTTGAGGAACTTTCACTGACGACCAGGCAGATAGAGCAAGACGCGCGGCGAATGGCTGCTATCCCCACGCCGGCGGCGTTGGATGCATTAGAGGCACGCTATGCCAGCGAGATCAGATCATTCGATGTTCATATGGCTGCCTTGGGGTAAGGTTGGCTTACCTCGAAGACGGCATAATCTATTCAGCAACTATGGACTTACTGGACTTTGAGATGAGCTCAGCGGTTTGCCGGCTATCGAGCGGCTTGCCAAAGTAATATCCTTGGCCTTCATTGGATCCCCAGGCGCGCAACAGCGCCGCCTGCCGAGCGGTTTCAATGCCCTCGCCGGTTATTCTGAGGGCCAGGGACCGGGCTAGCGCGATGATCCCCCGAACGACCTCATCAGCCTCCTCATCGTCGCCGATCCGGCTGATCAATGAGCGGTCGATCTTGAGCACATCAAGCGGCAATCGCCGCAGCTGGGATAGCGAGGACGTGCCTGTTCCAAAATTATCGATGGCGATGCGCAAGCCGAGTTCCTTGAGTTCCCACAGGGTCCGGCTGGTGGCTTCGATATCGCGTGTAATGCCCGCTTCCGAGACGCCCAACCGCAGACAACTGGCGGTCAAATCTGCTTCAAGCAGCGCCTCGATGACGTCGGCTGCCAGGAATGGCTTCTGAAACTGATATGCCGAGAGGTTGATACTGAGCATCAACGAAGGCACCGAGGGAAACACCCGATGCCATTCGGCGAGCTGAAGGCAGGCCTTATGCAGAACCCATTTTCCCAGGTGAACGACCAGATCGGTCTCCTCCGCGATGGCTATGAAGTCCACGGGGGCGACCAAGCCGCGTGTTGGATGGTGCCATCTTGCCAAAGCCTCAACCTCGACGATCTCGCCCGACACGATGTCAACAATTGGCTGGTAGTGGATGTCTAATTCATCCTTCTCGATCGCTTCTCGCAGGTCACGTTCCAGGTCGCGCTGGCTTTGAGTGTGCGCGATCATATTCTCGTTGAAGAACAGGTGACGGCCGTGCCCCTCGATTTTTGCCTGACGCAACGCGAGGCCCGCGTTGCTGACGACGCTGCCGGCATCGCTGTAGCGCGCGTCTGTAAGAGCAATTCCGATGCTTGCCGTCAGGACGAATTCGTCGTGGCCCAATTGTAGTGGCCGCCTGAACTGTTCGGTAATTGCCCTCGCGACGGGTAGCGTATCGTCGTAGCCATTCAGCATTTCCAGCACTAGCGCGAATTCGTCGCTTTCCAGTCGCGCGACCGTATCCTCAGCCCGAACACATGTGCGGAGCCGACCGGCGGCCTCGATCAGCAGCTTCTCGCCAACATCTTGGCCGAGGCGGTCACTGACCGGGCCAAGGTTGTCCAGGCTTACAATAAGTACCCCAACCGAGAATTTCTGCCGGCTGGAGCGAAGCAGGGCTTGTTCGAGACGATCGTGGAACAGCGCCCGATTTGGAAGACCTGTCAGCGCGTCATAAAATGCGCTTTGCGCGGCAGGCTGAACCAGTGTCCTGTTATCCGAAGCGGTCCGCAGGCTAACTACGATGCCCTTGACGATCGGATCATGCACCAGATTCGTTGCGATAAGGTGGGTCATCCCCCGGGTCTCGGCCTCCGCGCAAATTGGAAACGTAATTCGTATCGTTTCATTCACGGTCGTGTTGGGGGCGCTCCGCAGCCTGGACCAAAAACTCGACAGGCCGGGTTGGTCATCGGGATGAACCAGATCCGAAAGCTTGCGACCTATAAGACTGGCCGCCGCCCCGGTCTGGCATTCGATCTGGCCTGAGGGGGTACAAATCAGGATTAAAGCGGAGGCTTGCTTGATAATTCCCCGCAGCAGCCGTTCACGATCGTGCGGCTCCCTGGACTCCCGCATGTGATCGACGGCACCGGCTGAATCGAATTGACGATCACTCACGAAGCAAAATCCTTGGCGTCCTGTGTTTGGATATAGGGGAAATCCGGGAAAGCGGCTGAGTGGCGCGGCGTCGCAACTCCGGCGCCCGCAACTGAAGATTTCCGCTTCGTGGATTTCCAACATTGCACCGCTATAAAGCTCAATCACAGTCTGGTGAGGTAGCCGGCCTGACGGCTTCCGCACAGCGCCCAGCAGCGGCTGCGTACACATATTTATTATGGTCAAGGTACAAAATGAACAATGGCCTGCGTGAGGTTATAACTGCTGCCGTCCAGATCGCGGGACGGTCTGTAGGGGCCGATGGCACCTCGAAGCCCGTGCCGCTACTTCGCGCCGCGGAAGCAACCCCTTCGCCGGTTCCTCAGGCAACCGCGCTCCGGGATCTCTCGGCCGAAGCCGGCGGTGCGCACGGTTTGCGGCACCGGCGTCGCGCACCCACGCTCGTCGCGGATGGCGATCCAACGAATGGTGATACCGTGGGCGCGGAGGGTGGAACAGCCCGGGGCGCGGACCTGCGTAGCGAGGCAAAAGGTCATGCGGGTTCGCCGGACACTCTATCATCCACTCCATCCATGGTAGGGGAGTCCTCAAGGGCGTCGGCCCAACCAACCATGGCCGAGATGTTCCCCAGCGCGGACGGCGGCACGGGCCCCGGAACGTTGCGGCTCGCATTCTGGCTGTGTGGCTTCCATGGAGCCTTGATGGAGCGGCGACAGCATGGGGAGAAGCTCACCCCAAGCGAGGAATTGCTGGTACAGATGTCCAGCAAAGACTTTGCCAACATGCGTCCGATGATGATCGAGATGATCCTGGATCGCCTTAAAGCCGTTCTTCACGACCCCCAGTGGACGGGTCAGGGCGGACCGATGGAACGATTCGCTGTCGCAACTCTGGGAAATCTGGCGGATCGTGCGGGCGAATTGTTCCGCGACGCCGGGCCGGACGCGGCGTTGTCCCTGTTTGGGACAGCGGAAGCGGCAAACGAGCCGTTGGCCATCTTCCAACAGGTCTTCACGACGGCTCTCGATCTTGTCGAGGCGTTCGAGCGGATCATTCCTGGAAAATCCAAATTACTGGATCGCCTGGCCGAGGCGTTGGATTCCGAGGTGGAGAAGATTTAGCTATGGAGAAGCTGCGTCGATGGGTCCCCGGCCCAAGGCGCGCAGCCAGCGAGGCCGATCCATCCCCAGCCGTGCGGCACGAGGAACTTTCCCCCCGTGATCTCAAGTTCTGCTCGGAACTCGCCCTCCATGGCGGACTTGCAGTTTCTGAAAAGGGCTTCGCCGCCGAGGGCGACCTGGTCCGCATGCGCCAAGCCGGACTCCTGGATCTCGAACGGGATGCTGTCCCTCCGTTCGTTGTAACACGCGTCGCCCTTTCGAATAAGGCGCGCGACCTGCTTGGGAGTCGCCGTGAAGCCCCGCGGCCGATTTCCGCGACACCGCCAGCGAAGGACGCACCCGTTCGTGGGCCTTTGTCGGAGCAGGACTTTCGACGGAACGGTTTTGAGGTGGCGCGCGGTATGATCGGCGTTGCGCTAAAGGCCGAAATCGCGTCCTGGAATATGGCGAGTCAACCCGGCGGCGCGAGCGGTCTGGAAGGCCGGATTCTGGCGCGCATAGGCAAAATCGTGGCGCCGTTTTAGACATGGTTTCGCGGTTCCATATGTCTGTCTTGACCGCTGTCGGCTTGCTTTGGGCAGTTGGCTGCCGAGCAACACCTGTCCCCGACGGGGCGGTGATGGGAGCCGGTTTGCTATGCCGTGGCGCTATTCAGCAAGCTGATATGGGGAGTGGCCTGCCGCCGCACATGCTAAGTGCGATCGGACGAGTCGAATCAGGACGTTTCGACTCCTCGACAGGTGAAATCCATTCCTGGCCCTGGACGGTCAACGCTGAAGGCCAGGGCACTTTTTTCGCTACCAAGGCCGAAGCGATCGCCTTTACCAAGCAGCTTCAGGCGCGCGGTGTGCAATCGATAGATGTCGGCTGTATGCAGGTCAATCTGATGCATCATCCAGATGCGTTTCGAAATCTGGAGGAAGCGTTCGATCCGGTTATGAATGCGCGGTATGCTGTCAGGTTTCTGACGCAATTGCGGGAGAAGACCGGAAGCTGGGAAACCGCGTCGGCCTGGTATCATTCGGCCAACCCCCAGGATGGAGCACCATACCGAGCTAAGGTCGTGAGTGCGATGGCGGATGAAGCGAAGGGTGTTCCCGCGCTTGGGATCCCTGCCGGTTCGGCGCCGGCCATCAAATGGCCGGTCGTGGCGATGTCGGCGACCGGGATGTTTCAGGGACGTGGTAACATTATTCCGCTGCCCAGAGCCTCCCACGGTACGATCCTGCCTCTGTCCACTGCGATGACCGGCGGAATCCCAGGCGCCGCAACGGCAATGCCGGCTGGCACCGCGACCGCGCAACTCGGTAGAGGGCTGGACGCGTATCGAAGGCAGCCGATCATGGTTTCAAGACAACGCCTCGTCGCGGACAGGTAACGACACTTTCGGCAACGTGACTATATCAAGAGCCGTTGGACGACACCTACTCCTCCCGCCATTAAAAAATGAAGGTCAATAATGATTCCACTTCTAGCCGCATCCAGTGCTCTCGATACGATCAGTAAGATCGTAGGGGGTGCCGTATCGGGGTCAAAGCATTCGACAACGACGCCCGGTGGCAACGGTAGCGCGAGCCCGGCACCAGGTTCCTTTGCAGAGATTTTGGCGGGCCAGATGGCGACCAAGTGACATTAGACAGGCGTTGCCGGATACACGTCGCCAGCAACGAATTTTGTGCGATTTAGGAAAAATACCTATAACGTAACAATAAGATGCCAAGACGGCTTCCCGCCACCTGAGCTTTTGACAAAAACCTTGCAGCTACTGCCCGCAAGGCGCCGCCAAGCAGCGAAGGGAACAGCGCCTTACCCTATGGCGGAGCCAAGTCGTGTCCATTGAAGTCGTGAGTCGAGCTATACCGGATATGGATCGGCGGCATGCCGACGAGCGGTCAAATGCCTTGTCGCATCTGGACGCGGCGCTCAATAGCGTGAGCTCGGGGCTCATTACATTCAATCGAAATCTCGAGATTCTCTTCGTCAACGACCGGTTGACAGATATGCTGGAGATCGCCCCGACACTGGCCAGGCGGGCGGTTTTCCTGCTGGAGCTTTTGGGAAGCAGCGCTGTGCTGGATGAGGAAGCGTTAAGTTTCCTTGCGGAGATTTGCATCGCCGCGGCCGATGCGTTCGCCGAACACAAAAGCATCCTCACGGTCTCGGCCGGGACTGCCTCTCGCTTCTTCAGTCTGGGCGTCACACGGCTCGGCGACGGCCACTGGATGGTGTCATTCGAGGAGGTAACCGCCCGACGGTCGGCCGAAGCAAATGCGGTTGAGCAGGCAAGGCATGACCCTCTTACGGGCCTGCACAACCGGCAATTATTTCAGAACAGGGTGGTCGCGGCTTTGTCGCCAACAGAGTTGGATCAGGGCGACTCCAGGCTGGCGATTATGCTCATCGATCTTGATCGTTTCAAAGCGGTCAATGACACATTGGGACACGCGATCGGCGACGGGCTTCTTCGCCTTGTCTCGAAACGCCTTCGGACTATTTTGCGCTCCCGCGATGGGTTGGCGCGCCTCGGCGGCGACGAGTTCGCGCTACTCATCCTGCCTCCGCCGAACCGGGCAGATATGGAGGTGTTGGCACACCGGATTGTTGAGGTGCTGGGCCGGCCTTACCTGGTCGATGGTCATCTGGTGAGCATCGGGGCCAGTGTCGGCATCGCAATCGCACCACGTGACGGCAACGAGCACGGCCGGTTGCTTCGGAGCGCCGACCTTGCTCTGTATCAGGCCAAGAAAGCCGGTCGAGGAAGGTTCAGCTTCTTTGAACCAGAGCTGGATGCAAGGGCACTCGACAGGCACGCGCTGGAGAGCGACCTGCGCAAGGCGCTGGCACTCCATCAGTTTGAGCTCCACTTTCAGCCGCAGATTGACCTTCGGATTGATAAGGTGATCGCGTTCGAAGCGCTGCCGCAGTGGAAGCATCCGGAGCGCGGGATGCTCTCGCCGGCGGATTTCGTCCCGTTGGCCGAGGAGATCGGTTTAATCACCCAGATCGGGGAGTGGGTGCTTCAGGAAGCCTCTCGGGCCGCGATACGATGGCCAAATGATATCTCTGTGGCGGTGAACATCTGGCCGCTTCAGTTCGCCGACGCTACGCGGCTCCTCGGTTCGGTTACCAAATCGCTTTCTGCATCGGGTCTTCCGGCAAACAGGCTTGAGATAGAAGTGACCGAACCAGCCATGGTGGGCAGGGAAGAGATGGTTTTGACAACGCTTCACAATCTGCGCGCGTTGGGCGTGCGGATCGTCGTGGACGATTTTGGCTCTGGCTATTCCTCGGTTCGCCAACTCCATAGTTTCCCATTCAGTAAGATCAAGATCGATCGATCTTTTATGGCGGCAGGTGACCATCCCGGGGGGCAGACTGCCGTAATTCGCGCAATTGTCGCGTTCGGAGCGAGCCTGGGCATGGACACTGTCGCGGAGGGTGTAGAAACCGCCGATCAGCTTGCGCTGATCCGGGCGGAATATTGCGCAGCCGCCCAGGGTTGTCTGATCAGCCGCCCAGTAACGGAAAGTCAAGTAGCCGACAGCATTGCCGAAATCAGCAAACGCGCGAAGCAAGCTTTTGTCAATTCGTGAGATGATGACCCGAATCGAGCGAACTACCGAGACGAATATATGGTGGCCCAAATTCATTACATATGATCGCACCGGCTTATATCTTATAATAGTGGGAGAGGCTGGCTGGTGCGGGGCTCTGTATAGCCTGAGCAAAAGATTTGACGGGGCGGGACGCTATCCGCCCGGAGGCCAGCGGTTCGGGAAACGTCGGGAGTAGGGGTTAACAATAGGGGGCAGGTCCTGGAGCGCCCTCACGTGCCGGTTGTCCTCGGAGCGCCTACGGTCCCTAGGCGTAGGTGGTGGATAACATCCACTAATTTTGATGCAAAATGCATATCAGTACAGTTGTTTACCGAAAAAGATGCCTATTGAGAATGAAGGATGATTATTTATTTGCAATTTTATCTCAAAATTCTCGACTCCCCTTATATACGTTGTAGAGGCCCATGACGCTAGGAGTCGGTGGATGGGCGACACCAACCCCGAGTCCCCCAAATCATCGGGACCCAGGGGCTGCGTCAAAATAAGGAGCCGGCTTCTGCCGCTCCTAGACCGAAGGACGAACCAGACGTGTTCAAAGAATTTAAGGTCCGAGCACGGGCGCGCCGAACAATCGGCATATTTTGGCGGCTGGAGGCTGTGAAGTGGCCTGCTAACCGCTTCGATATCGAGTCGACCTGCGAGCAGGGAAACATCGGGTTGCCGATATCAGCCATTGGGTTCCCGGTATGACCGACATCATCGGGGAGCTCCAGGAGCGTGACCCCGCGGCGAGTCTTCGAGTTCGGCTGACCACCGAGGATCTTGGCCCTGCGGTGCCGATGGCCGGCTCGTTGGGCGAGGCAATTGTGACCGAAGGCCAAGTCCTGACTTACGTGGGGCGGGCGGATCTGCAGTCGGGGATGATTGCCGCCGCGATCGAGAAGGCAAGCCAGACTGTTGAAACCTTCGCGGCCGCGTCGGACCGGCTTTCGGCGTTGGGTGATGATATTAATGCGAAACTGGAAGAATTATCCGCGACCGTCGGTCGGCCCGTTGCGGAAGTGGCGCCAGAGGTAAAGAAATGGGCGCGGCAGACGCTAACGGTTACGGAGGAACTCGCTGCTAAAATCGCTCGGGTCGAGGAGGCGGCTGAGAAAACTGTTGGTTTAGCAGCGGTCTTGGCGGCCATGATCAATGACCTTGGCTTCATCTCATGCGGTGGAGCAATGAGCATGGAGCAGCAGGATGAGGTCGCCCTGGGTGCGGTGACACCCTCACTACAGATAACGGACTCCGTCAGCGGCAAGATCATGACGCTCAGTAGCGTGGTCCAAGGTGCGATCGCAACTCTGGGATGCGCGGGTCAGACGCTCAGTAACACCAACGAACTAACACGCCGGACCGAGCATCTTGCGAACAAATTTGATGCCTTGCTCATCCACAGCAACGCTCGATAGGAGAAATTATGGCCAGCATGCGCGGGCGAGTGGCGCCAAAGAGAAATGTGGAAAGAGACCATAGGGCCGGTGGCCCCCGTCCACGCCCCCAAGGCGGGAGAAATCTTGAGAGGATAAAAGCCCACATGCCTTTGCGGAGTGGTTGCGCTACCAGCTCACATGTCTATAAGAATCTACCGTACTCTTTCGACCGTTTTAGCCGATCGCATATTTGTCTAAGTTTTGAGGAGGGCAGAATTTCGAGCAGTGCCTCTGAGCATTTCATCGACCTAACTCCGCTCTTTGGCGAGCCGGAAGCGATCATAATTTTAATGCTGACCAGAGGCCAGTTGAACCGGTCATTTCGAGCGAGTGGCCTGTTTCCACCTGACCCCATCGTAGTTGAGGATGACTCCGACGTTGACCCGGCCCACCTTGACGACCCGGCGGCGCTCGGTGTCGATGAGGCGATGGCTCGGTTTGACGACGCATTCCTGGATTGGTCACGACGGTTGCCGAGGGCTTTGGTGCGCCCGGTATTGGAAATCCTTGGGCAGACCATTGATGCATTGGAAAGACAGGGGAGTGGCTCTGGGACGGCTGCCGCAACCGTGCTCCGGGTCTATGAATATTTAGGGGAGGTGGCAGAGGAAGATCCGCATGCGTAGCTTGGGCGTCATACCCGTGCTCACACACGAACCAACCTCCTTCGACGATCCGGTCGGTGCTACCCTAGGCTTCGGCGTCCATCTTCACCGAGGCGGATCGGTTGTTGGTGATGCGGGTTGGACCGACGGTCAGTTGCTGATCCCTAAGGAAGGCAGCCATGACGGCGGGATCGTTGGACGCGGAAACGCGCTCAATCGCTTCAACCAAGGCCGCCACTTTCGCCTCCGAGGAATTGAGGGTCGTCATATTTTTATTGGTCGGCGCGCTCCCGGTAGTTGCGACCAAGCCTTCTCCCCGTAGAAGGGGTATCAGCGCTGGATGCGCAAACTCTGGACGTCCGGGCCGGCGTCTATCCCGTAGCGCCTGGCCTTCGCTGATAGTCCGCCGAATTCGTGCGAGACCATCGACGCCTATCTGGCGGATACGCTCCCGCGACATTTTGAGAGTGTCGGAGAGGCGGTCCAGCTTCCATTTTGGAGACAAAAGATATCGCGTTATGATAATGAAGCGATCCCGCGAGGGCAGTTCCATTAAGGCCTCGCATACGGCACTCCACCGTTCGGCTGACGCCAGCCGTGTGAGAATTCCGTCCTCGCCCTCGGCCCGTTCGTCCGCGATGACCTCGCCTCGAAGCATGCTGCCATCGCCGACGGGTTCGTCCAGCATCACGTCGCCGGCCGCGTGGATAAGTGCCTCTTCGATCTCCCTTACATTGATGCCAAGATATTCGGCGACCCGACTCACATCCGAACCGCCCAATGGCAGTTGAAGATCGAGCTTTTTTATAACTGTCGGCAGACAAAATAGCGCCTTGCGGACTTTTGGGTTCTTTGCCCGGGTTATCACTCCTCGGTGCTCGATAACGCTGTCCGTCAATAGAATTCGCATCCACCACATGGCGTAGGTTGCTAAGCGGGAGAAGCGAGGTGCATCAAATGCGACGGCTGGCTCCTCGGCCTTGGCTTCACCTTTCTGCTGCGCTTCAGCCGCAATTCGGGCAGCCTCCTGCGCGAAGCGCGCGCCGCCGGCGTCAGATTTCTCGAATGACCAACGATTGATGGCGATCAACAAACCTTCGGTCGCGGTTTGAATCAGATCATTGATATCGACACCGGGATTTCGTGCGCTACCGCCAGCGACACGAAAGATCATCGGCATGTGCGAGCGGACCAACTCGTCCATGGCCGCTTTATCATTATCGCCATGATAGCGCTTAAGAAGCTCCCGTTCCTTCTCCGCACTTAGAATTTTGGAGGAAGATAGGGCCTTTCGGAGCATGGGCTGAACACCCGGGCGGAGCGCTGATCGCATCAGTATCACCTAAATTTTTCAAGATCACAGCAAGTCATGCTTCCGGCGTCTGTCGGACCGGCATTTTCTTTCAGGAAAGACGGTGCGGCACAAAGAATTCGGTGAACCCTTGGGGGTTGAATCGACTGAGGATATTTCACTACTTTTCACAGTGTGAATTAATGCGTAGGCTCATTCGAAGACCGGCGCCCACAGGAGGCCGCGGCGCCATTCCTAGGTTATCGCGCTTCCGAAAGCAACTACTTGTGATCAGAAGGTGCCGTTTCCACCTGGATTTTCCGCCGACTGCGATATTTCTACCTGTGTCCGTCCCGCACCACGCGATAACGATTAGCGCCCGCATTTCAACCTGCGGAATGTGAAACATTCCTGGTTTGACTCTATTGATTCATTATGTGGTACATACGAAACGACCCTAGGCTAAATTGCAGGGCCAATAAGGAGGGAAAGCGCGGTGGACCGCAATATGATTCTAATATCGGAACAAAAACGGCAATCGATGCGGGCTTTCTGGAATATGTGGCCAACTAAATCCGGATAGGTACCGATCCCGGTCATCGGATCGCCGTTCGAAATTACGCAATTCGTCAGATTGTAGCGTCATTCTATAGGACGATACGTGTATTTCGGGTCTCGGTCGGAGGACTGTGACAGCTGGCAATGCGAAGCTTGTGTCAGGATGCTGTCTCAATTTCGTGGGGAGCCGGCGGCATGGTTAAAAGCCGATGGGATGCGACGGCCGCGTCGATCATCGTCTCTGTTGCTTGCCTGATCGCTTGGGTGCAGGCAGCTCTGTAAGGGTACAGCTCTGATGAATCCCAGTCGTGAACCAGCATCCCAGTTTCGATTTCGAATATGACGAGCCGACCGTCCTGCGTGACACCACAATCCGCCCCGAAGTAATCGAGCCCGACGCGCTCCCCAACGGCATGAAGTGCGTTCAAGGCCCTGGATGGAATGGCCGCCTCAATCCCCCGGACAAACCGTGCCTCTTCAAGGCGCTTCCAGGGATCGAGATCCATCCTGGCGTTATAGTACCAGATCGCCCAGTCGCTATGGATGGCTAAATGATAGGGCATTGGGCGGCCGCCGACGAAAATCACACGATACTTCCGCCATAGTCCATCGGCGCTGCGGTAGTCGATGAATGGGGCGACGTAGAACAAATCCTCTCCGACGCGATCCAGATAGGTGTCCAGGTCGGCTTGGCTATCGAGCCGCACTAAATCCCTCCCCGCGTGGGAGCGGCTGGGTCGGATGATCACCGGAAATTCCAGGATCTTGCTGGTGAGGCCGCGTGTATCTCTCCGCGCCAGCTCAGCCCGATCCATCAATGTTTGGGAGGGTACGATGGCGTCGGGCAGATCCCGTAGCAATCGGGCCGCGCCCGCGCGGGAAACGGCGGAAATCCCCGCGCCGCTGTTTATCACGGGAACATTGAGCGCCTGCACCAGGCTATCAGCCGCCCGAAGCGCCTGAACATGGCGATCGTCTTCCGCGATTGACACGAACGCGCAATCGAAGGGCGGTAGGCGTCCCGCGAACACCCCCGCGGGGTCGCGTAGCACCGCCTCGGGATCAGATAGCCAGAGGGTATGAATTTCGGTACCGGCTGCTGTCAGCAATGAATTGATGGGGAGGTTGGCCTGAAAGTCCCCTGGGACAGCCAGGGCCAGGATGCGCCGCCGCGGTGCGGGGCTGAAGCGAGACGTAACCGGACTTTCCTGCAAGGCGGCATGCAGGTTTGCAAGTGCGACATCAGGGTGTCCAAGAATCTGGCATACTTCCCAAAGCATGTAGTGGGCACACAGGCGATCTTCGGGACTTGCAGCCGCGACCTGCAGTGCGTGGTAAGCGGAGGTCCAGTCTTCGCGTCCGGCACAATCAAGGGCATGCTTCAACGATGGGCTTAAGGGCTGGCTCGCTGGGTCCTGGGGACCCAAGGTCGAATAAACCACGGTGTTCATGTTCATGCCTGTCATGCGATCGACGCCGCGAATTCATCGGCTCGGTGCGCGTCCGCTTGAAGTAATCCGCGGAATTCCATTGTTCCAGCACCCGCGGCCGCGACCAGCTTTGGCAGCGACGTGCGAAGACGACGCTACAGGTAACTGGCCAGATTCAATTTGTTCATGGCCGCCAGGACCTGATAACTGGATTGCAACTGGGTATTGACGGCCTGCATTTTTGATACCGCTGTCGCCATGTCAACATTTGTCAGGTTGGATAGCTGGGTGGTCAGTATGGTCTGCATCGAGCTATAGGATGTAGATGCGGCAGTCATGGTGTTCTGGGACAGTCCGATCTGACCGCTCTCCTGCGCCAACGTGGTCCCGGCGGATGCCAGCGTTGTTGATACGTTCTGCATCAATGTCTTGAAGTCTGGGTTCGCGGACATGGTGCCAGTGCTGTTGGCCATCACAGCAAGGCTGCGAATCACGTCGTTGATGGCATTGCCTGTCCCGCCCGCGGCTGACACGGCGCCGACATTCTTGTTTGCCGGCAGGTCCAGGACCACGCTGTTGGACGGGCCAATTGCCACTGTAACCGGCGCGGCAGAGGCGCCCGCACCTGTCAGATAGCTGGAGAAGATGGTCGTGCCGGGCGCCGTGCTGGCGGCCGCTGCCACGGTGCTGGCGATGACGGTCCCAATCGGCGTCGCGCTTGGTGTCGTGGTCAGTGCGCTGACCGCGGTGCCGATCTGCGTGTACATGCCTGAGGTCGTCACCGTGCTGGGTGACGGTATTGGCGGGTTGGCGGTGTCGGCGCCGGAGAACACGTAATCTCCGGCGTAGCTCGTGTTCAATATGGAAACGAGCTGAGATAGCGCCTGGCCTGCCGACTGGGCGAGGCTTGCCACGGCACCGGGGGAGGAAGACCCGGCGGCGCTAAGAGCGCCGGAGGCCATGTTGTTAACCAACGTGCCAATCTGCGAAAGGGCATTCTGCATCACCGAGGCCTTCCCCTGGGCCTGGTTGATGGATTGGAGGTAGGCGTTGTTCTGGTTGGATAATGCGGTCAGGTCGATGACCTGCGAGGATGCGGACGCCAGACCGGAATATGATTGAGAAATGAGTCCCGTAGTGGTCTGTTCCTGCAGCGAGGAGTATTGCGTGCGTAGCGAACTTGCGGATGCGAGGATGCGATCCAGCGTGCCATACGACGAAGTGCCGATTGTGCCGCTCATTATGCTGCCACCTGACGCACGGAGGGGGGGGCGCCTTTCAGGATTGCGTCCTCATGAAGGATGATGCGGCGAATGAGTTTCAGCGCGTCATAGCAGCGGTCCTCATCCACGGCGCGCATCGCGTCGTTCAAAAGCTCGATGGCCAGTCGGCTGGTGGTATGACTGGCGAAAGCGTTACAGAACTCCCGCGCTGCCGAACGGGCCGGTGGCCGTTCTTCTTCATTGCCAATGTAAGCGGTCTGGATCGCATAATAGATCCGCCTGGCTGGCGTCGTGTCGCTGCCTGGTGGCATGATTTGTTTGCCAAACAGAAAACGGGCGGTCCCATTCAGTTCGATGCGGGTTTTGTTCCGGACCTTCATCGGTGCGCCGTTGATGATCAGCAGGTCGTCTGCTTTTAACTCAAGCACGAGAGTTGACATGGTTTTTCCGTTCATGACGAGGCATCAAACGCTTTGGGCGAAAATTGCAAGCAGCGCATTAAAAAGGGTGGATGTCGTTGTAATCACTTGGGCATTTGCCTGATAAGAGTTCTGCAACTGGATCATTAGGCCCATCTGTTGGTCCACGTTGACCCCGGACCCATTCGAAAGCGCGCTGCCGACTGTCGTCTGATAGGCTTTTGCGTTGGTCAGGTCGGTGCCGGCCTGCGCGGTATCGGCGGATTGTTGCGTTATGAAAGCTTGTGCCTGCGTGCCGAGGCTGGGTGTCGAACCGCTTCCGGCGAATGTGCCGTTCAGCACATTATCTATCACGCCGGTGAAGCCAGCGACGCCGGTAGGATTGGCGGTTCCCGTGGTTCCGTCGCGCACTAGCGATGGGGTCGCGGTCACCGCGGGGTTGACCTGAATCTGGGACGATAATCCAACAGAGCTCCCAGTGATCGAAGCGCCTGCTGCCCCGGTAAACAACTGCAGACCTTGCGCACTGAACTGAGTGGCGAGATTGGCGGAAAACGTATCGAGGCTGGCGGTATAGCCAGGCAGGGTCGTATCCCGCAGTTGGATCAGCGCGCCGAGTTGGCCGCCGTTTAGTTGGCCCGTGACATCGACCGGCGGGTCGGCCGGGTTGCTTGATTGCAATAAGATCGGCGGTACGGACGTGCCCCCCGGCGTGTACGTTGAGGCGGGTGAAAGAACCGCGCTGGCTGTTGAAAAGGTGCTATCCAGCGGTATCGAAAGCCCGTTCTGTCCCAGGATGGTGATGTTACCATTACTCTGTTGATCGTAATGCAGGTTCAGAGTGCTGGACAGGGTTTGCAGAGCCGCGTCGCGTTGGTCCAGCAGGTTGGCCGTGGATCCGTTCGATGCGATTGCCGACATGATGGAATGGGTCGTGGATTGAACAGTTGCCAATGCTGCATTTAATGAGGCCACCGCCGTTACGATCTGGCCCTGAACGCTGTTCCGTTCCGAGGTGATCGTATTGGCCGTGCCGTTAATCGTGTTTGCCAGCGTGGCCGCCGCCTGTACGACAGTTGATTGCTGTGACGGCGAGGATGGCTGCGCCTGCAGTTCCGTGAAGCTGGTCTGCAGGGCGGACAAGGTATCGGCAAGGCTGGTCCCGGCGCCTGGGGTTCCCTGAGTTTGGTTCACAGCCTGAAGGACCTGAGACTGAACCGTCAGCCCGCTGACGGTGCTGGCCGAAGCCCACGTGCTGGCCTGGAGCGCCGCATCCACTGACCGGGAGACATTCCCGGTTCTCACGCCAAACGATTGCCCGCTCACGTCGAAGGTGGAGAGATCCAGGGTCTTCGCGGTGTAGCCAGCGACCCCAGCATTGGCGACGTTGTCGCTGATGACGGCGATTCCGGCCTTGATCGCACTCAAGCCGCTGGCAGCGGTATTCGTGATCGAGTTGAGCGAGCCACTCATTATGCTGATTCCGCTTCGGCGCCGTTTTGGCGCGGGGCTGTGCGAATTTGCCTAGCGCCCCAAGAAATAGGGGACAGGTAACAGGCGTTTGCCATCAACCCTGGATCATGTTCAGGGCGTCTTGCAGCATCGAATTTGCCGTCGTGACGACCTTGGAATTCGCGGTATAGGCGCGCTGTGCCACGATCATCTGCGTAAACTGCGTGGCGATATCGACGTTTGATCCTTCCTCCGCGCCCACGACCATCGTGCCGGTGCCGCCCGTCCCAGCAGTAACGACGTTTGCAGGCCCACTGGCCAGGGTGGCAGTGAAAGCCTGGCCGCTTTGCTGCTGAAGCGAGTCCGGACTGGCGAAATTCGCCAGCGGAATCTGGGCGATGGTCTTTGTGGCACCATTGTCGTAGTTGATCACCACGTTGCCGGTGGACTGAATGCTCACCGAACTATAGTTGCCCTGGGTCGAACCGTTTTGGGTTTGGGAGGCGACCGCGTAGTCGGTGCCGGCGAACTGGGTAACCCCGCTGGACGAGCCGAACTGGCCGAGGTCGAGCGCGATGTTTTGTGGGCCGAAGCCAAAATTCAACGTCATGTTGACGGTGGCGGGGCTACCCGTCGTTTGTACGGCAGGTGCAGTGCCAGCGGGATCGGTCGGGGCTGCTGTGATCGACGTAATCATGCCGGCAGTCGCAGGTGTGGTACCGAATGCAACCTGTAAGGGGCCCGTTGTTGTCCCCCCGGACGCCAGCGTCAGATCCCATTGGTTCGGAATGACAGGGTTCGTGGCGCTGACCACATTCGTTGCGCTGACGGGCCCGGCCGCGGTGGCTTGCGACCACGTCATGTTGACCGTCTGAGCGTTCCCGCTGGCATCATTGATGGGAACATTGGAAGAGTAGCTTGTCGTCCCAACAGGCGGCGTGGCAGGCAGATTGGCAGCCAGCGTGATGTTAGAGGTTGGCACTGGCGGAGAGGGCGCCTGGCTGATTTCGATGGGCCCTAATGCATTGGTATTGAATGCTGTCCCCGTTACGTTAGTCGCGGGCCAGCCATCCAGGACGTAGCCGGTGGAGTTTACCAGGTTTCCGGCGTTGTTGGTCGTGAAGTCGCCGGTCCGTGTATAATACTGCTGCGGACTGAAAGTCGTCGCGCTGGTCGGAAGCTGGACCGGAAAGAAGCCGGATCCCGAGATGGCCAGGGCCGTGGGATTGGAGACCTGGGAAATCGTGCCTTGCACCGAGTTGGTATATTCCGGCAATGCCACCACAGCGCCGGGCGAATGGAAGGTTGCACTGGATTGCGTGACATAGTCGCTGAAAGCGGTATCGGTCTGTTTAAAGCCGACCGTCTGGCTGTTTGCGACGTTATCGCTGATTGAGGATAGCGCAAAAGCCTGCGCGTCCATTCCACCGACAGCGGCGTTTAAAGAACCAATGAGTGACATGCGAACCCCTTTGCTTATTGGGGAAATAACGAAGGACGCCGGCCGCGCCACCTCACCGACAAAATATTTTAAGCGGTTATATCTTCGATTAGGCCCCTAAGATCGTGGATATCCCGATGAGACCAGAAAAAACTTCCGGCATCCGGCAATGTCTATCCCAGAAACGGCAATTTTTGCCGGGTCCGGATACTCGTCCGTGACAGGCTTTTGCCAACTCGTTTAATCCAACTGCCAGTAATGGGCAATTGCTCCCTTCCACCAGGACAATCATGGTAAATCCAGTGTCGGCCAATCGGGCATCGTCTCGGCTGCCGCTTAACCAGGCTGCCATGGCGCCGGCATCCGGCGCCGACGGTGGTTTCGGTGCCGCGCTTGACGCCGCCCAACAACCGGATAAGGCGGCGCCCTCGCCTGCCGGCAGCAAGGCTGGTTTGCCATCCGTGTCCGCCGGCGGGGCACCAGTCGCGGTCCAGGTGCCCGCCGTCGCGGTGGAGAACGGACCTCCCGCGCCCCTGTCCGCAGGCCGAGGCTTTGTTGCGGCGACGGTCTGGTCGGTTGCGGGGACAATGCCGGTGGCGAAGCCTGTGGCTAACCGGGCACCGGCCAAACCAGCACGGGACGGGGAGACCAAGGGGCCGCAGGCCTCCACCCCGCAGGCGCAACCGTCTGCCCTCGCCGGTCCAATGACGCTGACTGTTTTTCCGGTTCCAGAACAGCTACCCAATTCCGCCACTCTCGTGCCGGGTGAGCTTGCCGGGTCCAAGGGCGTAGCAGCAAAGGCAGGCCCAGAAGTCGCCAAGGCTGGAGTTGATCCCGGTCGTTCCACGCCGACCCCTGCCGTGCCTGACGGTGGGGCAGGGGTCGTTGTCGCAGGCGGTGATACCCGTTTGGGTTCGTCGGGGGGGCAGCCCGGTGCCCCGGTTCAACCGACCATGCCGCCCGTGCTCAGCCCGCCTGCCATCCCCGCCGCCGGTCCGCCCATCGTCACCCCAGCCTCGCCTTTGGCTTCCAGCGGCCAGGCCAAGCCCCTGGCCGCCCTACCAACGCGAGCCACCGAGCAGGTTGGCCAGGGCGGGGGGGCCGTCAGCACCAGCCTCGTCGCAGGGAGCGATCAACGCCTTGGCTCTGGCTTATCGCCCGCCTTGCTCCAAGGCATGAGTGCAGCCGTCAACCTGGGGGGCATGACCGTTGCCAGGGGCCCCGGCCGGGTCGCGCCTGGATTGCCGATCAGTGTCGCTGGGGTGTCGCCGGTGGATCTGCCGCCAGACGGCGTGGCTGGTATCGATGTCCTTGCGGCCGGTCCGGTTCCCGTAGCGGCTGACCTGATCGGCATTTCTCCCATCGTCCAACTGGCGAATACCGACGTCGCCGATTTGGCGGTCAGCGCCACCGCACGAAAGCCTGGGCGTGATCTCGCGTCCGTGCCCCAACAACCGGGCAGTGGAACTCCGGAGGCCAATCTGCATGCCATCCCCCCGCAAGGCAGTGATATGCAGGCCGTCCCGGTCAATGGCCAGGCGTCGCCCATTTCGGCGGCCGCCGGTCACGCTCCCGCGGCATCCGTTGCCGCCCAGGTCGCGCCCGGGATCGTCGCCATGGCCCAAAGCCCGGTCGGAACCGGACGTTTATCGATCTCGATCACGCCCGAGGCACTTGGACAGGTTCATATCACGGTCGAGCGCGCCACGGATGGAACCACAAGCATTCATGTCGCAGCCGAACAGATGGCGACACTGGATTTGCTGCGGCAGGATCAGGGTAGCCTGAACGCCGCGCTGGATCAGGCTGGAATCGGAAATGCTGGCCACAACCTGTCGTTCTCCTGGGACGGCGGTAGTGCGGGCGGCGCGCTCAATTGGGGCAGCCCTGGCCAACAATCAGGCGGCAACCATACGGCCAATAATCCCAGTCCCTACGCCGAGGATGTGCCTTCCACATCATCTACCAAAGCCGCGGCCCGCGGCGGAATCGACGTCACCGCCTGAGTATCAATTGGGCGCCGCCCAAGTTACGCCGCAAAACACGGAGAGCCTTATGACGATTTCGAACACTTATTCTTCCACGATTGCTGCCGCCAACGCGTCGGCTACCGCGAACGCCGCGAGTTCAAACACCGCCACTGCAAATTCTGCGAACACGCTGGCGTCGCTTGCCGGCAACTTCAACGACTTTCTGTCGTTGTTGACCACGCAGCTTCAGAACCAGGATCCAACGGCACCGATGGATACCAACCAGTTTACCAGCCAGTTGGTGCAGTTCACCGGGGTCGCGGAACAGATCAACACCAATGCGACACTCGGCCAGATATTGACCTCGGCCCAAACCCAGCAACTTGGCCAGGCGTCGAGCCTTGTCGGTACCCAAGTGTCGTTCACCGGCGGTACGTTGCCGCTTCAGAATGGCGCGGCGCAGGTAAACTTTCAGACCCCCAGCGCGGAGCCCGTGCAGATCGCCGTGGTGAATTCCAGCGGGGCGACGGTGCAGACGCAAACAGTGAATGCTACGGCTGGGGCAAATTCCTGGTCGTGGAACGGGACAGACAGTAATGGGACGCAGTTGCCAGACGGCGCCTACACCGTTGCGGTGACCGCCAATGGCGCAACGGTGCCCTTTCAGTCCGTCGGCACGGTAACCGGGGCCGAGCAGGTTAACCAGGCGGTCCAACTTCAGTTCGGTAATTCAATGGTGCCTTACAGCCAGGTCGTATCGCTGAAATAAGATACCCATGATCCGGTGGCTGGGGAACTGGCGAATCCACAATGGATTTAGCCAGCCTCGGTCATGATCTACGGCCTGTATAGAGGCCCGGTCTGGCTGCCTGCCTGCCTGCCAGGCTGGCGCAAATCAGCGCAGCCACCTGGCCTTGGTCAGAGCGATTTCGGAATGAAGGCGCACAACGTCGCCTTGCCGGCGCTCTATGCGAAGTTTTTCAATCGTACCGCTGATGGATATGTCGGTCTTGTTCATATCGCCGGCGATTTTTCGTGCCATGTCGTAGTCGGATGTGGTGGCGACGGTAAGATGGGGCAGATAGGGCATGTCGGGCCGCAGGCACCGTTCAAGTGGGCCTGTATGGAGCCGCTCATGCAAGCGGATTATGGTTCCGAACTTCGCTTAGCCACGTGAAATCGGCCTTGTTAAATTCCGAACTGGCAACGACATATAATGCTTCCATTAATTCCCCGAATAATGATTCAGGCGCCGTTGATGGCGTCTTGGCGCCCCAGGAGCCCGCCGCTGCTCAGGCCGCGGCGGCCGCCATGATGCCCGGCCCGCATGGCTGAGCGACGTTGGAGGCAATCATGTCGAGTGTACCCTCGACACGCTTCAGGGTGGAGGGGTCCTGGCGGAAAGTGATGCATAGTTTTCCCCTTTCCGTTCTGACGACTCGGGCGGGTGCGGTTCCCCCGGTTCCAGGCAACTCCACCAGGATCTCCGATCCGACCGCGCACGGCCAACTACACGCAAGCGCCGCGCCGCCCAACGAAATGTCTATGATCCCAGCCGACACTGATCCGTAAACAGAGTGCTTAAGCATGGCGCTCATACGGGTGTCGGTAACGCGTTCATATTGCCGTTTGTCCGATTGTCCTTCCTGGGACTTCACGGCAGTCAGAAAATAGTTCACCTCCTCGCGCAGCGTGGTCGTAACGCCCGCGAGTTCGGCGGCGGTGGACAACAGGCTTTGACCGTTCTCCTGCGAAGCTGCCGCCGCGGCGGACGCATTGCGCATCACGTGTGTGGTGTTTCCGGTGGCCCGTTCCACGCCAAGAACCTGTTCCGCGATCTCTCGCGTCGCCGAAGCCTGCTGGTCCACGGCATTGGCAATGGCAGCCGCGGCAGTGCTAACCCGATCAATAGCGGCCGTCACCTCCCGCGTCGCGTCCACCGCCTGGCCGGTCGCTCCCTGGATTGCCGATACATGGCGGCCTATCCGGCTGGTGGCTTGCGCGGTCTGGGCGGCCAGTTGCTTGACCTCGCTGGCCACCACGGCAAAGCCTTTGCCGGCCTCACCAGCCCTTGCGGCCTCGATTGTGGCGTTCAAGGCCAGAAGATTCGTTTGTTCGGCAATTTCGTTAATTAGCTGTACCACCTCGCCGATGTGACCGGCGGCCTGGCTCAACCCGGCAACGGTTGAGGCGGTTGACTGCGCCCGTTCGGTTGCTTCTTGGGTCGCGCCGACCGCTTCGGCGACGCGGCGTGAGATTTCGGCGACGCTAACACTCATTTCCTCAGTTGCCGCGGCGACGGTCGAGAGGCTTTCGGACGAAGTTTGTGTCTCCACAAGGGCGGCGATCATGTCCAGGCGTGTCGTTTCCGCGGCGTCCGCGCCTTTGGCCGCGGACCCGCGCATCGTGTCGGCGGATTGCCCAAGCGTGGCAAGGACGCCTGAAACGGTTTGACCGAAATCCTGCGTCAACTGGTCCATCGCGACCTGCCGGCGGTCCCGTGCTGTCAGGTCGCGTGCGGCTTCGGCCTGTAATGTCCGGGCGCGGATAGCGCCATGACGCAGGATCTCGATTGCGCGGCTGATCTCCCCGAGTTGATCCGATCTGGTACCGAATGGTGTCGGCCGATCAAGCTGTCCTTCAGCGATCGTCCGCACCGAGGCTGCCATCGTCAGCAGGGGGCGTAGCGTCGTTCGTAGCGCGGCCCATCCCACCACGCAGACGACCAGCAGGATGCCGATCGCGGCCAAAGCACTCTGGGTGACTAAATTCATGACGATTAAGTGTACGTGCGACAGCGGCACTCCCACGAACAGGATGCCGATCGGGTGGCCGCCTGCATCGAGCAGTGGCTCGTAGATCGTCATATGCGGGATGCCGAGGATGTCGGCGGTGCCGCGATAGATTTCGTGGCGTTCGATGACGGCATCGCGGGCGGGGCCGGGTGCCAGCCTTGTGCCGACGGCACGCGTGCCGTCGGGGCGGCTGATGTTGGTGGCTACCCGCATATCTCCGGCAAAAATGGTGGCGGCGCCACCGGCCACGCGGCGGACAATGTCCACCAGGTCGTCTCGGCCGTTCACGACATGCCCCGCGAGCGCGAGGTTGCCGTCGGCACTAAGCGTCCATTCGGAGCCAATCCGGCTGAGTTCCTGCTTCAGGACCAACAGGTTTGTTTCGAGATTGCGCTGCGCTGCCTCCATCTCGGAACCCGTAACAATATACAGCGTCCACACCTGAACGGCTCCGACCGCCAGGGCAATGGCCAGCACCGTCGCGGTCAGGATTTGGGCGACGATGCCGACTTTGCCGAGGCGGCGGGCCATTGCTGAAAACGGATGAGGCATGAAAGTGTTCGATCTAAAATGTTCTGATCAATGATATAGTGCGGCTCCGCCAAATGTACGGCAGCACCGTGCCGTCCTCCCTCCCCGGGTCCTTAGCGTGGCTGGCTGCGACGCATTTTCGATCCGTTCGGTTTTCAATCCGATATCGGAATGACGTGGAACGAATGCGCTGGGACCGCGGCCCTTGCTAGCCGGATTCCTGTGCCAGTTTCAGCAACAGCTTACGGTCGGGGGCGAATTTTGCGTTCAGCGGCAGCAGCCCAGCACCCAATACCCGAGCATCCGCGCCCAGACTGCCGGCTGTCAGGGTCGGACGTCGCAGCCCGGTCAGGTTGAACAGGTCCAGAGCGGTATTCACCTCGCGAACGATGTCCTGCGTCGCCGCGCGGGACAGCGAACTGTCGATGACCACCTGCTGAAAA
>DAIEHR010000043.1 GCA_027353465.1 Acetobacteraceae bacterium | reverse complement strand
CCAGCCGACCAGGCTGACCACCATCATGTTCGGGCCGGGTGCCGCCTGCGCCAGGGCGAACAGCGCGGCGAATTCATGCGCGCTCATCCAGTGGTGAACGTCCACCACCTGACGCTGCATTTCGGGGATGATCGCGTTGGCACCGCCGAACGCCAACAGCGAAAGCTGCGCGTAAACCGCGGCCAGTTCGGCCAGATGGCTCATGCCGGGAACCGCCACAGCAATAGGGTGGAACCGACCGCCAGCACCGGCATTGCCGCCTGCAACGGTAGCCGCAAGACGGCGACGGCCACGAACGTGCAGGCCGCGACCGCGATAGCCAGGGGCCGTCCCCGCAGCGGCGAGGCGATTTTCCACGCGGTGCTGAGCATGTACGCCGCAGCCGCTGCCGACAGCGCTACGAACGCCCGATGTACCGGCGCATAATCGGCATAGCGGTCATAGACGATGCCCAGGGCAATCACGATGGCGACCGGCGCTGTCATCAACCCCAACAGCGAGGCCACGGCGCCGGCGACCCCCTGAAACCGGGACCCGAGGGCGACGGTTACATTCATGATGTTGCCGCCCGGCAGAAACTGGCACAAACCCAGCATCTCGGTGAACTCGGGCTGGGTCAGCCATTTGCGCTGATCGACGATCATGCGCCGAGCCCATGGGAGCACGCCGCCGAAGCCAAGGACTCCAACGGTGAAAAATCCAGCAAACAGGTCTAACACAGTGGGGGCGGGGCGTGTTTCGGGCATGCGGCGATTGATTAACGATACCTCGTGGCTTCGACAATTCCTGACCGCCATTCTGATGTTGATCGCCATGGCGCCAGGAGCGCACGCAGTCTGTGTGGTGCAGCCCGTGGCATCGGTTCCGCTGGGCGTAAGCCGGGGCGCGATCACAGTTCCGCTAAAGATCAACGGCGGTGCCGCGACCTTCATCCTCGACACGGGCGCGCAACGTTCTGTCGTGACACAGGATGCGGTTGACCGCCTCGGCTTGGCGCGGGATCAGTGGGTTGGCACGACCATGAACGGGGTCGGCGGCATTCAAAGTCGTCCCAATGCCGATCCAACCAGCCTTAGCCTGGGCGGCGTGCCGCTGGTGCGGCGCACACTGACGCATGACACCAGTCTGACGGTGGGCGTCCTGCCGCACGCTCTGGCGGGAAACCTGGTCATCGACGGCCTGCTCGGGCGGGATTTCCTCTCGCTGTTCGACCTGGATTTGGACGTGCCGGACCGGCGCCTGCTGCTGTATCGAGTGTCTGCGTGTTCCGGCCGGTTCCTGCCATGGACCGGCGATTACGCCGCGATACCAGCAACGATGCCGACCGATACGGCGCTCGTGGTGCCGGTGTCGCTGGATGGCCGGCCGCTGCGGGCTTTGTTGGATACCGGTGCCAGTGCCAGCCTGTTGAGTGCGCCGGGCATGTTCAAACTCGGCCTGACGGCGGCCGCGCTGGATTCCGACCCGGCCGATACGGTCAATGGACTTGGTCCCCGTTCCGTTACGGTGCATCGGCACCAGTTTCACACCCTGGGCGTCGGCGCCGAGGTGATCGATTCACCTCGCGTATGGGTGGAGCCGATCCGCCTGGCGCCAATCGTCGATATGCTGCTGGGGGCAGACTGGCTGGCCGGACGCCGCGTGTGGATATCGTTCGCGACTCGCCAACTGTTCGTCCTCCGCTGAGCTCAGTGCGACACCAGCGAGCACCGTTCGCCGCGCAGCAACAGGTTCCGCGTAACCCCGCCCAGTGCCCATTCACGTACCCGGCTATGACCATACGCGCCGGCCACAAGCAAATCGGCCCCCTGTTCCTTGACGATCACATCCAATCTGGCGGAATCGTCGTCTGCCGCAAGCGCGGCCAAGGCCGTCGCTTCCACCTGATGCCGTTTCAGCCACGCGACCACGTCATCAAGGCGCACTCGCGCGGTAGCCAATTCTTCGGCCGCCGCGATCTCGACAACCGTTATCTTGCCGGCCAACTTCAGCAGCGGTAACGCGTCGCGGATCGCGCGCCGACTCTCCGCTGATTCGTTCCAGCCAACGACGACATGGTCCAGCGCCAGCTTCTCTGTCCCCGCGGGAACGATCAGGCAGGGGCGTCCAGCCTGCATCACGAAATCCCCCATATCAATATGGCGGGACGTGTCGAAGAACGAAACATTCTTGTCCACACCAGTGACGACCAGGTCAGCGCAGCGCGCCTCTTTCGCGAGATGATCCGACAGGGACTTATAGGAGACGATGGAGCGCCATTCCCCGCCGGGAAACGCGGATCGGAATTCGGCCTCGGTCGCCTTCATATCATCATCGATTTGCTGGCGATCCTGCTCGATGATGTCGCTGGGCATGTAGCCGTCAGTATAGAGGATGCGCATGGGTTGGCAGACCGCGATGCCAACCAGACTCGCGTTCAAGCGTCTGGTGAGGTCGCCGGCAACGCGCAGAAGGCCTGCATTCGGGTGCCCGATCTCCAGATGAACCATCAAAGTCGCGTAGCCCATAGCCGACACTCCCTTACCTTGATCGATTTAATAGCTTACGGAATAGAATTAACGGGCGCATTGACGCGCATCAACGGATCGGCCCGGCACGTCTGACAAATATGTTTAGTCGGATTGAACTGGCCGCAATGGCGCTGATCGGGGGAAAGTGATGGAGATCAAGCGCGAACACCACATAAACTTCTGGTACATCGTCGCCGCGATGCTGGCGGTGATGCTGATCCAGGATTTCGTGGTCACCACCGCCCAGACGAAGACTATCCCATACAGCGAATTCCAGGACCTCGTCGCCCAGGCCGAGGTTGGTGACCTGGTCGTTGGGCCGACAACGATCACCGGTACACTGAAGAATGCCAAGCCAAACGAGCCAAAGCAGTTCAAGACCTATCGCGTGCCGCCGGATGTCGCCGACAAACTGACGGCGGCGAAGTTGTCGTTTTCGGGGGAACCGCCGCCGGGCATTCTGATGTCCGTGCTGGGATGGGTGGTACCGTCGCTGGGTTTCCTGCTGCTGTGGATGTTCATGATCCGCCCGATGACTGGCCAGGGAATGGGTGGGATGGGCGGCTTGATGTCGGTCGGCAAAAGCCGGGCGAAGATTTACGTCGAAACGGACACGAAAGTGACATTCGCCGACGTGGCCGGGGTCGATGAGGCCAAGGATGAACTGCGAGAGGTCGTCGATTTCCTGAAAGACCCGTCGGTTCACAGCCGGTTGGGTGCCCGTATGCCCAAAGGCGTGCTGTTAGTCGGGCCGCCCGGAACCGGCAAGACATTGCTTGCCCGCGCGGTCGCTGGGGAGGCGGGCGTGCCGTTTTTCTCGATCTCGGGATCCGAGTTCGTGGAAATGTTCGTCGGCGTCGGCGCCGCGCGTGTCCGCGACCTGTTCGAACAGGCTCGGCAGCGTGCGCCCGCCATCGTGTTCATAGACGAGCTCGACGCGCTGGGCCGCGCCAGGGGCTCGTTCATGACAGGCGGCGGACATGATGAGAAAGAGCAGACGCTGAACCAGTTGCTCAGCGAACTGGACGGGTTCGATTCCGCTAGCGGGGTGGTGCTGCTGGCAGCGACGAACCGACCGGAGATTCTGGATCCGGCGCTACTGCGCGCCGGGCGCTTTGATCGTCAGGTGCTGGTGGACCGGCCGGACCGAAAGGGCAGGGCCGATATCCTTCTGGTGCATCTGAAGAAAATCCAGCTTGCCCCGGCGGTGTCCGTCGATGCCATCGCCGCGCTGACGCCGGGTTTCTCCGGCGCGGACCTGGCCAACCTGGTGAATGAGGCTGCTCTGCTGGCAACCCGCCGATCAGGTGAGAATGTGACGCTGGAGGATTTCACCCAGGCGATCGAGCGGATCGTCGCCGGCCTGGAAAAGCGCAACCGGCTGCTGAACCCGCATGAGCGGGACGTGGTGGCGCATCACGAAATGGGCCATGCGCTGGTGGCGATGTCCTTGCCTGGCATGGATCCGGTGCAGAAGGTGTCTATCATTCCGCGTGGTATCGCCGCGCTGGGATATACGATGCAGCGGCCGATCGAGGACCGCTTCCTGATGGACCGCGCCGAACTGGTGAACCGGATGACGGTGCTCCTTGGCGGCCGGGCGGCGGAAAGCCTGGTGTATCCAGAGGTTTCCACCGGGGCGGGCGATGACCTTGCCAAGGCCACCGACATCGCCCGAGCAATGGCTGTGCGCTATGGCATGGATAAGACCCTGGGCCAGGTCACCTATGAGCCGGAGAATTCCTCGGTGATGGAGGTGCCGGGCGCAGCGGATTGGCACGTCAGACGGTATGGCGAGAAGACCGCTGAAGCCATCGATTCCGCCGTCCAGGTGCTGATCGAGGACGCATTCCAGCGCGCGCTGGCGATCCTGCGGACGAACCGCGCCTTGCTGGACCGTTCGGCCAATCAACTGCTGACGCAGGAGACTTTCTCGTCCGAGGAATTGAAGGATATCGCTGCCAAATTGCAACGTGTTATTGAATCGTAACGATATCTGCTCTTTGACGCCGATCAAAGACGGCGCATCGGCCGCGGTGCATCCTGTCCTGGCAACCCGGAGGAACCAGCGATGCCAATCACCGCGGCAGAAATCATGACAGCCCCCGCCGTTGTTGTGTTGCCCGAAACCAACATGGCGGAAATCGCTTCCTTGCTCGCCAGCAAGCATTTTAGCGCGGTGCCGGTTTGTCATGCGGATAACACCCTGGTCGGCATTGTCAGCGAGAGTGATATCCTAAAGCCGTTTCGAGAATCTGTTCGCGCCCGGCGTGACTGGTGGCTGGGCGTGATGGCGGAGGGCGAGGCGCTGCCGGAGGATTTTCTGGATTACCTGAGGCAGGACATGCGAACCGCCGCCGACGTGATGGTGCGGCATGTTCATACCGCCACCGAAAGTACGACCTTGCCGGAACTCGCGGAAGTGATGACCAAATACGCGGTCAAGCGCTTGCCGGTATTGCGCGATGGCAAAGTTGTGGGCGTGGTCAGCCGGTCCGATCTGGTTGCGGTGATTGCCCGCGATCCGACGATTCTTTTGTAGTTTGGCCCCACCAGGGCAGGGAGGAACGTGAAATGACCAATAGAAAACTGGCCGAAATCGTTCGCCGCGCGAACCCCGTGACGCTTCCTGTCAGTGCCACGGTTCAGCAAGCCTGCCGGATGATGCGTGACCACCGGATCGGCGCGATCGTGGTAACCGAAGATGATGGCCGTCTCGCGGGGCTGTTCACCGGCCGCGACGCGGTGGGCAGGGTCGTGGCCGAGGCGCTCGATCCAGTCACGACAACGCTGGGTGCGGTCATGACGGCGCAGCCCGATACGCTGAAGCCGAATGCAACGGCGATCGAGGCGTTACGGATGATGCAGGATGGCGGCTATCGCCACCTTCCGCTGATGGACGGCGGAAAGATCGCCGGCATCGTCTCCCAGGGCGATTTCTGCGGTTTGGAACGGGCCCGCCTGGACGAAGAGACTGGGTTCTGGGAAATACTTTAAGGGTCTGAAAGTCCTGGCTTGGCCTGTGGCCATTTCCCGCCGCTGGTGCGACTACACTGCCACCGCGTGGCGCCCAGCGGCTGGGTCCAGATAGGCGTCGAACACGCTGGCGACGCGGCGAACCAGATTTCGCATCGCCTCTGGAACCGTGACGACTCCCCGTTCGATCCGTACGAGCCCGTCGGCCGCGAGGGGACGCAGTGCGGCCATTTCCGCGTCGAAGTAGTTGGGCGTGAAGCCGTGGCGCCGCAGGACGTTCGGCACATCGACGCGCAGGTCGCACATCAGCCGCTCGATGATCTCGCCCCGCAGTCCGTCGTCGGGCGTTAGGGCAAGGCCGCGGGCGGTGGCGAGTTCCCCGCCATCGATCCGCTCGCGCCACTCTTTCAGGTTGGTAATGTTCTGCACGTAGCCATAGCGCGACAGTCCGATCGATGAGGCGCCGAAGCCGATCAGGACATCGGCTGGATCGTCGGTGTAGCCCTGGAAGTTTCGCCGCAGTCTTCCATCGAGACGAGCTTGTGCCAGCGAGTCGGCTGGCCGAGCGTAATGATCCAGGCCAATTCGCATGTAACCGGCCCGCACGAGTGCATCACCGATGGCCTGTTCCTGAAGCAAGCGCTGATCGGCATCCGGCAGTGCCGCAGCGTCTATAACCCGTTGGTGCTTCATCATTGACGGCACGTGGGCATAGCCAAATACCGAGAAGCGGGCCGGGTTCAGGGTCAGGGCGGCTTCGACCGTGGCCAGGCAGGACCCGACGGTTTCATGGGGGAGGCCATACAGCAGATCCAGATTAATCGCCTGGATACCAGCATCGCGCAGCAGCTCGACGCATCGCCTGGTCACTGCCAGGCTTTGCACACGGGCAACCGCCTTCTGGACCGTCGGGTCGAAGCTTTGGACGCCAAGGCTGGTTCGGGTGACGCCGGATACCGCCAGCGCCGCCGCCATGGCGCTGTCCAAACGCCTGGGATCGACTTCGACAGCGATTTCAGCCCCGGGCTCCACGTCGAACTGGTCGCGCAGCAGGTCCATTGCGGACCGGAACAGTTCCGGACCGATAATCGTCGGCGTGCCGCCGCCCCAATGGATATGCGCGACGCGGCGGCTCCCGGCCAAATCCGCCACCCGGACAATCTCTTGCTTCAGTGAGTCCACGTAACGCTCGATCGGGGCGCGGTGCCTTGTGATGCTGGTGTTGCACCCACAATACCAGCACAGCGTCCTGCAGAACGGTACGTGGAGATACAGCGACAGCCGGTCGGCCTTCGGCAGACCTTTCAGCCACTCCCGATAGGTCGCGGGGCCAACCGCGGTAGAGAAATGCGGTGCGGTCGGATAGCTGGTGTAGCGCGGAATACGCTCGTTCAGGTATTTCACGATTGCCGTGTCTGTCATGGCCGTCCCGTCTTTCGTGCTGGCATATTGGCCCATCAGCGGCGCGGATTGCCTTGATCCGAATCAATTTCCACGGACATTCCACGCGCTAAGCAGAGCGGGTTCAATAGGGTGCGCATATCCCATGGCTTTGCTCGATCTCAATGCGTTACGACAGGCAATTGTCGCTCAAGACCCCTTTCGGTTTACCGTGGTGCGGAATTTCGTCCATCCTGTAGAGGGCGCCGCGATCCGCGACGATTTTCCGAAAATCGCCTATCCTGGCCTGCTGCCAGTCGAAGCGACGGCTTACGGCCCAAAATTCGCTGAACTGATCCAGGAGCTTCAGTCCGATGCCGTCGCCCGGGTGTTCTCGGAGAAGTTCGACATCGACCTGACCGGGCGGTCGGTGATGATCACGGTCCGCGGACGCTGCCAGGAACGGGACGGGCGCATCCATACCGACAGCGCCGCCAAACTGGTGACCGCGCTACTGTATTTCAATGACAACTGGGAGCCGGGCGGTGGCCGCCTGAGGCTTTTGCGACGGCCCGACGACCTGAACGATATCATAGCCGAGGTTCCCCCCGATACCGGGACGCTGGTGGCGTTCCGCCGATCGGACTGTTCCTATCATGGTCATGAACCGTTCGTCGGCGTGCGCCGCTATGTCATGATCAACTGGATGGCCAGTACCTTCGCCGCGCGGCGGGAATTGCTGCGTCACCGAATATCGGCCACAGCCAAGCGCACCTTCGCCCATGCGGAAACGACGTAGAGATGTCGGTCGCAACCATTTTTCGCAGCAGCCTGGATCATCCCGATTCGGGCATGGAACCGTTTCCCCACTGGTTCCTGAACCATGTGCTGCCAGCCCAAACCTGCGCCGCCATCGATGCGCTGCCAGTGAAGATTCCGGTCATCGAGGATACCGGTGGCAGACGCGAGACCCATAACAGCTCGCGCCTGTTCTTCGGTCAGGCGCAACGGGCCGGCTATCCCGTATGCGAAGAACTGGCAACGGCACTGCAACGTGATGACGTGGTCCGCCATCTTGAAACCCTGTGCGATGTCGATCTGCACGGCAGTTTCCTGCGCATCGAGTATTGTCTGGATACCGATGGTTTTTGGTTGGAACCGCATACTGATATCGGCGCCAAGCTATTCACCATGCTGATCTATCTGTCAGCCGATCCGGGATCGGAAGCATGGGGGACAGACATTCTCGACGGCCCGGACAAGCTTGTGGCCACCACGCCTTATCAACGCAACACCGGTTTCATCTTCATTCCGTCGGCAAAGAGTTGGCATGGATTTCACCGCCGCCCGATCGAGGGTGTGCGACGGTCGTTGATCGTCAATTTCGTCCGGCCGGAGTGGCGGTCTCGCCATGAACTTGCCTTCCCGGACAAGGCGGTTTTGTCCGCAGGATAACAACAAGGGAAATGTCAATGTCACGCCAACCGGTGCCGGGGACGATCATTTTTGACGGAGAGCAGGCCCGCAAGGGATATGCGCTGAACAAGATGTGCTACTCGTTCAACGAAGCGGACAACCGGACGGCGTTTCTGCGTGATGAAGACTTGTATTGCGCGCGTTACGGACTGACCGCCGCTCAGAGTGAAGCGATCCGTAGCCGAAATGTGCCGCGGCTGATCGATGCCGGCGGCAATGCCTATTACCTTGCGAAGTTCGCCGGTATTTTCGGCCTCGACATGCAGGATATCGGCGCCCAGCAAACCGGCCTGACCAAAGACCAGTTCAAGGCCAGGCTTCTCGCTGCCAGGGGGGAATAACGATGGCCGAAATTGTTGGCGCCATTTCGGTTTCCCATGTTCCCGCCATCGGCGGTGCCATCGCCAAGGGTTTGCGGAACGATCCGTATTGGAAGCCGTTTTTCGATGGTTTTCCGCCGGTGCGTGAATGGCTGGCACAGGTCAGGCCAGACGTGGCGGTGGTCGTCTATAATGATCACGGATTGAACTTCTTCCTGGACAAGATGCCCACTTTCGCGATCGGCGCGGCCCCGGAGTATCGCAACGCCGACGAAGGCTGGGGGATTCCGGTCGTGCCGCCGTTTCGCGGCGATCCGGCGCTGTCCTGGCATCTGATCGAATCGCTGGTCGCGGAGGAGTTCGACCTGGTCACCTGCCAGGAAATGAGGGTGGATCACGCGTTTACCCTGCCGATGGCACTGTTCTGGCCAGACCAGAATTGGCCGGTGCGCACCGTGCCCGTGGTTGTCAACACGGTGCAGGCTCCTCTTCCTTCCGCCGCCCGATGCTTCAGGCTGGGGCAGGCGATCGGTCGGGCCATTGCGTCCTGGCCGGGGCGGGAGCGTGTGGTGGTAATCGGCTCGGGTGGTCTGTCGCACCAATTGGACGGAGAGCGGGCCGGCTTTATCAACAAGGACTTCGACCTGCGGTTCATCGATAGTCTGGTAAACGACCCGACCTGGGCGACGAAGTATTCGACCGCTGAATTGGTTGAACTCGCGGGAACGCAGGGCATCGAGTTGCTGAACTGGCTGGTGGCGCGCGGGACGCTGCCGGCAAGGGTTCGGCAACGCCACGTCAACTACCATATTCCGATTTCTAACACGGCGTCGGGCTTGTTACTGCTGGATCCGGTTTGAACCGGCCCACCTTAGCTGAAGCCTTCCAGTACGATTTTGCCGCGCGCTTTTCCACTCTCGATCAGGGCATGGGCGCGCTTCAGGTTCGTGGCGTCGATCCGCCCGAAATTCTCCCCCAGGGTCGTGCGGATCGTACCGGCATCCACCAGGCGGCTGACTTCGTTCAGTAGCACGCCCTGGGCACCCATATCGGCGGTTTTGAAAATCGGGCGGGTGAACATCAGTTCCCAATGGACCGAAACGCTTTTCCGCTTGAACGGCATGATGTCCAGCGTTGCCGGATCGTCGATCAGGCCGAACCGTCCCTGTGGGGCGATCAGTTTCGCGATGTCCAGAACATGCTTGTCCGTGTTGGTGGTCGAAAACACGAAGCCCGGGCCATCGATCTGTGCGGACAGCGCCTGAGCGTGATCGATAACCAGGTGGGCGCCGAGATCCTGGACCCAGGAGCGTGTTTCGGGGCGGGAAGCGGTGGCGATCACGCGCAGATCGGTAAGCTGACGCGCAAGCTGGATGGCGATGGAGGCAACCCCGCCGGCGCCGCCCACGATCAGGATATCGTTGTTGCCGGGGACGGGTTTGCGGACGTCCAGACGGTCGAACAACGCCTCCCACGCGGTGATCGCGGTTAACGGCAGTTCCGCGGCCTGTGCCCAATCCAGAGATTTCGGTTTGTGGCCGACGATCCGCTCATCCACCAGATGTAGTTCGGCGTTGGTGCCCTGGCGGGTCATATCGCCGGCGTAGAACACTGCGTCGCCAGGCTTGAACAAGGTGGCGTCCGGCCCGACCGCCGTCACCACGCCGGCGGCATCATATCCCAGAACCATCCATTCCCCGGCGGCCGGCTGGGCCCGCCTGCGGACCTTGGTATCCACAGGATTGACCGAGATCGCATGCACCTGAACCAGGACGTCCCGTCCGACTGCGACAGGCTTCGGCAGGTTGATATCGACCAGGGCCTCCTTGGCGTCGATGGGGAGAGATTTTTGATATCCAACCGCACGCATGGATGCCTCCTGAAACTTTAGCCAATCACATGCGGCAGCATGATCGCCGAGGCAAGGGGTCAACCAAACGCAAATGGGACCCGACCGCTGGAGGACGGTCAGATCCCATTGGTTACGGACGGGGTGTCCGCACGGGGAGGATGCGTACCCACCCCGCCCGTAAACCGAGATTAGGACTTGGTCGGTTCGGCGCTCTTCGCTGGTGCGGCGTTCTTTTGGTGGTGGTTGTTCAAGCTGTGCAGTTCGGCCTTCTTCGGGGAAACAGGCGCCTTCGCGTCAGTCATCGTGGCGGCGGTCGCTTTGCCGGGCGGCACGGTCGCCGGTGCGGTCGTGGAGGTTTGGGCAAACGCGCTCAACGGCAGGATCGCCAGGGTCGTCGCGACAAACAAGGAAGCAATGCGTGTCATGGTCGTTGTCCTTAACACCGGGGGGAGGAGTTCGGTTGCTCCCGGCTGACAAGAATAAAGCCAGCCAACTATGGCCACTCGGCGATCGGCGCGCGGCCGAAAGATGGCAAACGATGCGAAATCGCATTAAATATCGGAAACCTTCGCAACGGGCCATCTTGGTGGGACAGTGGCGCGACCAAGCGAATGGGAAAAGCCGATGCCGTTGTCTGGAGTGAAGGTCCTTGACCTGACGCGAGTGCTGTCCGGTCCGTTCTGCACCGCCCTGCTGGGCGACATGGGGGCGGAAATCATCAAGGTGGAGGCGCCGGAAGGGGACTCCGTCCGCGGTCAAGGGGCGATCAAAGATGGATTGTCGTGGTATTTCGCGCAGTTCAACCGCAACAAACGGTCCATCCGCCTGGACCTCCGCAAACCCGAGGCAAAGGTAATCCTGGGACGGCTGATCGAGCGGTCCGACGTATTGGTGGAAAACTTCCGTCCGGGCGTGCTGGCGCGCATGGGCTTCGACGATGACCGGCTGAAGGCGTTGCGCCAGAGCCTGGTGGTGTGCTCGATCAACGGGTTCGGCAGTACGGGACCATATCGGGATCGGCCGGCGTTCGACTTCATCGCCCAGGCCATGAGCGGCTTCATGAGCGTCAACGGCGGTCCCGAGGACCCGCCGCTGCGGTCGGGGCTGCCGATCAGCGATCTGGTGGCCGGTCTGTATGCGGCGCTGAGTATCGCGGCGGCCGTGCCGCACGCCAAGGCGACAGGGCAGGGGCAGCGGGCGGAGGTCAGCCTGACAAACGGGTTGGTCAGCCTTTTGAGCTATGTCGCCACGAACTATTTTGCGACCGGGTCCGCGCCAGCCCGCAGCGGCAATGACCACCCGATTGCCGCACCCTATGGGTTGTTCCCGACAAGGGATGGCCAGATCGCATTGGCCCCGGCGGATAACGCCTTCTTCGGCCGCCTTGCGGACGCCCTGGGGGAGCCGGGGCTGAAGGCCGATCCCTTGTATGCGACTCAGTCCGCCCGTGTTGCCAATCGAGCCCGGATCAACGCGATCGTCGGCGGTAAGCTGGCTGCGAAAACGACGGAATTCTGGGTGGACACGCTGAATAAAGCCGGCGTTCCGTGCGGCCCGGTCAACAGCGTCGCGGAGGTATTCGAGGACCCGCAGATACGGGAGCAGCAGATGGTTCTGGATGTGGACCAACCGGGCCACGGCGTTGTGCGGATGCTGGGCTTTCCGATCAAATTTTCGGGCTCGCCTTGTCAGGTTCGGCGTCCCGCCCCACGCCTGGGGGAGCACTCAGACGAAATATTGGCAGAGCTGGGCTTCGCCGTTGCAGAGCGGGAGGTGTGGCGACGGAGCGAGGTAATTTGATGCGGCTAAGGCTGAGGGTTTTACTGGGTGTGGTCTGTGTCTCGGCTGTTTTCGGCGCCATCGAGGTCGCTGGCTGGCGGAAAGCCGATGCGAAGGCGCAAAATTGGATAGGCTTCGATCAGAGCGGCATGCACTACGAAGTGCTGCTGCCGCGGCACTATGACCAGCACACCAGGTATCCCGTTGTTCTGTACCTGCATCAGTTGGATATGGGCGATGTGCCCAAGGCCCTGCTGACGCAGGTTGATGGCTGGTTCAATACGGAGGATTTCCGATCCCGCCACGCGGCCATCGTCGTGGTTCCGATGCTTGACCAGACTGCCGATCCTGGTGGCCGCGAGATCAATTTTGGTGGCAAGCGACAGGGCCACATCGGTGAGGACAACACGATCGCCGCCGTGACTCAGGTGCTCGACCATTTTTCTGTTGATCGGACGCGGGTTTACGTAACTGGAAACTCGATGGGCGGGATGGGCGCCTGGCAGATGCTGTTGGACTACAACACGCGGACGGGAACGAAGGGGCACATCTTTGCGGCGGGCATGCCGTTGGCTGGGGCAAATCGAACCGCGGATCCGGTAAAGGCGGCCGAGGCGTTGCGCCAGGTGCCGATATGGGCGATCCACGGTAGCCAGGACAAGGAGGTTTCCCTGGATTGGGACCGCGCCATGGCTCGGTTGCTGTCGGGCAGTCCGACGTTCAAGTACACGGAAGTGGCGGGTGCCGGACACGACGTGTGGGACGGTTATTATCCGCGTCAAGACGTGTGGGATTGGCTGTTTTCGCAAGGTGGCAAGGCGTGAGCCTTAGATCCATTTACGCCAGCGGAACACCCCGAGCGGAATCAGCGTCGTCAGGATGATCAGGCCCCAACCCCAGGCATAGCCCCATGCCCAGTCATACTCCGGGATATTCTTGAAATTCATCCCGTAGATTCCGGCAATCAGAACTGGCGGAATGCCAACAACCGAGGCAATGGCCATCACTTTCATAACGTTGTTCTGGGCGATATTGATGAAGCCCAAAGTGGCATCCAGCAAGAACTGCAGCTTGTCGTTCAGGTGCGTATCAAAGGCACTGATGGACGCGATGTCCTGTCGCAGGGTCTCCAACCGGGGCATCAGCGTCTTGGGCAGCCACTCCGCGGCCGTCGCTTCCACATAAGGCACGATCCGGGCTGCCCCGACCTGGGTATCCCGGACTTGGGAAATAAGATGACCGATTTGGCCGATCAGACCGAGCGTGCGGCGTAGCATGGCGTCTTCCGCCTTCCGCCCACCCTCTTGGCTGCCACCCATGGCGAATATCTCGTTCGAAATCTTGTCGAGATCAGATCGGACCTGTTCCAGCACATCGGCCTGGCGGTCAACGATGGCTTCCATCAACCCGACGAAGATGTGCGGGCTGTCTTCGCTGGACCTGGAGTCGATCGAAAGATGCTCCGTGTAGGTATCGAATATCTTGCTGGAATCGAAACGAACGGTGATCAACCGCTCTGGAGACAGGACGAACCCGGCGGAGACGCCGCGCGGGCCGGCGTCAGCGAACTGGACCAGCGGCATGCTGAGATAGAGAGCACCGCCGCGCGTCGCCAGGCGGCTGGAGGTTTCGATTTCGCTGATGTCGGCCTCCGACGGGAGGCTCAGGCCGGTCGCCTGTTGCACCAGGTCGATCTCGGCGGGCGTCGCGTTCCGCAGGTCAATCCAAACCGCCCTTCGAAGCGCTTCGGCCGACCCGGTTTCGGTCAAAGCGTCCAATCGACCGTTTTCGCGAACGAAAGCCTTGATCATCGCGAATCCCTTCATCTCGTCTGGCCCGGACGGAGTGTACCGCCGGACTGGGATCGCGTAGCCTAGTGGAAAGGGTTCTTCTGGGAAAATGATAGGCTCGTCCCCTGACCTCGCGAAAGGCCAGGGGACGATTCAAAATCAGTTCTTGGTCTTGTCCACCAGGGCGTTCTTGCTGATCCACGGCATCATGGCGCGCAGCTTCTCGCCAACCTGCTCGATCGGGTGTTCGGCCAGACGGCGACGGGTCGCCTTGAAGCTGGACTGGTTCACCTTGTTCTCCAGCATCCAGTCGCGGGCGAAACGGCCCGACTGAATGTCGTTCAGCACGCGCTTCATCTCGGCCTTGGTTTCGTCCGTGATGATGCGCGGTCCGGTGACGTATTCGCCGTACTCAGCCGTGTTGCTGATCGAGTAGTTCATGTTGGCGATGCCGCCCTCATAAATCAGATCGACGATCAGCTTCACTTCGTGCAGGCACTCGAAATAGGCCATTTCCGGGGCGTAGCCGGCTTCGACCAGGGTTTCGTAGCCGCCCTTGATCAGCTCGACCAAGCCGCCGCACAGGACAACCTGCTCGCCGAACAGATCGGTTTCGCATTCTTCCTTGAAGGTCGTCTCGATCACGCCCGCGCGGCCGCCGCCGATGGCGGAGGCATAGGACAGCGCCACTTCAAGCGCGTTGCCCGACGGGTTCTGCGCGACCGCCACCAGGCAGGGCACGCCGCCGCCGCGCTGGTATTCGCTGCGCACCGTGTGGCCGGGGCCCTTCGGCGCGATCATGAACACGTCGATGTCGGCGCGCGGGTCCAGCAGGTTGAAATGCACGTTCAGGCCGTGCGCGAACGCCAGGGCGGCGCCCGGCTTCATGTTGGCGTGCAGCTTCTCACGGTACAGGTCGCCCTGGCCCTCGTCCGGGGTCAGCACCATCACCACGTCGGCCCACTTGGCGGCGTCGGCCGGATCCATGACCTTCAGGCCCGCGCCTTCCGCCTTGGCGATACCAGCGGAGCCGGCCCGCAGGCCGATCGCCAGATTCTTGACGCCACTTTCCTTCAGGTTCAGCGCATGGGCATGGCCCTGGCTGCCGTAACCGATGATGGCGACGTTCTTCGCCTTGATCAGGTTAACGTCGGCATCCCGATCGTAATAGACGCGCATTGTACTTCTTCCTCTGTCTTGGTCGATTTCAGATAACGCTACTGCCGCGTGCCAACGCGGCGATCCCACTGCGGGAGACCTCGGCCAAACCGAGATCCCGCATCAGTTCAATGAAGGCATCGATTTTGTCGGTGTTGCCAGTCAGTTCGAACACGAAACTGCCCAATGTCGTATCGACCACCCGTGCTCGGAACGTATCGGCGATCCGCAGTGCCTCAACCCGCTGCTCACCGAACCCGATCACCTTTACCAGGGCCAGTTCGCGGGCGACATGCGGGCCGTCCATCGTCAGGTCGGCAACACGATGCACCGGCACCAGACGATCGAGCTGCGCCTTGATCTGCTCGATCACCATACTGGTGCCCGATGTGACGATATTGATCCGGCTGCGCAGGCCGGCGGCGTCCACAGGGGCGACGGTCAGACTGTCGATATTGTAGCCGCGACCGGAAAACAGTCCGATGACGCGGGCGAGCACGCCGGACTCGTTGTCCACCAGGACCGATATGGTCGCACTTCGTTGGGTCGTGTCAGTCGGGCTGGGCATCTTCAAAACCAGAATGCAAGGGGAATGGAATATCCGCCCGCGCGCGGGGTCATGCCCCGCCGAGACCGGATAGGCAAGAGGCAGGCGCGGCTTAGACCAGTGCCATGCCGGCGTCGGTCACGCCTACGCCCGAGGATTCATGCTCTGGCCCCAACAGCATCTCGTTATGAGCCGCTCCGCTGGGGATCATCGGGAAGCAGTTTTCTGCCTGATCCACGGCGATGTCGGCGATCACCGCGGTTGGGCAGTCCAGCATCGCGTTGATGACGTCGTCCAGTTGATCGACCGACTGAGCGCGCATCCCGGTTGCATGAAACGAGTCGGCCAGTTTCACGAAATCCGGTAGCGCCGATGAATACGTTTCCGAATACCGGCTGCCGTGCAGCAGTTCCTGCCACTGACGCACCATGCCCATGTACTGGTTATTCAGGATGAACACCTTCACCGGCAGGCGGTACTGCGCCAGAGTGCCCATCTCTTGAATGTTCATCAGGATGGAAGCCTCCCCGGCGATATCCACCACGCACGCATCCGGATGCGCGATCTGCACGCCCATGGCAGCGGGCAAACCGTAGCCCATCGTCCCCAGGCCACCGGAGGTCATCCAGCGGTTCGGCTTATCGAAGTGGAAATGCTGCGCCGCCCACATCTGGTGCTGGCCGACTTCGGTGGTGATGAACGTGTCCTTGCCGCGGGCCTTGGTGATCTCAAACAGGCGCTGAATGGCGTATTGCGGCTTGATGATGCCGCCACGCTTTATGTCCTGGGTGAATTTCAGGCTGTCCTTGCCCTTCCACTCATCGATCTGGCGCCACCAGGCGGCCAGAGCCGGCTTGTCGGTCGGTTCATCGCTGGCCTGCCACGCCGCCAGCAGGGCATTCAGCGCCTTGCCGGCATCGGCGACGATCGGCACCTCGACCGGTACGTTCTTATTGATCGAGGACCCGTCGATATCGATATGGATCTTCCTCGATCCCTGGCTGAACGCATTCAGCCGCCCGGTGACGCGATCGTCGAAGCGGGCGCCGATCGCCAGCATCATATCGCAGCCATGCATGGCCAAGTTGGCTTCATAGGTGCCGTGCATGCCCAGCATGCCCAGAAACTGCGGATCGCTGGCCGGGAACGCGCCCAGTCCCATCAGGGTATGTGTGATCGGGAAACCGGTCAGGCGGGCCAGCTTGGTCAGCGCCTCGGCCGCTTCCGGCCCGGCATTGATCACGCCGCCGCCGGCATAAATCACCGGACGCTTGGCCTGCTTCATCAGCACGATCGCTTTGGCGATCTGCCCCATATCCGGCTCTGTCCGCGGCCGGTAGCTGGGATGCTGAACCGTCGGCTCCGCATAGGGTGCCTTGTTGATGACGATATCCTTGGGCAGGTCGATGACCACCGGTCCGGGACGGCCATTACGCGCGACGTAGAATGCCTCATGCACCACCCGGGCCAGGTCCTCGCCACGCTTGACCAGGTAGTTGTGTTTCGTCGCCGGCCGCGTGATCCCGGTGGTGTCGGCTTCCTGGAAGGCGTCGTTGCCGATCAGGTGGGTGGGCACCTGGCCGGTCAAGCATACCAGCGGAACACTGTCCATCAATGCGTCCAGCAGACCGGTGACCGCATTGGTCGCACCCGGGCCAGAGGTCACCAGCACCACGCCAACCTTGCCGGTCGAACGCGCATAACCCTCGGCTGCATGCACAGCGGCTTGCTCATGCCGCACCAGAATGTGACGAATGGCGTTCTGCTGAAACAGCGCATCGTAAATCGGCAATACCGCGCCGCCGGGGTAGCCGAAAATAACCTCTACGCCCTGGTCCTTAAGGGCTCGAAGAAGGATTTCTGCTCCCGACTGGGTCATGTCCGCCGACATCGTTCGGCTCCTGTTTGCTGAATAGGGGCGGACGGATAGGCTCCCTGACGCCCCCGGTCAACCCTCGTTTTCAATAAACGTGAACAAATCGCCGCGTTCTCTTTCCGAAAATTGCGCTAGGGATGAAAATCGCGCATTTATCACGAAAGTGCGGGACTGAGCTGCAAGCGCGCGATGGCGGAACCATGTCGCCTGCCGCTTGGTGTATTGTCCGGTGACAAGCTCCGTTCGGCGGCCGGCTTCCTCCAGCGACAGCGTGCCGCGCAGATAGGCCGATAGTTCCGGCACGCCATGCGCGCGCATGGCCGGCAGGCTGGGGTCCAGGTTCAGTTCCATCAAATCCCGCACCTCCTCCAGCGCTCCGTCGCGCATGATCGCTTCGTATCGTAAGGCGATTGCCGCCCGCAGGGCATCGCGGGGCGGGTCGAGCCGGATCGCGGTAAACCGCCATGGCGCCGGCGCACTCCGTCTGTTCTGCCACGCCGCCAGCCCCATACCCGTTCCGCGCCAGACCTCCCACGCGCGAGCGATACGCTGACTGTCCTCCGGCTTCAGGCGGGCGGCGGTGGCCGGATCGACATGGGCCAGGCTGGCATGCAGCGCCGCCGAACCCCGATCGGCAAGCAGCCGCCGAGCCTCGGCGCGGGCCTCGGCGCCGGGGTCGGGAATGTCGGCCAGTCCATCGGTCAACGCGGCGAAATACATGCCGGAGCCGCCGGTCAGGATGGGCAGGCGGCCCGATGCGCGTGCTTCGTCCATCGCGGCCAGTGCGTGTTCGCGCCACCAGGCGACGCTGCCGGCCTCGGCCGCGGCGCGAATCCCATACAGGCTATGGGGGACCCGGGCTTCCTCTTCGACCGTCGGCCGAGCGGTCAGAACCCGAAGCTCCCGATACACCTGCATTGAATCGGTGTTGACGATCGTGCCCCGCAGGCGTTCGGCTATGGCCACCGCCAGCGCGGATTTACCGCTGGCGGTGGGACCCGCAACGATCAGGGCATGCGGCAGCATCGCCGGGTGCGATCACAGAAACAGGCGATACGGCGACATCGTGCCGTTCTGGTCCTGCACAAAGAACTGCTTGCCGCTTTCAATTTCTTCGATCAACGCTTCGTACAGCCGCAGCGCGTTCTTAACCACTTCAGCATAAGATGCCGCTTCGGTCTTGAGCTTCAGTACGTTCAGCCGGTCCATGGAGCGAGGCGCCAGATCGAACTGCACGCGATTCTTCGACATCTTCGGCTTCGAATCAGCCCGGTCATCGGCCTCGGTGGCTGGGGTGGGGGAAAATGTCATTGCTTTCATAGTATGTTATTTCCCGCTGAACCAAAGTAATGCGCTACCAATGCGAGTCTGCTCCGCGGAGAAAAGCCCCACGTAACGCGAGAGTCTGGAGGAAGCGCTAACGTCGTGGGCCGGTTTCCAACCTTCAAAGATAATTTAGTCCATCCGGAGTGAATTCACTATGCAATAATGAGCGGAAAAGCCTCATAATCTACAAAATCCCATCAAGCATTCGCTTGCATGCGCTGGGCCTCGCTGTCAGGTTCCGGCCGCAATGACCGAAATCCTGACCATCGTCGCCCAGCGCGAGGCGACAAGCCTGACACCCGCGATCCTCAACCAGATACGCAACGCGATACGCGGCGCTCCCCCGGTGGTTCTGTCGCCGGGGGAAGCCGCCGATATTCCGCTGTCCGGGCCGCTGGACCGCATCGCCCTGCGCGACGCGATCGGCGGAGGCCAGATCGACGCCATCGTGACCAAGGCGCGCGGGCGCCGTAAGGCGTTGCTGATCGCCGATATGGACAGCACGATCATCCAGGGCGAAACGCTGGATGAACTCGCGGCGTTCGCTGGCCTTGGCGAGAGAATTTCCGCCATCACCGCCCGCGCGATGAACGGGGAGCTGGATTTCAAATCCGCCCTGAGGGAGCGGGTGGCGATGCTAAAAGGCCTGAACCTCGACGCGCTCGAAAAGACCTGGCAGCAGGTGCGCCTGACGCCCGGCGCCAGGGAACTGGTGGCGACCATGCGGTCCAAGGGCGCGTTGACGGCGTTGGTGTCCGGCGGCTTCACCTTCTTCACCGGCAAGGTTGCCGCCCAGCTTGGCTTCGACATCCATCGCTCCAACACGCTGCTGGACGATGGTTCGGCGTTGACTGGCCGGGTGGCGGACCCGATCCTGGACCGCGACAGCAAGCTGGCTGCGCTGAACGAACTGGCGGCCGAACGAGGGGTCAGGCTGCACGCGACACTGGCGGTCGGCGACGGGGCAAACGATCTGGATATGCTGAAGGCCGCCGGCCTGGGCATCGCGTTCCATGCCAAGCCGGTCGTTGCCCGCGAGGCCCGGGCGAAAGTCGA
>DAIEHR010000040.1 GCA_027353465.1 Acetobacteraceae bacterium | reverse complement strand
GGTGATGATGGCCTTGAAGGTCAACGGGCTCTCGCACAGCCCGTTGATCATCATGTCGCGGCCGGCTTCGATCCGCTTGGCGATGGCGATTTCGCCCTCTCGCGACAGCAATTCGACGCTGCCCATCTCGCGCAGATACATTCGAACCGGATCGTCGGTGCGGCCCAGGCTGGCCTCATCGACGTTGCCGGTTTGCTCCTCGGCTTCCTCTTCCTCGGCCTTTTCGGCCTTAACGACCGGAGCTTCGCCGTCCTCGTTATCTTCGCTCTCGACGACCTGGATGCCCATTTCCGAGAAATTGGCCATCACGTCTTCGATTTGCTCAGAACTGTTCTGGTCCTGCGGCAGGATGGCGTTAAGCTCATCAAACGTGATGTAGCCGCGCTCCTTGCCTTTCGCGATCAGCCGCTTTACCCCAGCGGCCGTCACATCCAGCAGGGTTGTCTCGGCGTCAGCTTCCGCCGTGGCGGTATCGCCGGCGACCATGGGCTTCGTGGCCATCGCTCAGGGCACTCCTTCATCCGACGGGTCCCGGCTCGCGCAAACCGAGACCCCACTAATATTAGGCATCGGCAAACCCGACCCCGTCGGGCTCGCCGCTGCGAACCTTGTTAAACGCCTCGCTCAACGCCGTCAGGCGGCGCTGAGTATCCGGTGTCAAGTTTCGGGTAGCATCAGCCTCAGCCAAAGCGACTTCCTCGCGCAGATGTTCCACATTGAGAAAGCCAAAAATATGCCACCACCCTGATTCTGCTTCGGCCGGCATTGCCCCCGCGGACGCGCATGCGGGAAGGGGCATGGGCGCTTCGGCGAGGACGTGCTGAACATCATGCTCAAATCCAGATTTCGTGAGGTGGTCCATCAAGCCAGCAGAGTCAAGGGTTTCGGCGCTTTCCGCCCAAATTTCAATGGCATCGCGCAGACGTATCAGGGCCGTATCGAACGGTAATGTGCCATAGGCGTGTCCCACATCGTTCAACAAAATCGGATGACGCAGCAGAATAGCGGTTAGAATGCGCGCACGCTCATTGGTTGTCGTGTCACGATGGAGTTGCGGCCTGGGTGCGCGCAGGCCCGTGGCGACGGGACCGCGCTTGTCCCACTTCCCGCCAGCGCCCTTCATCGGGCGTGGCCGGTTGGCAAAGAAGCGGTCCAACAAAGCGCTGCGGTATTCAGCCGCCAGCGACTTATCGCCGATGCGGGAAGATGCCTCGATCAGCCGGGAACGCAATGCGGCTCGTTTTTCCGGCGTTCCATCGCCGATATCACCGCGTACCATGTCGAAAAGCGCATCTGAGGGAGACTGTGCCGCGTCTAGCACGGCCTGAAAACCGGCCGCGCCGCCCTTCCGCACAAGACTGTCCGGGTCCTCTCCGGCTGGAAGGGTGGCGAATTTCAATGATTGTGCCGGCGTCAGCATTGGTAACGCCAGTTCCATGACCTTCGACGCCGCCCTGGCGCCGGCCCCATCGCCATCGAAGCAGAGAATCGGGCAAGGGGACACGCGCCACAATTCCTCAAGCTGCTCGTTTGTCAGCGCGGTGCCCAGTGGCGCCACGGCGGCGGTGAAGCCGGCCTGGGCGGTGGCAATGACGTCCATATACCCTTCAACCACGATCAGTGTCCCGCCGTTGCGCACTCCGTCACGAGCCAAGTCGAGGCCATAAAGATTGCGGCGTTTCGAGAACACCGACGTTTCTGGCCCATTTACATATTTCGGCTGGCCGGTCCCCAGGATACGGCCGCCGAAACTGATGATTCTGCCGCGGCGATCCCGGATCGGAAACATGACCCGCTGCGAGAACAGTTCGAAAGTGCGTCCGGTTTCCTCATCACGGCGAATCAATCCCGCGTCAGCAAGTTGTTCGATGTCGATTCCATGCCGTGACAGGTCCGCCGTCAAACCGCCGCGCTCCCCAGCCCACCCCAAACCGAAGCGAGCGATGGTCGCCTCGGTCAGACCTCGGCCCAGCAAGTAGTCGCGGCCCTGGCGTCCTTCCGGGAGTTCCAATCGACGCTGATAATGGGCCTGTACGGCTTCCAGCACCCCGATAATGTCCAGGCGCCGGCGCTCCGCTTCAGCGGCCTCTGGCGTGGCCTTGGGCACTTGCAACCCCGCCTCGCCAGCCAATTGGTTGACCGCATCGATGAACGGCAGACCCTGGCTTTGCATGACGAAGGTGATCGCGTCGCCGTGCGCGCCGCAGCCGAAACAGTGGTAGCCGTTGTCGTAAACGTAGAAGCTGGGCGTCTTTTCGCCGTGGAACGGACAGCAGCCCTTCCACTGCTTTCCTGACCGCGCGAGTTTCACCCTCCGGCCGATCAAGCCGGACAGTGGCGTGCGAAGACGCAGTTCTTCCAGAAAGTGGGGCGGCAGCGCCATCGCGAAATTATTCCGAAATCAGCCGCCCAGACGCGCTTTGACCATGGGGCCAGCCTTCGCCATGTCCAGGCTGGCGGCGTGCCGGCCTTTAAGGGCTGCCATCACCTTACCCATATCCTTGATGCTGGCCGCACCAGTTTCAGCCACTGCGTCCGCCACCGCCCGCTCCATCGCCGCCGCGTCCATCTGCTGAGGCAGGAAACTTTCGATCACCGCGATCTCGGCTTCTTCCTTGGCGGCGAGTTCCGGGCGGTTGCCTTTGGTATAAAGTTCCACCGACTCCCGGCGCGATTTGACCATGCCGCGCAGCATGCCAAGGATCTCCTCGTCCGGAACCTTGTCGATGCCCTTGGGCCGCGAGGCGATATCAACGTCCTTCAGCTTGGCCATGATCATGCGTAACGCGGAGGTGCGATCCGGCGTCCCGGCTTTCATTGAAGCCTTCATCTGATCGGTGAATTGGTCCCTGAGACTCATGGCGGCGCTCCTGCGCGAAAGAATGGTTCTATACTATAGTGAGCGCGGCGCGTCAGCGGGCGGTGATCCGAGGGACGCTGTTCGCGGAAATAAGTTCCCAACATTTTAACCGGTCGGTTGCGATGGGAAATTCTTTCCCATATACATCCTCTATGCCGATATCGATTGATTATATCATAGAACGCATGGGTGGCGCGGAAGCAGCTGCCCGCTTAGCCGGCGTGGGAACCGAGGCTGTGCGCAAATGGCGCCAGAGCCGGGCGATTCCGTCGCGTCATTGGGCCGCGGTGATCGCGGCCACGGGCCTGACCATGGCCGACCTGCAAACACAGACCCCAGACCAGGCGAGTGCGACGATGCAAAACGCGACTGATAGTGTTCCCGCCGGTGCCACCGCCGTTCTGGTGCTGGCCGATGGTGCCGTGTTCTGGGGGCGCGGGTTCGGCGCACAAACCTCCGGTGCCCGTCCGGTGGGCGAGGTCTGTTTCAGCACCGGCATGAGCGGGTATCAGGAAACGCTGACCGATCCCTCGTTCGCCGGACAGATCATTACCTTTACCTTTCCGCATATAGGCAACGTCGGCACCAATATTCAGGACATCGAGGCCGCGGCGATCGCCGCGCGCGGCCTGGTGGTGAACCAGGATATCACCGAACCGTCCAACTGGCGGTCCACTCAGCGGCTACAGGAATGGTTGCGTGCACAAGGAATCACCGGCATTGCAGGCGTGGATACGCGGTCGCTGACGCTCCGCATCCGCGATGGCGGTGCCCCGACCGGCGTGCTGGCGTTCCCGTCCGATGGCAAGTTCGATCTGGACGCCCTGCGCGCGCAGGCGGTTGGGTGGCCCGGGCTGGAGGGCATGGACCTGGCGAAGGAAGTCACCTGCCGCCAGACCTACAACTGGGATGAGACCGCGTGGTCCTGGCCTGCCGGTTTCGGCCGGCAATCGGCGCCGAAACACCATGTCGTCGCGGTCGATTACGGCGCGAAGCGGAACATCCTGCGGTGCCTGGCCTCGGCCGGCTGCAAGGTAACGGTCGTGCCGGCCACCGCTACCGCCGAGGATATCCTGCGCCACAAGCCTGACGGCGTGTTCCTGTCCAATGGCCCGGGCGACCCGGCGGCAACCGGGGAATATGCGGTGCCGGTGCTGCGTCAGGTGCTGGACAGCGGCACCCCCATTTTTGGCATCTGCCTAGGCCACCAGCTTCTGGCACTGGCGTTGGGTGCGAAGACCTACAAGCTGGATCGCGGGCATCGCGGCGCCAACCAGCCGGTGAAAGACCTCGCCACCGGAAAGGTGGAGATCACCAGCCAGAACCACGGCTTCGCCGTCGATGCGGACTCCCTGCCGGCGAACGTTAAGGTAACGCATATATCGCTGTTCGACGGATCGAACGAGGGGATCGCTTCCACGGATCGGCCGGCGTTTTCGGTGCAGTATCACCCGGAAGCCAGCCCGGGACCGACCGACAGCCATCATTTGTTCCGGCGGTTCGTGGGGATGATGGATGGGCGACCGTGAAATGGACGCGCGGGTGTTTCAGGAAGCAATACGAAGTGCTACCGTCACCTACCCAATTCCGTTCATATTCGGTATCTTATTGCTGTTCGCACTCCTGTGCCTTGGTGGAAGCGCGCTCGTCGATAAATCCGACTGGCTGCATGACCTCCTCGCGGTAATGGGCGCCGTGAGCGGGGTAAGCGCGATCGGGATTGCCTTATATTCCGTTCGCTTTAGACCGGACCTTTTGCGCTCGGAACACCATGTGCTCAGGATGACCGTCGCAAATATTATCGGCGACAAAGAGATGGACCCTGCGACCCGGGACAATCTGAGCCGCACCGTACTGGAGCCAAGGGGCCATCTCGGCCCTAAAAGCATAAGCGGCGTAAGAAACCCGGGAACTTCGCATAACAGAGAGGACTCCGATGACTGAGCGGACCTTCATGCTGACAATCGATTTTCTCGATCCCACGCTCGACCTCGAAGCTCTCAAGGAATTCATAAAGACAAGCCCGCTGTTCGATAATTGGTGGAATCATATCCCCGGGGTTTTCCTTGTGGTGAGTTCCGAAGACGCAAGCAAAATCAGCGCAGCGATCAGAAAATATACCCGGGAAGCCCGGCTTCTCGTGGTCGAGGTTAATCCTTCCGAATCCGACGGTTGGCTAACTGAAAAAGGGTGGACCTGGATACGCCGTCGCTCGGATCACTCAGCCGATGAGCCCGCACGGCTCTAGCAGTCGGTTTTTCGGAAATTTTACCGTCCCTAAGCTGAACCTCTACGGAAGCTGTAAGCTAACCATGCCCAAACGCACCGACATCAAATCCATCATGATCATCGGCGCCGGCCCGATCATCATCGGTCAGGCCTGCGAGTTCGACTACTCCGGCGCGCAGGCCTGCAAGGCCCTGAAGGCCGAGGGCTATCGCGTCATCCTGGTCAACTCCAACCCCGCCACCATCATGACCGACCCCGGTCTGGCGGACGCCACCTATATCGAACCGATCACGCCAGAGGTCGTCGAGAAAATCATCGCCCGGGAAAAGCCCGACGCCCTGTTGCCCACCATGGGCGGCCAGACCGCGCTGAACACCGCGATGCAACTGCACGCCAACGGCGCCCTGGAACGCCATGGCGTCGAACTGATCGGCGCCAAGGCCGATGTGATCGACCGAGCGGAAGACCGGCTGAAGTTCCGTGACGCGATGGCGGAAATCGGCATCGAATCCCCCCGCTCCGCCATCGCCCACACGATGGAAGAAGCGCGCGAGGCCCTGGCGATGACCGGCCTGCCAGCCGTGATCCGTC
>DAIEHR010000037.1 GCA_027353465.1 Acetobacteraceae bacterium | reverse complement strand
CGCCGCTCCGACAACGGGGTCATGTCGATCAAATCCTGCGCCACCGGCAGGCGTGTCCGGTACAACCGGATCAGCGCGGCGGCGATTTCCTCGGCCGAGCTGCTGGCGATCAGGGTGCGCGCCAGCGTCAGATCGTCTTCGGTGGGTGTTTCGGTCAGAATCGGGTCGGCCAGCAGGCGTTCCTGATCCAGCTTGCGGATTTCGTCCCGGGTCGGCGGACCCGACCATGCGGCATTGACGTTCGCGGATGCCAGCAACGCCTCCGCCCGCCGCCGCTTCGGATGCGGCACCAACAGCACGCACACGCCTTTGCGGCCCGCGCGTCCGGTCCGTCCGCTGCGGTGGGTCAGGGTTTCCTTGTTGGTCGGCAGGTCGGCATGCACGACCAGTCCAAGATCGGGCAGATCCAGCCCGCGCGCGGCAACGTCGGTCGCCACGCAGATCTTCACCCTTCCATCGCGCAGCGATTGCAGCGCCTGGGTGCGGTCTTCCTGGCTCAGCTCGCCGGACAGCGCCACAACCGCGAACCCGCGCTTTTGCAGGTTCGCCGTCAGATACCGCACATTGTCGCGGGTGCCGCAGAACACCAGGGTCGCCCGCGAATCGAAATACCGCAGCACGTTCACCACGGCGCGTTCGGTATCGTGCGGCGCGATCCGGATGGCCCGGTATTCGATGTCACCGTGCGCCTGATTGCGCACCAGCGTGTCGATCCGCAGCGCATCGCGCTGATAACGGCGGGCCAGATCGGCGATGTCGCGCGCGATGGTGGCGGAGAACAGCAGCGTGCGGCGCGATTGCGGCGTCGCGTTCAGCATGAATTCGAGGTCTTCGCGGAAGCCGAGATCGAGCATCTCGTCCGCCTCATCCAGCACCATGACGCGCAGGGCAGAGATATCCAGGCGCCCGCGTTCCATATGGTCGCGCAACCGGCCCGGCGTGCCGACGACGATGTGGCAGCCATTCGCCAGCGCCCGGCGTTCCACGCCCGGGTCCATGCCGCCGATGCACGAGACGATGCGCGCGCCGGTTTCGGCATACAGCCACGTCAGTTCGCCATGCACCTGCATGGCCAGTTCGCGCGTGGGGGCTACGATCAGGGCCAGCGGCGCGCCGGATTGCGGCGGGAACCGTTCCGCGTCGCCCAGCAGGGTCGAGGCGAATGCCAGGCCATAGGCGACGGTTTTGCCGGACCCGGTCTGGGCGGAGACCAGCAAATCGCGCTCCGCCGTTTCCGGCTGCAGCACGGCGGATTGCACCGCGGTGGGTTCCAGGTAATCGCGCGTGGCAAGCGCCCGCGCGAGTGCGGGATTAATCGAGGGGAAGTTCATGGGTGTGACTGATGTTCCAGAATGGCCGGCAACGAGCCGAGACGGCATACCGAACGACGCTTACTAGGCCCGGACGCCGGGGGACAGATAGGGTAATTTCGAAAGGCTGCCCGGCTTGCGCGGCTCTGGTTCAGTGTCGGGCCAGCACCGCAACCACGCCCAAGCCAGCGACGGGCATCGCGAACACCGCCAGATCCGCCCGATGCACCGCCATTAATCCCGCCCCGATCGCGATCATCAGCGCGACGCCGGCGATGTTCCAGATATCGCCAAACAGCGTCTTGATGAACGCTTTCATGCGGCGGCCCGATGCGCTTGCCGGACCAGTGGCACCAGGGCTTGTCCGCCAACCAGGTAGAACGCGGCTAACATCGCCAGGCTCCAATCCCCCAGTGGCCACACATCTCCGGCCATGGCTTCCAGTGTCCAATACGTGCCAAACGAAAGGATCATGGCCCCAACCACGAATTTGATGGTGTTTTCCGGCACCCGCGTCAGTGGCGCGTGCAGCGACAGCCCCGCGACAAACACCACCACCAGCGCCAACACAGCGGTGAGCCCGTTCGAAGCCCATGCCCGGCTATGCAGGCTGAATGCGACCACGATCAGCCAGACTTCCAGCCCCTCCAACAGCATGCCTTTGTAGGCCACCAGCCAGGCGGCAAACCAGTCGGCCTTGCGGATCTTCGCGCGTGTCTGCTGAAATTCCACGGCCTCATCGTGCAGCGCCTTCAGGCCGGCCTGCCGAGCGACGGATTTGGCGAGCCAGCGGGCGCCGAACAGCAGCAGGAAAACGCCGATGACGAACTGGATGACATGGAGGTCCAGCCCAAGACTTAGCGCGCTGCCGGTGATCGCCGTCAATGCCGCCAGTGTACCCAGGCCCGCCGCCGCCGCGCCCAATGAGGCGCCCCACCCGATGGTCAGGCTGACTGCCAGAACGATGGTGAATGCCTCCACCCATTCAACCGAGGCTGTCAGGTAAAGTGGGATAAACGCCGTCCAATCCATCTATCGACCTTTCGCCGGCGCCAATGTGGGAATCGCGATCGCATCCGCCAGCCTGTCCACCAGGGCACCGATCAGCGCAACGACATCCTGATCCGTCGCAACCGGCCCTGCCATGCTGAAACGCGCTCGGTTTCGTTCGGTTGGGGCGTTCGCGTCGCGTGGCACCACTAACCAGTCGGCATCCAGCATCGCAACGCCGGTCGAGGTGACGTCGAGCCGCCCGATATTGATCAGAACCCGATCCGTCGGTGGGTCGTTCAGCGGCCGGTCCGTCACCAGCGCCCCGGGGTAGCGCGCCGCCAAACGCTGCGTCAGGCGGTCCGTGATACCCATCGACAGCCGGCTCGCCCACCGGCCACGGTGACTTCGCCGCAGCACGCTGCCGTCCCGCACCACGATGTCCTCGGTGTCCAGGTCGTCCTGGATGCTGACCCGGGCCAACGCGATCACCACTGGCGCGCGTCCCAGCGGGTCGGCGGGGGAGGCGACCGGCGGCGTGCCGAGCGTATAAAGAGTCAGCGCCGGCGCCGCGCAGGCGGTCAGCATGCCGCATAACAGAAGCAGCGCCGCTGCCCTCATGGTTTACGTCCCGTCAGCAGAAGTTGTGGATCGTGTTCCACATCGCTGGCAAATCCGCGTAGGGACGCCGCCGCCGCCGCCAGATCGCGCAAAGCCGAATCGATATTCTGGCGTGAGGCTGAGCGCTCTGACGTCAGGGTTTTCACCTGCGCCACCAGGTCGTGTATCCGCGCCATCGTCTCATCTGATCGCGTCAGAAACTGGTGCAGATCGCCGCCACGCTGCTGCAACTGTTGGGTCCCCGCATCGGCCGCGCGGGTGATGGCGTCCAGGGTCGTCGCCAATTGGCCCTGCAACGCCTTGATCGCCTGATTGGCGGTCGCCGCGGTCTGGCCGGTTTTGTCCGAGGTTGCCTTCAAACTATCCACCAATGGCGGCAGATCGCTGTTCAACCGCTCTGTCAGGCTGCGCAGGCTGTTCAGGGTTGCCACCGTGTTGTCCGACAGCTCGTGCAGGGGAAGCTGGCTCAGTTGCTCCGTCGCGCGCTGCAAGGTGGACTGGCGAACCGGAATTTCCGGCAGCGAGGTGATATCTGGATGGGTGACGGCGGGCGAGGTGGGGTCGAAATCGAGGTCTATCTGCGATTGGCCCGTTACGAAACTCTGAACGACCAGTTCGGCGCGCAACCCGCGTTTCAGCAGGTCGCCGATGCTTCTAGGTTCATCTTCCCGACGTTTGCCGCCCGGCGGCGGGGCCGGAGTGAGGCGCACAGTCACCGGGATGTAGGCGATCTGGGTCTTTGGGTCGAACTCGATTCCGATGCTTTCCACCGCGCCCACGCGGACGCCGCGGAACGTCACGGGCGCCCCGACCGACAGCCCGGCGATCGAATTCTGGAACACCACCGCCGCCGTCATGCTGGGGTGGAACAGACTCAGGTTGCCGAACAGGACGATCGC
>DAIEHR010000021.1 GCA_027353465.1 Acetobacteraceae bacterium | reverse complement strand
CGGCCACGCTGTCGGGCAAGATGCCGGCAGACCCTAGGGGGCGTTTGGTGCGCCCCATTAGACGCCGAAGCCGCTGTTGGCCGGGGTGATTTGCTTGGAAGGGCGCGAAGGGCCGCAGAGGGCCGCGAAGGGTGCCGCATCCCGGCTTCGCGGCCCTCTGCGGCCCTCCGCGCTCTTCCAAGCCAAATGAAGGCAGAATGACCGGCCTCGCTGGAGGTTCTGGCGCACGATCCTCTCACGGCGCCGGAAGCTTGCCCGTCCGCAGGCTCGCGCCAAACGTCCGAAGCCGGATGGATCCTGGCAGCAGAAAACACAGACACTGTGGCATGAAGCCATGCGCCCGATTGTACTGCGGCGCCGGCTTTGACGGTGTCGCCGCGTTCCGTTGGCTCGGCAGGGCCTAAGCGCGCGCGTCCGACAGGATCATCCGCGACGCCTTCTCCCCGATCATGATCGACGGCGCGTTCGTGTTGCTTGACGTCAGCGTGGGCATAATCGACGCGTCCGCCACACGCAGTCCCTGCATCCCATGCACCCGTAACTGGTCGTCCACCACCGCCATCGGGTCCGATCCCATTTTGCAGGTCCCGACCGGATGATAGGTCGTCTCGGCGTTATGTTTAACCCAGTCGAGCAATTCGTCGTCCGAATCGATGTTAATGCCCGGGGCGATCTCATCCGTCGCGATATCCTTCATGGACGGCGCCGTCATGATCCGCCGGGTGATCCGCATCGCCTCCAGCGTCACCTCCTGATCCAGGCGGGCGCTGAGGAAGTTGAAACGAATGGCGGGCGGGCGGTTGGGCGAAGCGGAGGAGACATGAATGCTGCCGGTGCTTTCCGACCGCAGGATATTGGTGATAGCGGTCACGCCGGAGTCCGGATGCAACTTGAAGTTCGCCCCGGCCAGGAACGGTATCCACGAAATAGCCGCATCCGGGGCATCCAGCCCCGCCCGTGTGCGAACATAGGCCCTGATCGGCGAGGCCGGCAGCCCAAGAAGGCCCTTGTTGGTCAGCGCGTATTTCAACGCCTGCCACACCAGCTTCACGCCGCGTCCATGATCGTTGTAGGTCAGCCCCAACGACCGCGGCACGGTCCATTTCATCCGTGGCGAGTAATGGTCGCGCAGGTTTTCGCCGACGCCTTTCAGCGCATGGCGTACCTCGATACCCACCCCTTGCAGCAGGTCCGGCTGGCCGATTCCTGACAATTCCAGCAACTGCGGGGAGTTGATGGATCCCGCGCTGACCACGACCTCCCGCACCGCCCGGGCCTCGCGCTGCTGGCCGTTGACTGTGTAACGAACGCCAACGCAGCGCTTACCATCCAGCAGCAAACATTCCGTCAAAGCCTGAGACTGTATCGTCAAATTCGGCCGAGACCGAGCGGGGTCGAGGTAGCAAACCGCGGTGCTCATGCGGCGGCCGTTGCGGATGGTCGCCTGGGTCATGCCGATGCCGTCTTGCGAGGCGCCGTTGTAGTCCTTGGTATAGCGGATGCCGACTTCGCCCGCCGCCTTAATCAGCGCGTCGTAGATCGGCCCGGATTCGATGTTTTCGGTGACTTTCAACGGGCCGTTACGGCCGCGATATTCGTCGTCGCCGTCGCCCTGGTAGCTTTCCATGTCGCGGAAGATCGGCAGCACCTCACGGTAGCTCCATCCGCGGTTACCCAACTGTGCCCAGGTGTCGTAGTCTTGCGATTGACCGCGCACGAACACCATGCCGTTGATCGACGACGATCCGCCCAGCAGTTTGCCGCGCGGAACCGGCACCCGCCGGTTGCCGGTGGATGCCTCTGGCTCCGACGCATACAGCCAGTTGGCGGCAGGATTTTCGATCAGCTTGGCGAAGCCCACCGGAACGCGCGACCAAGGGTGACTTTCCCGCCCCGCTTCCAGCACCAGCACCTTGTATTTCGGATCGGCGCTCAAACGGTTGGCCAGGACCGATCCTGCCGAACCGGCCCCGACAACGATGTAGTCGTACGTTTCCATTGTTTTTGCTTCCCCCCGGAAGATCGGCACGACAGAGCGACCGCTGGCGGTGTCAGGCGATCGGATCGAGCACCACGACAGGGATTTCCCGATCGCCCGCCTTGACCTGATAATCGGCATAGGGTGGCCAGAACTCCAGCCCCTTCTTCCAAAGCGCCTCGCGTTCCGCCCCCATCGCAGTGCGCGCCTTGGCTCGAAATTTCCTTGTGCCGACCTGAACCTCGACCTCGGGATTCGCCAGAATATTGCGATACCAGCCTGGATGTTCCGGCGCGCCGCCCTTTGAGGCGACAACGAAACAGCTGTTGCCGGTGTCGCCGTAGAATAGTGGGAAGATATACTTTTCGCCAGATTTCCGCCCTGTCGTGGTCAGCAGCAGCGACGGCACCGTCATCTCCGGCCGGCCCGGCATCTTCATCCGATACATGTGGCCGTCGGTGCCCCCGCTGGCCAGGTATCGGTTGGTGTGTTCCAGCATCCATTCCGGCAGGTTCGGAGCCAGTTTCGCCTCGGTCATCGCATGTCTCCCTAATCTGTTTTCCAAGCTCTACGCTTGGTCGCGGCTTCACTCAAGGCCGCCCGTCCAAGCAGTATTCCTTGTAGGGCCTGCCCCTACAGGCCCAGGTACTCCTGGACCGGCGACCGTCCGCGTTTGGGCGATGGCGAGCTCCAATCCCGGATATTCGTTGAAGAACGACAAAAATCCAACTACGGATGTCGCTGGCTTGGGGGCTACGGCGCAAGGCGGCATCGTCCTTGGAAACGGCTGAACCCGGGCGATCCTGGACGAACCGACAAGGATTGACGATGTCTTGGCCTGGTACCATGCCCCCAGAGAAGGCCCCCCTGCCCCAAGGGGATATTGACGGCGCAGTCCGGATGCTACGCGCCGCCTCGCTAAGCGAGTTGCGGAACGAGGCGTTTCTTCGGGAAGAGTTCCTTCTGGCGCTGGGGCTCAACGATGAAATCCTGGAAGAATTTCCACGCGAACTATATCCATGGTGCGGCAAGGGCATCCGCTCATGGCAATACCCGGTGCAATTCGCCCGTTACCTCACGCTCCTGACCGAACGGAATATCCGTTCTTATGTGGAGATCGGCTGCCGCTTTGGCGGGACGTTCATAATCGTCGTGGAGTACATCCGGCGCTTCTCCGACCTGCATTTCGCTGTCGCGATGGATATCGAACAGACCGCGATCATGACCGAATATGCCACCCAAACCACTGGCGTGAACTATCTGATCGCGAACAGCGCCAGTCCCCAGGCAGTGTCCTATCTGGGCGCGAATCAGTGGGATCTGGCTTTCATCGATGGAGATCACTCCTACGAGGCCTGCGTAAACGATTACCAGTCCGTCAAAAATTCCGCCAAGCTGATCGGTTTGCACGACATAGTCAGCAGCGCCTGTCCGGGGGTCGCCCGTGCATGGCGGGAAATCCGGCAGGTCGTCCCGAAGGCACGGTTGGCCGAAATCGTGGACCAGTACCGGGACGTGCGGGAGCGGACGGGCAAGAATTTTCTCGGCATTGGACTAGTGGACTTCGGCTAGCCGGGACGGCGCGCGATATTCGCCCCTGACACCGCTGTCCGATGCGGAATTTCCTTTGACAGCGATCCACTCACGGGTGCAGGCTCTGTCGTGCAACTGCTACAGGAGGATGTAGATACAGCATGACTCCACCCAGTATAGATAGTGTTGCCGACTTCCGTGGCATCGGCAACTAACCAGTATAGCCCACGTCATACCCGGCTTTGACAGCCAGGGGCGAAGTATCACTTCGCATCCAGACCCCCGCTAACGCCAAGGCGTTCGGGGGTCTTTGGTGTTTTCCCGGGCACCCCGTCGGCCCCGATCGCCATTGCGCCGAACCGGTGACACCCCAGGCCGCAACGCAGGTCGGAAAATTGCCAGGCATCTCGCAATTGCGTTACGTTTTTGTTACCAAGTCTGGCGAAGCCCTGTTGGGCAAGATTTTGGGCACCCGACGCTGTAAACCATGCTAGACCCTTACCACCTGCAAAGGTGTCGTCTTCAGGAGGTTACCATCCCCGTCGCTCAGTTACCCGGCATCACCATCGCGCAACCGGATGTGACATTGATGCTCGATTTGGACGGCATTATCCAGGATGTCAGCCTGTCCAACGCCGTTTCCGAGGAATCGGTCGAGGATTGGCGGGGAAGGCCCTGGGTGGAAACTGTCGGTGACGGCGTCAGCGGCAAGGTGTTGCGCATGCTGGCGGATGCGCGCGACAACGGGGTGTCCGCCTTCCGGCAGGTCAATCAGCGGTTTCCCAGCGGCATCGAGGTGCCGATGGAATACACCACCGTTCGGCTCGGCGGCCAGGCCGGGCTGATCGCCATCGGACGAAACCTGCATGCCGTCGCCGAACTGCAATCCCGGCTGATCGCCGCCCAACAGGCGATGGAGCAGGAATACTGGAAACTGCGGGAGGTCGAAACCCGCTACCGCCTGCTGTTCGACGCGTCGAACGAGGCGGTGTTGATGCTGCAGGCGGAAACGCTGCGCATTATGGAGGCCAATCCAGCCGCCATTCGGACGTTGGGTTTGGCGCGCGGCCGCGACCTGCTGCCAGAGATGGCACCAGAGGAGCGGGAGCCATTTCAGGCCATGCTTCAACGGGTCCGCCAGTCGGGCCGGGCGCCGGGCATATTGCTGCATCTCGGACCCGGTCGCGCCAGTTGGCTTGTTCGCGCCTCGCTGATGACAAGCGATCCCGGCCAGATGTTCATGGTGCAACTTGCGCCCGCGGCGGGGGTGCAAAGCCCGGTGCTTGATGTCAAGCAAGCCGCTCTCGACGAATTCGTGGACCGGCTGCCCGACGCCTTCGTCGTGACGGACCGCGACGGGGTGATCCGGCGCGCGAACCGGGCGTTCCTCGACCTCGTGCAAGTGGGGGCCGAGGGCGCCGTATTGGGGGAACCGCTGGGTCGCTTCCTGCCCCGACCCGGGGCTGACCTGCCGGTGCTGATGGCCAACCTGAACCGTCATGGGTCGGTGCGCCTTTTCGCGACCGCCATCCAAGGTGAACTCGGCGGCGAAACCGATGTGGAAATCTCCGCCGTTGGCAACACATCCACGCGACCCAGCCAAATCGCCCTGCTCATGCGCGATGTCGGACGGCGATTGTCACCGGCCGAAACAAACCCGAACCTGCAATCCGCCCTGGCCGCGATCATTGAGCAAACCGGGAAAACCGCTCTGAAAAGTTTGGTTCGCGACACGGTCGGTCTCGTTGAACGTCATTATATCCTGGCCGCGCTGGATCTTTCCCGAGGGAACCGGACGGCGGCAGCCGAGATATTGGGCATGAGCCGACAAGGGTTTTATAAAAAGCTCGCCCAATACGAGATGGACGGTCACCCGCACGCAGGAGCATAATCGGGTGTAATAATAAACGGGAGGCTAGACGTGCCGACACGATCGGTTTCCACGCCGGCCTTCGGACAGGCTGATTTGCTTAACTGCGAGCGCGAGCAGCTTCATCTCGCAGGCTCGATTCAGCCGCATGGCGCGCTTCTGCTCTTGCGCGAGCCTGGTTACACGATTGCGCAATGCAGTCAGAATGCAGCCGGCTTCCTTAATCTTGCTGGCCCGCTGATCGGCCAAAGCCTCGGTGATATTCCTGGCGATCTGGCGGAGCGGTTGCGGCCGCATTTCTCCGACCCGCTCGACGAAACCGGACGTGGCATACGCTGCCATATCGGCCATGACGGCCGCGCTTATGACTGCCTGATACATCGTCCGCTTGGTGGGGGCCTGATCCTTGAACTGGAACGGGCAGGCCCGTCGGTCGAATTGTCCACGACGCTGGAGAAGTCGGTCCAGGCGATCATGGCGGCCTCCGGACTGCGTGCATTGAGTGATGAAGCCGCCCGTATCTTCAAAAGTCTAACCGGCTACGACCGGGTCATGGTTTATCGTTTCGACGACGAAGGCCATGGCGAAGTGCTGTCCGAGGCAAAGGAAGCGACGCTGGAGCCGCTGGTTGGCAATCGCTACCCGGCGTCCGACATCCCCCAGATTGCCAGGCGCCTCTATGAGCGTAATCGGGTCCGCGTCCTGCGCGACGTGGAATATGAACCGGCCCCCCTGATCCCGGCCCTATCGCCCATCACCGGCGAACAGCTGGATATGTCGCTCTGCTTTCTGCGCAGCATCTCTCCGATCCATGTTCAGTATCTGAAAAACATGGGGGTTCGCGGAACGCTGGTCGTGTCGCTGATGGTCTGCGGTAAGCTGTGGGGCCTCGTATCCTGCCATCACTATGTTCCCCGCTTCCTCCACTTTGAGGAAAGGGCGGTTTGCGAGTTGTTAGCCGAAGCAATCGCCACCCGAATCGCAGCGCTGGAAAGCTTCGCCCAGGCCCAGGCGGAGTTCTCCGTCCGGCGCCTTGAACAACGCATGATCCGCTCGATCTCTCTTGAGGGCGACTGGCGCAGCGCGTTGTTCGACAACTCGACGGCATTACTCGAACCAGTCGGAGCAACGGGCGCGGCCTTGCTGTTCGAGGGCGAGGTTCGAACCGTTGGCGATGTCCCAAGCACCGCTGCGCTGCGTGAAATCGGCCAATGGCTGGACCGGGAGCAATCCCCCGGCCTAACCGCGACATCGGCTTTTGGCCGTGACGCACCCCAGTTGGCCAGCCTGACGCCAATCGCCAGCGGGCTGCTGGCCGTGCCGATATCGACAATGCCCGGTGAATACCTGGTCTGGCTGCGTCCGGAGCGCATCCGAACGGTCACCTGGGGCGGCAACCCAAACGAGCCGCACCTGGTCGGCGATGATCCACTGACCCTTTCGCCCCGCCGATCCTTCGCGCAATGGCATCAGCTGGTGGAGGGCACGTCGGACCCCTGGGGACCCGCTGACCTTGCCGCTGCCCGCCTGATCGGCGACACCGTCACCGATGTCGTGCTTCAGTTCCGCTCGGTTCGCTCGCTGATCGCCGAGGACCAGCTGAACCAGGTGCGCCGGCAAATTCAGCAATCCGCGAATCCGGTGATCATTACCGATCCGGACGGTATTGTCTTGCAGATGAACTCCGCCTTCGATGCGCTCCTTTCGCCGCACACCAGGCGGCCGTCGTCCATCAGTGATCTACGTACATTGCTGGTCGGGCCGGACGATGCGATCGAGGCCTTGCAGGATTTGGTGAAGAATGGTCGCGGATGGCGCGGGGAAGTCATGCTTGACGGCCGCGACGCGCAACCGACGCCGCTGCTGGTCAGGGCGGATCCGGTTTTTGCCCAGCGTGACCGGTCGCTGGGATTTGTTCTCATGTTCACCGACCTTACCGAGCGGCAGGCGGCGGAAGCGGCGCGGCGGCGGTTTCAGGAGAGCGTCATTGGACAGCACCGCCCGATGTCAGGGCGACTGGACTCAAAGGCGGACCTGGTATTCCGCAACCTGCTAGGGGTCATGGTGGAAAATGCCCAGCTTGCGGCGTTGGAAATCGCCGACGGTGTCGATCCGGCGGAGATGCCCCAAATGCTGGAAGCAATCCGAGCCTCCGTCACCCGC
>DAIEHR010000016.1 GCA_027353465.1 Acetobacteraceae bacterium | reverse complement strand
CAACATTGACATAGGTGCCGCGCGCGCGAAGCTGCGGGTGGTTCATCGCCTCGGCCATGCTCAGCACAGGGGCGAAGCAGGTATCGGTCCCCTCCAGCAGGCGACACCAGTCGTCGCGTCCGCGCGATCGGAAGATCGCCGCCAGCCGCTCCCGTCCCTCAGGCCAGCGGGAGCGGTCCTCGCGCGGCGGCATGCTGGCCGGATCGATACCAAGCCGATCGAGAAGTTCGCGGTAGAACCGTTCCTCGACGGCGCCGATCGAGATATGGCGACCGTCGGCGCATTCATAGACGTCGTAGAAGAACGCCCCGGAATCGAGCACGTTGGCGCCGCGCCGCGGCTCATATAGCCCGGCGGCCAACAGGCCATGGAACATCGTCATAAGATGTGCCGCGCCATCGACGATCGCCGCGTCCACGACCTGACCGCGGCCGGTCTGCCGTGCCGAAAGCAACGCCGCCAGCAGGCCCACCGCCAGATACAACGCGCCACCGCCAAAATCGCCAACCAGATTCAACGGCGGCGCCGGCGCTTGGCCGGAACGTCCGATCGCATCCAGAACGCCAGTGATGGCGATGTAATTGATGTCGTGGCCCGCTGCCTGCGCCAGGGGCCCATCCTGACCCCACCCGGTCATCCGGCCATAGATAAGGCGTTGATTGCGCGCGAGGCAGACGTCGGGACCCAGGCCCAGCCGTTCGGTTACGCCCGGCCGAAAGCCCTCGATCAGCGCGTCCGCCTTTTCGACAAGATCGAGGACCAGTGCGACCCCATCCGGGCGCTTCAGATCGAGCCGGATCGACTGACGTCCGCGCAGCAGCAAATCGAATCGCGGGGGCCGCTTGAACCCCAGATCGGCCGGGCCGGGGCGCTCGATCCGCAGCACCGTTGCGCCAAGCTCCGCCAGCAGCATCGCGCACATCGGCCCCGGCCCGATGCCGGCGAGTTCAACGATTTTCGTCCCGTTCAGTGGGCCCATCGCGCAGCCTTTTCCATTTCAGACACCCGTTGTGCAGCGATGGCCGGCCACCGTGATGCGGACGCATTAACGCAATACGAATCCCTCGTAGCCCTTGGCCGCTACAGCCTCGCAGATGTTCCGGTAGGTGGCCATGCCGCCGGCATAAGGCATGAAGACCCGGGGTTTCCCGGGTACGTTCGCGCCCAAGTACCATGAACTGCCCGCCATCGGCAGCAAAGTGGCGTTGGCCGCGTCATTCACGTGACTCACCCAACGCTCGGCAGCCTCTGGCGTTGTTTCGATGCTGTGCAGGCCGCGTTCGCGGATATAGCCGATGCAATCGGCGATCCAATCGACATGCTGCTCGATGGCGACGGGCATGTTGCAAAGCACCGACGGACTGCCGGGGCCGGTCACCGTAAACATGTTGGGGAAGCCGGCGACTTGCAAACCAAGGTAGGTGCGTGGTCCCGCGGCCCAGGCACCTTTCAACGGCAACCCGTCCTTGCCGCGGATGTCCATCCGCAGCATTGGCCCCGTCATCGCATCGAAACCTGTTGCGAAAACGATGATATCCAGCGGATATTCGGCGTTTCCGGTCCTGACGCCGGCGGGGGTGATCGCCTCGATCGGCGATTCACGGAGATCGACCAGAAGGACGTTCTCCCGGTTGAAGGTCTCGAAGTATTCCGAGTCGATCGGCGGCCGCTTCGTGGCGAACGGGTGATCCAGCGGCATCAACTTCGCGGCGACAGCCGGATCCTTGACGATCTGACAAATCTTGGAACGGATGAAATCCGCTGCCGTGTCGTTCGCCTCCTTGTTGACCATGATATCCTTGAACGTCGCCCGAAACCGCAGGCCGCCGTGCTGCCACGCATCCTCGTACAACGCCTGCCGCTCCTCCGGTGCCATCGCTAGGGCTGACCGATCAGCGATCTCGAACGGATGACCGTTGGTCGATTCCCGTGTCTTGCGGCGGATATCGGCGTAGTTCTCCTTCACGTATTTCTGGAATTCCGGCGACAACGGTGCGTTGCGGGCCGGTATGCTGTAGTTTGGGGTACGCTGGAACACGGTTAGGTGTGCTGCCAGGGCGGCGATAACCGGCGTGGCCTGAATGCCGGTGGAGCCGGTGCCGATCAACCCAACCCGCTTGCCGGTGAAATCGACGCCCTCATGCGGCCATTCGCCCGTATGATACCATGTGCCCTGAAAGCTACCCAGACCCGCAATCCGCGGGATATTGGCGGCCGACAGGCAGCCGACCGCCGGGATGAAGAACTTCGCCGTTAACCGTTCTCCGGAGTCGGTTCGGATGTTCCAGCGATTCGCGGCCTCATCATAGCTTGCCTCTGTTACGCGGCTTTTGAACTGAATGTCGCGGCGCAGATCGAACCTGTCGGCGACATGATTCAGGTAACGCATGATTTCCGGCTGTTCCGGATAGCGCTCGGACCATTCCCATTCCTGCTCCAACTCCTTCGAGAACGAGTACGAATAGTAATGACTTTCCGAATCGCAACGCGCACCTGGGTACCGGTTCCAGTACCAGGTGCCGCCGACGCCATCCCCCGCTTCCAGCACCCGCACCGATAGGCCGACACCGTCGCGCAGCTTGTGGAGCATGTAGAGGCCGGAGAACCCGGCGCCGACAACGATCGCGTCGAACTCCATGGCCCGCTCTTCCCGACTTCTTGTTGGATCGGCCACCGATCTAGACATATGTGTATTTACTCCATTTTTCTTGAGGTATCGTCACTTCAGACAAAGCGGGGCATGACCTTGGTCCAGAACTGCTCGATCGACTTCATCAACCGCGCGTGCGGAATCAACGCATTGTACGTGTAGCAGAATAGCCAATCCACCTTCTGACGCTTCATGTTCGCCTCAAGACCCCGGATCACGGTGTCGACCGTGCCGGCCAGTGTATAGCCTTCTTTGATCGCGTCTTCGGGCGTCAGGAACTCACCGGTCTTCGGATCCTGCATACCCCGGCGGAACCCGAACGGCGCGAACCAGGCACCGCCGCTGAACTGGCCGGAGTTCTTCCAAAGCTCCATCGCTTCCTCGTCGGTATCGGCGATGATCACGTCGCGCAGCAGCCCTGTGCCGTCGCCGCGCGGACGATCGGAAACCTCCGCATAAACATCATAAAGATGATTCTCATAGACGGGCAACATGGGCGGCAGAATGGCGGTGACACCTTCGCGCGCAGCCCAGCGGATGGAGTTTTCGGAACTCGCGAAAGGCAGGAACATCGGCGGGTGCGGCTTTTGCAACGGCTTCGGCACCACACCGACGGCCTTCAGAATTCCGTTCTCGACTCCCTTGCCATATTTTTGGGTGGTTTCGAGCGCCCAGGGCGTCTCGCCTGCCGGAACCTTCCAGTACTTGCCGTCGAAGGCCAGCATCTCTTCGGTCCAGCACTTCTTGATGATTTGGAAATTCTCTTCGAAAGCGGCCCGGTTGGCGGCGTCGATGTCATCGTGCTGGTGCGGCAGCGCGCCGTGAATGTCGTGGGTCTGCTGCGCCATGATATCGACCCAGCGCCGCTGGTAGCCGCGGGCGAAACCCGCGTTGGCGCGGCCCCCGGTCATGTGGTCCAGCATGGCGATGTCCTCGGCCACCCGAATCGGATTCGCCGCTGGCAGCACGATGCCGAGTTGCCCGACCCGGATCTGCTTGGTCTGCATGGCAAAGTACAGGTCCAGCAGAACCGGATTGTTGGAAAGCTCGAAACCCTCGATATGGAAATGGTGTTCGGTGAAACTGACCGAATTATACCCGAGATCGTCCGCCAGCCTGATCTGCTCGGACAAATCCCGCAGCATGCGCTGGTAGTAATCACCGCGCATGCCTGCCATTCCCTGCTCGATTTCTCCGCGGCTGGCGATGCTTGGCAGATAAAACAAAGAGGCCTTCACTGGCTCATCTCCCTATCCATAGATGGTTGGAGCAACAAAAGCAGGTGTGGCGTGCCGGTGCGGTCAGGCCGCGGGAGCAAGGGTCGCCTCGGCCTGCATCGCGATGGTTCCTTCCGGCCCCGCCGCCCAAAGCTCCGCGGCGTTTCCGTTTTGCGTCGGCCGCCCCTGCACCGTGAACGGTGCCGTTTCGAACAGTGGCGCCCGGGCCCGCATGGTGAAGCTGGAGATGCGCTGGTCCGGGATGTTATCGCGCAGTAGATCCATGAGGCATTGTTGGGAGAACGGGCCATGCACAACGAGCCCCGGATAGCCTTCCTGCTTCGTCGCGTACGGCTGGTCGTAGTGGATACGGTGCGCGTTGAACGTCACAGCCGAGTAACGGAACAGTGTCACGGGATCGGTGGCGATGGTCCTGCACCAAGGTAACCCTAATGGCGGCGCCTCGCGCCGGGGAATGACGCTTTTCGCGCCGGCCGGCACCGCTTCGCGGAACACCGTGCGCGCCTGCTCGGTCAGCGCCAGTCCACGTTCGGTATAGATCCGCCGCGTCACCTCCGCGACCAGCAGGAGGCCGGTACCGCCCTCGCGCTGCTGCAGATCTGTGAACTCGGTCTCCCGCCGAAGGGTGTCCCCGACCAGGATCGGTGCATGGAAGGTCAGGGTCGCCCCCGCATACATGCGCCGCGGCAGCGGCATCGG
>DAIEHR010000401.1 GCA_027353465.1 Acetobacteraceae bacterium | reverse complement strand
AAACCGCCGGCATGGCCTGCGACAAACGTCCGCCGATACGAACCGGCTCAATCCGGCGCGTGAGGCCCGTGGAATCGTCGGTTTCCACGAACACGCCACACACGGTTGCCGGACCCTCGGCCGGCCCCAGCTTCTCGCCCGGCATCTTGCGCCAGAACCGCATGGCGGCTCCGTCCTTCACCATGCCGATCACGCTGTCATAGTCTCCGCACATCCCTGCATCGGACTGGAACCCTGTGCCGCCGGGCAACACCTGTGCATCCGCACTCGGGCAATGCGTATGGGTACCCACCACGAACGAAACCTGCCCGTCGAAGGTGTGGGCATAGGCCATCTTCTCGCTGCTAGCCTCGGCGTGGATGTCAGCGACGACGGCCTGAACCGAGTGCCCAAGCCGGTATTTCGACAATACCTCCGCCGTGCCGCGGAACGGGCAGTCCATCGGGTCCATGAAAAGCCGCCCCATCGCCTGCAACACCAGCGCCTTGCGCCCGTCCCGCAGAGTAACCAGCACCGACCCGGCACCCGGCGTGCCCGGCGGATAGTTCAGCGGACGAATCAGCCGCGGGTTCTCCGCGATGAAGGGGATGATCTCTTTGCGGTCCCACGCATGGTTGCCCAGGGTGATGACGTCCGCGCCGGCCGCGAACAGCGCCCTCGCCATATCCGGAGCAAGGCCGAACCCGTGTGAAGCGTTCTCGGCGTTGACCACCGCCAAGTCGATTCGCAGGTCTCGCCGTAACCCAGGCAACCGCTCACACACCGTGTCGCGACCGGTTCGGCCCAATACATCGCCCAGAAACAGAATTCTCAAATCAGCCCCCGCGATGCTCGTTGCCTGGTGGATGGCAACTAGCCGGTTGTCGTAAGGGCCTGAAGCCGGCCGGACAAAGAGCGCGGAGCCACCATGGCCGTTGGTTTGTCATCCTCCCAGAGCCTGCGTGTGCAGGTGGGCGCCGGATACCGAGACCAAGATCCCGACAGAGCCAGCTCCCGAGGGAGATGCTTACTGGCCCCGGGGATGAGCTACCTGACGCACCCAGTAGCCCCGCGGACTTAACTTAGGCCGCAGCGGGGAATAAGCAAGGATGACGTTATGACCGGGGGGCCAAGGACGGCTCGCCAGGCATTCCATCTGGTTCCGTCGAGCCCTCCAGACCTTCGGCAATCTCTTCCGCTCGCTTCGCCATCCGGTGAAGCTTGCGTCCGAGCTTAGGATCGGCCTTCGGCTGCACCACGTTACCCGCTTCGGCCGCCTGCAGCTTGCTGCGCAATTCGAAGATCTCGTCGGCCATCAACAACGACGCCATGACCAGCATACGGGCCTCACCACTCTGGCCAGCAGCCGCGCGAACGCCGTCGATGCGGTTGCTGACCTCGGTGCCCATGGCTTCCAGGTGCCTTTCTTCGCCGTCCTGGCAGCCAAGGGTGTAGGCGTAACCGTTGATGCGAAGCGTCACCTGCGCCATCGCGCCATTCTCCCGTTAGTTAGTCAGATTTTCCGAGGGCCGCTTTCAGGCGGCCGATCAGCGAGTCAAGGCGTTCGGCGATCTCGGCCGCTGAGAGATCGGAATCCGCGACCGGCGCGTGGGCCGGCGCCGGTCTGGCCGCCGCCAAATGCGCGATCCGTTCCAGCGCGGCTTCAAGCCGGTCTGCCGCCGCATCCAGGTTCTCGGGGTCGTCCGCCATATCCGCCTTTGCCATCATTGAAGCTGATGCCGCTTGAACTCAACGCGGTCAACCGGTTGAACGTCAACCATGATTGTTCATCCCGCCGTCATCGTCCATGGCCCTGCTGACGCTCGGGCAGCCATGGAACCCGGGCTACCGGTCGCGCTGCTGTCCGCGCCGGGAGCGGCGGGGTTCGCCGGATGCATGTGGTGGCGGGGCGTCATCAGGGCGGCTCAAGTGGCAAATCCCCAGACAGAATCTGTCGATATCCTCGATTGCGCCGACGCCTCCGGCATGGCTATGGGGGCGTTGCGCAGCGGGGTTTGCCGGTTGGTGCTGTGGCCACGCGCACCGGGATGGGACGCGGTCGCCGCCCTCGCAAAACGTCACCGCGGGTTTGTGCTCACCCAGGCGCCCCCGGCGCTCGATCTTGGAGAACCGTACGCAATGCGGCGATTACACGACTGGTTGCGGGATTTGGGCGGCTCCAGGCCCTGAGGTGGGACGTGACAGGGGGGCTTGCGTGGGCTATCGACGCCTACCAGTTGGAAGCGCTTATCCAGGAAAGGACCAGCTTCGATGCGCGTGACCCAAAAAGTAAAAAAGATTCTTGATTGGTATGAGGGCGATAACCCCGGCGTGAAGGCCAATCTGGCGCGTATCCTGTGCACCGGTAGGCTTGGTGGCACTGGCAAGGTCGTCATCCTTCCGGTTGATCAGGGCTTCGAGCATGGCCCGGCCCGCAGCTTCGCGCCGAACCCGGCAGCCTACGACCCGCATTACCACTTCCAACTGGCGATCGAGGCCGGACTGAATGCCTATGCAGCACCGCTGGGCATGATCGCACAGGGCGCCGACACCTTCGCCGGCCAGATCCCCCTGATCCTGAAGGTCAATAGCTCCAACAGCCTGGCGACCAACAAGGACCAGGCCGTGACCGCCGGCGTGAAAGACGCGCTGCGCCTGGGTTGCGCCGCCATCGGCTTCACCATCTACCCGGGCAGCGAATACGCCTTCGCCCAGATGGAAGAGCTGCGCGAACTGACCCTGGAAGCCAAGGACGCCGGTCTGGCGGTTGTCACCTGGAGCTACCCGCGCGGCCCGAATCTGGACAAGGCCGCCGAAACGGCCGTCGATATCTGCGCCTATGCCGCGCAAATGGCGGCCTTGCTGGGTGCCAACATCATCAAGGTGAAGCCGCCAACCGCGGTCGTCAGCCTGGAAGCCGCCAAGAAGAGCTATGAGAAGTTCGACGGCTCCACCATGGCGAAGCGCGTTGCGCATGTGATGCAGGCGTCGTTTGCCGGCAAGCGCGTTGTCGTGTTCTCCGGCGGCGAGGCGAAGGACCTGGATGGGCTGTATGAGGAAATCCGTGGCCTGCGCGACGGCGGGGCCAACGGCAGCATCATCGGCCGCAACACCTTCCAGCGCCCGAAAGAGCAGGCTCTGGAGATGTTGAACAAGATCATCGACATCTACCTCGGCAAGGCCTGAGGCCAGTGGCCGCGGCGGCCAGCGGCGGTCCAGAGGGCTGCCGCGTCTATTTGATTACCCCGCCTCGGTTCGATCCGGTGCCGTTCGCTGGCTTGCTGGCGGCGGCATTGGATGCTGGCGACGTCGCGGCGGTGCAGTTGCGTCTGAAGGACGCCGATGACGACGCCTGGAAGCGGGCGATCGATGCGCTCCGGCCAATGGCCCAGGCGCGCGGCGTCGCCTTCCTGCTGAACGACCGGGCGGATCTAGTAAAGGCGACGGGGTGCGACGGCGCTCATGTCGGGCAGGATGATATGCCCGCCCGCGAGGCCCGCAAGCTGATGGGGCCGGATGTAACGCTGGGAGTGACCTGCAAGGGCAGCCGCGACCTGGCGATGCAGGCGGGCGAGGACGGCGCGGACTACGTGGCGTTTGGGGCGTTCTTTCCTTCTTCAACGAAGGACGTGACCAACCTCTTGGACCCCGAGATCCTGCAATGGTGGTCTGAGATGATGGAACTGCCAAGCTGCGCGATCGGAGGGATCACCCCGGAGAATTGCGGCCCGCTGGTGCGGGCTGGCGCGGACTTCCTGGCGGTTGTCGGGTGTGTGTGGAACCACCCCGAGGGGCCGGCGGCGGGCGTTCGGGCGTTGAACGCGGCGATTCAGGCGGCTTAAGTACAGGCGGACTTAAGTCGTTGAACCTTCGCCACGCGCATGTCAGGCTATCGCGATACGGGAGCGGCTGCCTGTAGAAGGATGTCCAATCGATGTTTGTTCCGATTTCGTGACTAACCCCCGCTTCAGACCGCCTCGAATAGAACGTGTCCGCGTCAAGAACTTTCGGGCGCTGCGGGATATCGAATTTAGAGAAATAACCCCGCTGTCAGTCCTGCTGGGTCCGAACGGCAGCGGCAAATCTACGTTCTTCGACGTCTTCGCATTTCTGGCGGAGTGCTTCACGGACGGTCTGCGCCGCGCGGTGGGTAGTCGCGGCGACGGCAGCTTACGTGATCTGCGATCACGCGACAGTGAAGGGCCGATCAGCGTCGAACTGACCTACCGGGAAGGTTACGAATGGCCTAAGCGAGGCCCAGCCATTACCTACCATCTCGAAATAGATGAGGACAAAAGCCGACCGTCGGTCAGTCGAGAATGGATGCACTGGAAGCGCCAGAGCTACGGCGCACCGTTCCGCTTCCTGAACTACGAGCGCGGTGCCGGGTCCGTCATCACCGGCGAGGTTCCCGAGAACTTAGATACCCGTGTGGAACGGCGGCTAACGGGCGCGGACGTTTTGGCGGTCTCTACATTGGGGCAGCTTGCCGAGAACCCGCGCGTTAAGGCATTGCGGGATTTTGTCACGGGTTGGCATCTATCTCACTTGTCCGCGAAGGAGATGCGGCAGATA
>DAIEHR010000396.1 GCA_027353465.1 Acetobacteraceae bacterium | reverse complement strand
ACTGGCTGTTGAACCCCAGCAAGGTGTTCCCGCTGCTGGAAACCGAAACCGTCGTGCTGCCGCGGGCGGCATGATTTTCCACGGCGGCGAGGGCCTGGCATGACGACCGAAGATTCTATCATCGCCGCCGTCGCCGACGCGGTTCGCCTGCGGGAGCCGGTGCTGATCGAAGGTAATGGCACCAAGGCCGGCATGCTGCGCCCGGTTCAGGCGGCACGTTCGTTGTCCACGTCCGGGCTGTCCGGGATCAATCTGTATGCGCCGAAGGAGCTGATTATCTCCGCTTGGGCCGGGACGCCGTTGCCGGAGATCGAGGCGGCGCTGGCCGAGGCGGGGCAGCATCTGATCGCCGAACCGCCGGACCTGTCCGAGCTTTTGGGATCGACCGGCAAGCCACAGACGTTCGGCGGCATTGTGGCCACCAATTTGTCGGGGCCTCGGCGGGTGGCCTGGGGGGCGATGCGCGATCACGTCATGGGCGTGCGTGCGGTGACCGGCCGAGCGGAGGTGATCCGGTCGGGAGGTCGGGTGCTGAAGAATGTGACGGGGCTGGATCTGTGCAAGCTGCTGACCGGCAGTCATGGCACGCTGGGCGTGATCACCGAGATCACGCTGAAGGTGCTGCCCGCGCCGGAGGCGACCGGCACGTTGGTGCTGCCGGGTTTGGATGCCTCTGCCGGGGTTGGCGTGCTGTCGGCGGCTTTGGGCTCGCCCTATGGCGTATCGGGCGCGTCCTGGCTACCGGCGGAGGCTGTTGCCCGGGTCCCCGGATTGGCCGGTATGGCCGGGTCGGCGACGCTGGTTCGTATCGAGGAATTCGCCCCGTCGGTTGCCTATCGTATCGGCCGGTTGAACGATCAATTCGGAGTGGCGGGGGCGGTGGTGCTGGACACCGCGGCCTCCCGTGCTGTCTGGAAGGATGTGGGGGATGTCCGGCCGCTGGACGCGGCCGCCGAGGATGCGGTTTGGCGCGTCTCGGTGCGTCCGTCCGCCGGTTCGGGCGTGCTGGATGCGCTGCGGGCGGTTGGCGTGACGGGGTTCCTGGATTGGGGCGGCGGGCTGGTGTGGCTGGCCGGGCCGGCCGATGCCGCCACCCACCGCGCGGTGGAGGCCGCGGCGACAGCGGCCGGCGGCGCATGGACACTGCTGCGGGCGCCCGACGGACTGCGCGGCTCGGTTCGGGTGGTCCCGGATGAGCCAGCCCCGCTCGCTCGGATTACCCGGCAGGTGAAGGCGGCGATGGACCCGGCCGGTGTGTTGAACCCCGGCCGGATGTACGCCGGGCTATGACGGGGATGGATGCTTGTCTTCCGCCTGACGGCCTGCGACGAGACAGCGGCTCCAGTGGACGCTCGTTCGGTCAAGACCGTCATCGCGGGCGAAGGCCCGCCATCCGCGCCTTTTCCTGGACCAGCACCGCAAGCCGTGGATGGCGGGCCTGCGCCCGCCATGACGATGGGAGGGCGGCGGCTTCCGACAAGCGATTCGCTTCTTTCGCCGCGGATACTACCCTCCCGTGCAGGGAACACTGACGATGTTCTTCGTTTCGCCCTACATCACCAACACGCTGTTTCTGGCGACCTGCTTCCTGTCGGGGTTTCAGCACTCGCAATTGGACCGGCCCAATCCGGTCACCAACATACAGTTCGGCATGATCGTGTTCGGCATGATCATGGTGCTGGTCGTGGCGCTGTACAACACAGTGAACCCGTGGCTGTCGCTGGTGTTCTTCCTGATGGCCGCGTCCAGCCTGATCTACATGATCCGGCAGCATCGCATGCTGCCGCCCCGCAAGACATTCGAGTGACCGGTTCATGCAAACCAATTTCACCACGGAACAGCTTCAAGATCCGGACACCGCGTCCTCCAACGCCGTGCTGCGGACCTGCGTTCATTGCGGGTTCTGCACCGCGACCTGTCCGACGTTCCTGCTGCTGGGCGACGAACTGGATAGCCCGCGCGGGCGCATTTATCTGATCAAGGACATGCTGGAAACCGGGCGCCCGGCGACCGAGGAGGTCGTGCGTCACGTCGATCGTTGCCTGTCCTGCCTGTCCTGCATGACGACCTGCCCGTCTGGCGTGAACTACATGCACCTGGTCGATCATGCCCGCACCTACATCGAACAGACCTATCGCCGGCCGTTGCCGGAGCGGCTGCTGCGGTCGTTGCTGGGTGTGTTGCTGCCCAGGCCGGGGCTGTTCCGGCTGGCATTGACCGGTGCCGGGCTGGCGCGCCCACTGGCGAAGCTGATCCCCGGCAAGTCGATGCTGGCGCAACGGATTCGGGCGATGATCTCGCTGGCGCCGGCCGAAGTGCCCCTGCCCAGCCCCGTGGAGGGGCCGCGGGTTTATCCGGCCCAGGGTCTCCGTAAGGCACGGGTCGCGCTGATGACCGGCTGCGCCCAGCAAGTGCTGATGCCGCGCATCAATGAGGCAACGATCCGGCTGCTGACCCGGCTGGGCGTGGAAGTCGTCGTTTGCAAGGGGGCTGGATGCTGCGGCGCGTTGAACCATCATATCGGCCAGCACAACCGGGCGATGACACTCGCTCGGGCCAATATCGAGGCGTGGTCAAAGGAAAAGGACCTGGACGCGATCGTCATCAACGCGTCCGGCTGCGGCACCACGGTGAAGGACTATGGCTTCATGTTCCGGTCGGAACCGGATGCGTGGCGGACGAAGGCTGAAAAGGTTTCGGCCATGACCTTGGATATTACCGAATTCCTATCGCGGTTCGGCTATGCGCCGACACGGGACAAGCCGGACCTGACGGTTGCGTATCACTCGGCTTGCAGCCTTCAGCATGGCCAGAAGGTGACCGCGGAACCGAAAAAGCTGCTGACCAGCGCGGGCTTCCGGGTGGTGGAGCCGAAGGAGCCGCATATTTGCTGTGGGTCGGCCGGCACCTATAACCTGTTGCAGCCGGAAATCGCCGGGCGTCTGCGGGAGCGGAAGCTGGGCAATCTGAACGCGACCAAGCCGGACCTGATCGCGGCCGGTAATATCGGCTGCATCACCCAGTTGTCGGGCGATGCGGTGCCGGTCGTGCATACGGTCGAGCTGCTGGATTGGATGGCCGGCGGTCCCCGCCCGCCCGGCGTTCCCGCCTAGCGATGCGGCGCGCGTGGTTCGCGGTTTGGCTGCTGGCGCTGTGCGTCGCGGCACAGGCGCAAACCCCGGCCCAGCAGCGCGCCGCGATCGACCGGATGCTGGACGGGTTGAAGGCCGCGCCCGATGAGCGAACGGCTGGCGATTTGGAGGCCCAGTTGCAGCAAGCCTGGCTGCGGGCCGGTTCCCCGGTCGTGACCTTGCTGATGAGCCGGGGGCTGCGTTCGTTGAACGCGGGACAAACCGAAGAAGCCGAGCAGTCGTTTTCGGACGCGATTACGTTGCAGCCCACTATGAGCGAGGCTTGGTATCAGCGTGCTCTGGCCCGGTATCGCGCTGGGGATATGACCGGCACGATCCAGGATCTGGAGCAAACGGTGCAACTGGAGCCACGCGATTTCCCGGCATTCCGCACCCTGTCGCAGATCGCCGAGGCTCGGGATGACTGGAAGGGTGCCTATGCGGCGTGGGAAAAGGTCATGGAACTCGATCCCAAGACAGCGGGCGGCGAGGAACGGTTGCGGATGCTGAAGCGGAAGGCGCTCGGCGAGGACACGTAACCCATATCCGGCGCTTGTCAGGAAGCAGAAATTGCAGTGCGTGTAATGGCTTCAGCCACCTTGGGCGCGTGCCCCCCCTGCCGCCGTCGATCCAGGAGAAAATCTCGAGGCTATTTCGCGAAATAGCTTCTGCCATATTACCTTTCGACGCTCGGTCCACTCAGCCACAAAGAAAACTATGCAAAGCGGAAGGATCAGAATTCCTGCATGGAACCATGCTGATTGTACTACCCACTCGACGAAAACCGCTTTGGCGAAGGCGAGAAGGGGCTGATGAAGCAGATAAAGGGTGAAGGTCCCGCCTGCCAGCCATCTCACGGGCCGGATAATAAAGTTGGCCAAACCCTGGAAAGAACTCGATATCGTGTTGAAAGCGATTAGGTTGAGGCTGAAAATCGCTGCAATTACGAAATCTTCCAGGGCGCCAGATACCCCATGCTCAGCAACATCGATGCCGCTGCGCAGTATACCATGCTTCATGGACCAGAAATTCCAAACCAATGCTGCGACGAGGGAGGCGATGAAGACAATCCAGCCGGTGGCCCTGCCTAACAGTTGCTTTGAGCCAACTCGATAGGCGACCAATCCCGAGAACCAGAGGGGCGACATCGCCAGTATGCGGGGCCCCACGATGAGGAAAATGAACGCGGTGCCCATCATTCGTTTGCCGCCCGTTAGAAAAAAGCAGACCCCGAACAATGCGTAATACGCCGCTTCATAGCTTAGCGACCAATATGCCCCAATACTTCCGGGTGTAAATCCGAAACCCCAGGCCCGGTTTAGAAAGGTCAAATAGATCGGCAATTGCCATAATTCATGCGGAAACCAAAGATTGAGGCGGCCATAGAAACCCGGCTCGATCATGGAGCCGACTCCGTCAATCAGTGTTCCTATTACCAGGACTGGGATCGTCACCGAATACATCCGAGCGGCCCGCGCGACAAAATAGTCGGTTGCGGTCGTTTCGCGTTCCTGGCTGACGTAACCTATCACATAGCCCGACAATACGAAGAAGACTACTACAGCCGGCGACCCATAAGG
>DAIEHR010000380.1 GCA_027353465.1 Acetobacteraceae bacterium | reverse complement strand
CCAGCCGGCAACTGCCGCCTTCGGGCGTGGGACCGATCGCCGCGATCTCCATGATGGATTGCCACAGGCGGTCAGCGTCGATGGTCGGGGTCATGGGCGTCCTTGATAATGAAGCCTTAGCATCGCCCGATCCCGGGGCAGCGGTCCAGACCCTTTACCCGCGACCGCGCTCTTTGATTCCAGTCACGCATCGTCCGGCGGATCAGCGCTAACAGGATCGTGCAACCGTTCAAGAGCACGCCGCAAGGCTGGCTCAAGGGTTTTGAGTTCGTTCAGGTGGGCGGCGGTCAACCGGTGCAGCAACACCGACGCCTGTTCGGTCAGTGCCAATTCCATACGGCGGCGGTCGTGACGAGACGGTGTCTTCGTCAGAAGCGAGGCGCCAACCATTCTCACCACCAACTCAGCCGCGCTGTTGGGTGCAATCAGCAACTGTTCAGCAATGGTGCCAATGCTGGGCGGTTCGGCGCCGGTATGTCCCGCGATCGCCAGCAGAGCCTGATGTTGCTGCGGTGGCAGACCCGCCTCGGTGGCGGCGGCTTCACTGAACGCGAGAAATCGACGCAGTTCCAACCGGAAAGCCGCGATGGCCGCATATTGCGACGGCTGCAGGCCGAAATCCTGCTCCGATCCTAAAGCCATAGCTTCGTCCTCGCGGCTCATTGAAATATGTCGTGACACGATATATATTGGCCCGACATGGTTTTGTAGAGGGGCTAATGGCCATAAGCACAGCGATCGAGACTGCCGCGAACGGCCAGCCATCGGGCGAGGGGGAGCACGTCCGGCATCTGGGCGACTTTACCTCCGATCCGCGTCTGCTGATGCTCGCCGGCATGGCGCTGGTTGTCGGCACAGGCGGCGCGGTCGCCGCCTTGGTGCTGGTCAAGCTGATCGCGCTTGTCACTAACGTGGTGTGGTTCGGGACCTTCACCACCGAGCCGGCAATCATGGCCCATGCGGCACGCACGCCGTGGATGATCGCGGCCCCAGTGCTGGGTGGCCTCATCATTGGCTGCATGGCCAGGTTTGGCTCCGATAAGATCCGCGGCCACGGCATCCCCGAGGCGATCGAGGCCATCCTGATCGGGGGCAGCCGGATGTCGGCGAAGGTAGCCATTCTCAAGCCGTTGTCCTCGGCGATCGCGATCGGCACGGGTGGTCCGTTCGGCGCCGAGGGACCGATCATCATGACGGGCGGCGCCATCGGTTCCTTGTTCGCGCAGTTCTTTCATCTGAGCGCGGCGGAGCGGAAAACCCTGCTGGTTGCTGGCGCCGCCGCCGGCATGACGGGAATTTTCGGCACTCCGGTCGCCGCGGTCCTGCTCGCGGTGGAATTGCTGCTGTTCGAGTGGCGGCCAAGAAGCTTCATCCCGGTGGTCGTCTCGGCGGTGACGGCGATCTGCTGGCGACCCATGCTGTTCGGCAGCGGGCCACTGTTTCCCTTCTCTAGCGTCCCCGTGCTGCCCTGGTGGGGCGTCCTGGGCTGCGCGGGCGTCGGTATCGTCGTCGGACTGCTGTCCAGCCTGCTCACCAAGCTGCTTTATGGGATCGAGGACGCGTTCGAGCATCTGCCCGTCCACTGGATGTGGTGGCCGGCGATCGGCGGTGTCGCCGTTGGCCTGGGCGGACTGATCGAACCACGGGCGCTGGGCGTCGGCTACGATGTCATCGCTGATCTGTTGAGCGGCCACATTGTTCTCCACGCGGTGCTGATGATCCTGCTGGTTAAGGCGGCGATCTGGCTCGTTGCACTGTCGTCAGGAACGTCCGGCGGCGTGCTTGCCCCGTTGCTGATCCTGGGCGGTGCCGCCGGGTGGCTGATCGGGCTGATGCTGCCGGGCGCCCCTGGATTTTGGGCGCTGCTGGGTATGGCCGCGATGTTGGGTGGCACGATGCGGGCGCCGCTGACCGGCACTTTGTTCGCGATCGAACTGACCGGCGAGTTCCGCATGGTGGTGCCGCTGCTGGTGGCATCGGTCGCGGCGTACGCGGTGACCGTCCTGATCCTGCGCCGATCCATCCTGACGGAAAAAATCGCTCGGCGTGGACAGCATATTTCGCGCGAGTATGCGGTTGATCCCTATCAACTCATGCGCGTGTCAGAGGTCATGGTTCGCGATGTGGACGTGTTGGTCGCCGACATGTCTGTCGCCGACGCCGTGGCAACGCTGGGGAAGGGGCGGCATCGCGTCTATCCGGTGGTGGACAGAGCGGGACGGCCGGTGGGATTGGTGACGCGCGCCGACGCCTTGCTGTGGCGGATGGAGGGCGGACATGACGCCGAAATACTCGATGAGCGGGTGTCCGACGCGTCGCTTGCGGTCGTCCACCCTAATGATGTCGTCAGCCACGCGGTCGATGTCATGCTGCGGAGCGACCAGGGGCGTATTCCAGTGGTCGATCCAGACACCGGAAGATTGGTCGGTTTGGTCACCCGCAAGGATCTTCTCCAGGTCAGGGCAGCGGTTACACGCAGCGAAACCGAGCGGTCCGCGCCCTTCGCGCCGCGCCGCCAAGGGATGGTGCAAGTGAAGGCCTAGGTCCCCATCCATGAATGCGCCAGATCGTATGGCTGGCGTGTGGCAAGCGGGGAAGCGCGCGGCGGAATCCCAAGCACGAACCGTCAGTTCGATCAGGCCAGGAGGCAAATCGATGGTGGCCTTCCAGAACGTCCAACTCCAGGGCGAGGCGGATCGCCGCTCCAATGGTTTTCATCGGCGGCCAGGAAAGCGAAGTGTAGCGACAGATCGTCCGACGCGCCCGCGGCGGCCAGCACGTCGCCGAGTCTGACGCCTGTCCATACAGCGTTACCGATCGCGCCGGACGTCCATTTATCGCCAGATACCGGCCGCACCGCATGCAATTCCGAGTGGAGCGTTCGATCATAGGCGGCGAACGCCGCCCACCCCTGTTGGTTCAATCCGCGGTACCAGCCAGGCCTTCTTTCCCCCATCGTTCGGACTGAACCGGGTCGCGCCGGACGCTTCCGCGCATGGGCGAATGCGACAGGTACTGGGTTAGCCGCTTGGCGGCGAAATTGGCGCCATAGGCGAAGCGCATCAGTGGGCCGAAGCTGTTGGCGGCGGCTGTGCCGACAAAGAACAGGCCGGGGATGGAGCTTTCAAACCGCCGCGAGAGGCGGGGTGTGTGTTCGACGCAATCCAGCCGGTCCAACACGTCTGGACCAAGGAACGCCAGCCGCCGCATGTCCACATGGTATCCGGTACCGGCGATGACATGGTCCACCGTCAAAACCTTGGTTTCCCCATCCCGCAGCCCCAGTTCCAAATGAACTCGCCCGCCGCTTTCCCGCGCTCGGGCGATCCTCGCCCCCAAGATTGTCGGCACAATGCCGTCCACCTGGGGCTGAAGGGTCCAGCCCGGGGCCGCTGGCAGGTGCTTGCGGACAACCATCAGACGAAAGCTTTCTGGCATGGCATGGAAGACACCGGGCATTGCGCAGCAGGCCCATGACCGCCAACCAGTTCCCAGGCCGGATTCCGGTTCTTTGATCCGGTCAAGCAACGTCCGTCTGGTGGGCGGCCCGCAATAGGCGATCGCATCCTTGCGGACGATCAGCGTCACCTCGGCGGCGTTTTTGTTCAGCAAGGCAGCGAGGTTCACCGCCGATGCGCCACCACCAACGATTGCGACCTTCCTGTCCGCGAACCCGGCCACTTTGACATGGGTGGCACTGTGGGACGCAAGTCCGGGTGGGAGATTCTCCAGTTCCGGCGGAATATACTCATATGCTCTAATTCCCGCTGCGACGATGAGACGCCGAGCACGGGCGAGACCACCATCCTGAAGCTGAAGATCGAAGCCATCGGATGTTGGGATTACGGCCGAGACCTGACGATCTTCCAGGTGCGGAACGAACCGGCGTTGGAAAGCGATGCCGTAATCGATGAATGTCGTGAGTGGAATCGGAAAGCCAGTATGCGCGTAAGGCAAGCCGTGATCGGCACAGTAACGCTCCAGCGTCAGTTCACTGCGTGGATCATAGAGGTTGGAAGCGTTGCCCTCGGACTTAAGCACCATCCCTTCTGGCATCGAGGTGCGCCATGTGTGCATCGGCGCACCGAAGATGCGGTAGCCCACGCCAGCGCCCGAGAGATGGGCGGCTATGGAAAGCCCGTACGGCCCGGCACCGATAATCGCGACATCGACGATTTCAGTCATAATACCCACTGCCTTTGGAACAGTTGCAATCTCGTCAATCGGGGTAACGCAGGCAACGCAATTCCTGGAGAGGACAGGACTGTCCGATTTTTCCTGACCCGGCGGGGATCGAATCGGTTCCGGATGGCTAGCTGTTAATGTCGGCAGGTAAAGCGGGGGTGGCCGATATTGTTTCGATATAAGATAAACTAACTATCGAAACGCAGGCTGGCGGAAGCTCGCACGGCTGACGGTAACGCCGCGGATGACCGAAGGTTGCATCGCGATTCAAACTGAACCGAAATGATCGGACGGTCAGGCGACTGACTCCGAACCGACCAGGCCGCGGGCGAATTCGCCAGCGTCGAATGGGCGCAGATCGCCGGCCTTTTCACCCACGCCGACGGCGTGAACGGGCATGCCGAATGTCTCGGCCAGGGCCACGACAATGCCGCCGCGGGCGCTGCCGTCCAGCTTGGTGACGACAAGCCCGGTCACAGCCACCATGTCCTTAAAGACCTTCACCTGCTGCACCGCGTTCTGGCCAGTCGTTGCGTCCAGCACCAGCAGCACCGAATGCGGCGCGGTCGGGTCCTGTTTGCGCAGCACGCGGATGATCTTGGCCAGTTCATCCATCAGGGCGGCCTTGTTATGCAGGCGTCCGGCGGTGTCGATCAGCAGCACGTCCGCGTCGTCGTCCTTCGCCCGGGTCAGGGCGTCGAACGCCAAACCGGCCGAGTCGGCGTTCTGGCCACCCGCGATGACGGGCGTTCCGGTACGTTCGCCCCAGACTTGCAGTTGCTCCACCGCCGCGGCGCGGAACGTGTCGCCAGCAGCCATGATCGCGCGTTTGCCCTGTTCCTTGTAGGACTGCGCCAACTTGCCGATGGTGGTGGTCTTGCCGGTGCCGTTCACGCCGACCACCAGCACCACATGCGGGCGGTGCGCCGGGTTCAGCTCCAGCGGCTTGGCGACCGGGGCCAGGATGGCGGCGATTTCTTCCGCCAGCGCCTGCTTGATCTCCTCATCGGTGACTTCCTTGCCGAAGCGGGTGCGGCGGAATGCGGCGATGACCTTGCGCGCGGCTTCGGTTCCCAGGTCCGCGGAGATCAGCAGTTCTTCCAGTTCCTCCAGCGCTTCGTCATCCAGGCGGCGCTTCTTGAACACGGCGGTGATACCGCCGGACAGCTTCTGCGTGCTGCGCGACAGGCCTTCCTTCAGGCGCGAGAAGAAACTTCCGAGTGCCATCAGGCGGCCTCCGCCAGCAGGGTTTCGTCGGTCGCGCCGGTCACGCGGGCGGACAGCAGCCGGCCGGGTTCGGTGGGCTGCGTCAGGCGCACGGGGGCGAAGTGTTCGCTGTGACCGGTCTGATTGGCTTCCGTCAGCAGCGACACGGTACGTCCGATCTGGGCCGCGAAGAAACGTACGGCTTCGGCGGCGCCAGCTTCGCGCAGGGTGGCGGCGCGTTGCTTGCGGACGGGCTTGGGCACGGATGGCATCCGAGCGGCGGGGGTGCCGGGACGCTCACTGTAGGGGAAGACATGGAGGTAGGGCAGGGCGGCCTCGCTGACGAAACGCAGGGTTTC
>DAIEHR010000378.1 GCA_027353465.1 Acetobacteraceae bacterium | reverse complement strand
GGCGAAGGCGCCCGGGGCGTGGAAGCGATGGCCCTCGGTCAGGTCGCCGCTGGCCAGCCCATGCCCGTCATCGGCGCCATCGCGCAGGTCGAACGGCACGACGGCGCCATCCAGCAGGCACGTGATGCGGCGCAACGGGCGCACCCAGACGAAACCGCTGGAGCCGCCCCAGCGCATCGATTTCGGCCAGGGGAAGCGGCGCAGCAGCGCGGGAATGGCCGCGGCGATCAGATCGGCGGCAGGGACAGCGGCGGCCGCTTTCTCCAACACCCAGTAGTCGCCTTCCTGGCGCAACTGCTCGCGGCTGGCGTTGTGCTTGCGCAGGAACCCGGTCAGCGCCTGTTCGGGCCCCGAGGCGCGCGGCCCGCGTTCGGTGGTGCTGGACGCGGCCACCTCGGCCGCCACATCGGCACGCAGGGCGATCCGGCGCGGGCCGAACCACGTCGCGACATTTTGGGGGTTCACCGCCCCAATCGCGGCGGTCAGCGCGCGTTCAAGTTCAGCCGCCGCGCCGCGCTGCATGCGGGCGGGGATTTCCTCGCTGAACAGTTCCAGGAATAATTCGGGCATGTTCAGTCTTTCAGAGCCGGCTCAATGTCGGTTTGGGCGAAATCGTTGCCTTTGAACAGCAGCGCCTCCCCGGCTTCCTTTGCCAACGCATAAGCAAAGCAGTCGCCGTAATTCAGCTTCGCCGGGTGATTGCCGCGGCCATAATCCGCATGCGCCACCCGGCACCGGTAAGCCATCCCGACGGACACCGGAACAAGATCCATCCGCAATTCCGCGATCAAGTCCTCAAAGCGCGCCTTGGCTCGGGGGCTCTTACGCGAGTCGATAACCATCGCCGCTTCCACCCAGTTGGCGACGGACATGCGCAACACGGGGGCGTCAATCAACGCCGCGGCGAAACGGGGTTCGTCCGGTTCGTTGAAAATGACCGCGAGCAATGCCGAGGTATCGACGATCACCGTGGAAGACCCGTCTCGTCGTCATACAGCCAACTATGATCGGACGCCGGCAACGCGTCCCCCATCGCCGCGCGGATGTCGGCCGCGATCGACCGGACGCGGCGAAGACGTTCCTCGCGGCTGTGGGAGTGCAACTGCCGCCCAAGTCTTTCCCGCAACGCCTCGGTGACGACCGTCGTCAGGCTTTCGCCCGTCAGTTCTGACAGGCGCGACGCCAACTGATAGGCGTCGTCGCTTTTGATATTCAGTTGCGCGCCCATGGCGACCTATCGGTAGAGACGGCGCTTAATATGGTAGAAAAAAGCCCGCAATGCCAGACCCGGCGCGACGCGATCTTCATGCCACCGCCTCCCCGGCCACCCACGCCTCGCAGCAGCCTTTTGCCAGTGCCCGTACCCGGCCGATATAGCTGGCGCGTTCGGTTACGCTGATGACGCCGCGGGCATCCAGCAGGTTGAACAGATGGCTGGCCTTGATGCACTGGTCATAGGCTGGCAGGGCCAGCTTGCGTTCCAGCAGGGCGGCGCACTCACCCTCGGCGTCGGCGAAGTGGCGCGACAGCATCGCGGTGTCGGCGAATTCGAAGTTATGGGCGCTGTATTCGCGTTCGGCGCGCAGGAAGACGTCGCCATAGGTTACGCCGCTGCCGTTGAAATCGATGTCGTACACGTTCTCCCGGTCCTGCACATACATCGCCAGGCGTTCCAGGCCGTATGTCATCTCGAAGCTGGGCCAAGTGACCGGAATGCCGCCGACCTGCTGGAAATAGGTGAATTGCCCAACCTCCATACCGTCACACCAGACTTCCCAGCCCAGGCCCCAGGCGCCGAGGGTCGGGCTTTCCCAGTCATCCTCCACGAAGCGGAAATCGTGCCGCAGCGGGTCCAGCCCGATTTCACGGTAGGAGGCCAGAAGCAGGTCCTGCGCGTCGGCCGGACTGGGCTTCATGATGACCTGATACTGATAGTAGTGCTGTAGCCGATTGGGGTTTTCACCGTACCGGCCGTCGGCCGGCCGCCGGCTGGGTTGCACATAGGCGGCGCGCCAAGGCTTGGGCCCCAGGGCGCGGAGTGTGGTGGCTGGATGGAAGGTGCCGGCCCCCATTTCGACATCGTATGGTTGCAGGATGACGCAGCCCTGCCGAGCCCAAAAGCCGTGCAGGCGCAGGATAAGGTCCTGGAAGCTGGGAACGGAGCGTGTCATCGGCGGCCTGTTGGTTGGACCCCGGATTACCCGGGACAGCGGGGCGCCATTAAGCATCCCGGTCCTCGCGGAGCAAGCCGGGAGGCGAACGGCGCTGTTCGACGCGCTTTTTTGCCTGGCAGTCATGATCCACCCGGCAAGCTGCCGCGTAGAGACTATATGGCACTTTCTTACCGTCGCTTGGCGACACTCGCGGCCGCCGTATTCGGCCTCGCTCTTCTGGTTGGCTGTGCGGCCGACCAGAAGCCGCTGACCCTCGCACCCAATGTTGACCTCAACCGGTATGCTGGCCGTTGGTATGTGATCGCCAACATCCCCTATTTCGCCGAGAAGGGGAATGTCGGCAGCTACTTTGACATCGCCTTCCAGCCTGGCGGCAAATTAACCGACATTTACTCCGGCCATCCCAAGACGCTGGACGCGCCGCTGAAAAGCTACACCATGAACGGCTACGTGGTGCCGGACACAGGAAATGCGCGCTGGCGGGAAAGCCCGTTCTGGCCGGTGTATCTGTCGTATCTGATCCTGTACGTCGATCCGGACTACCAGACCGCCCTGGTGGGCTACCCTGGCCGAGGCTACGGCTGGGTCTTCGCACGCACGCCGGTCATTGACGAAGCCACCTATCAATCCCTGCTGGGGCGGCTGAAAGATCAGGGTTACGACATCAGTCAGTTCCGCCGGATTGTGCAGATACCGGATCAAATCGGCAAACCCGGCTTCCAATAACCATACGAAGCGGTCTATGTGCGCCTCGCCGGACCTGCGACGCGACTCGGGCGTAATCGGTCACGGCCCGACAATGTCATTGCACATGAGGCTTAGACCAGATGACCGATACCAGGCGCCCAACTCTTCAGGGCGCGATGCGTCCCTTCGCGTGGATAGCTGTTTTGCTGACCGGGGTCATGCTTCAGGGCTGCGCGAAATCGCCGGCAGGCGGCGCCGCCGGATCAAAACTGCGAGTGTATGCCGTTGACCTGACCGGCGGCGCGAAATCGTGCGATGCCCCGCAGATCGCGCCGGTCGCTGGCCAGACCACCCAGGCGGCTGTCAAAATGACCAACGACGGCGGCTGGTGCGGGCTTACGGTTCATCAGTCCGGCCCAAAGCCGTATGATGTCGGCCTGCTGACCGCCCGACCCGAACATGGCACCATCCTGATCCATGAAGTGGGCGACGATACCCGCATCGACTACACGCCGGACCGCGGCTTCAGCGGCAGCGACAGCTTTACGGTCAAGCTTCTGCCCGGTGACGCTGTTATCCACGAATCCGTCGTGGTTTCCGCCCCCGTGAAGTAAGTCAGCATCCACCGGCCCCGCGACTTGGGCGGGGCTGGTGAAACCTGCCAGATTGGCCATTGTAAGGCGCCGCTACCAACCGACATCAGGCTCGGTCTCAGAAACGGACGCATAGCGCTTCCGTGAACAGAGGGCGCCGATGTCGTACTTTGATCCGCTGATGCTGACCAGCCTCGATCCGCTGGTATTGGCCCGCATCCAGTTCGGCTTCACCATCTCCTTCCACATTGTTTTCCCGGCGATCACTATCGGTCTGGCCAGTTACCTCGCGGTGCTGGAAGGGCTGTGGCTGCTCCGCAAGGACCCAATCTACCTGGATTTGTATCACTTCTGGTCGCGTGCCTTTGCGGTGAACTTCGCGATGGGCGTCGTCTCCGGCCTGGTGATGTCCTATGAGTTCGGCACCAACTGGAGCCCGTTTTCCGCCTTCGCCGGCGGCGTAACCGGGCCGCTGCTGGCCTATGAGGTGTTGACGGCGTTCTTCCTGGAAGCCGGGTTCCTGGGCGTCATGCTGTTCGGCTGGAAGAAGGTGGGTCCCGGCCTGCACTTCTTTGCTACGCTGATGGTGGCGGCGGGCACGCTGATTTCGATGACCTGGATCCTGGCATCCAACAGCTGGATGCAGACGCCGCAAGGCTATGCCATCGTCAACGGGCGTATCGAGCCGACGGATTGGCTGGCTGTCATCTTCAACCCGTCATTCCCGTATAGGCTGGTCCATATGGGCCTGGCCGCCTATCTGGCCACTGCCTTGTTCGTCGGCGCCACCGGTGCCTGGCACCTGTTGAAATACCGCGACAACCCGCGGGTGAAGACGATGTTCTCCATGGCGATGTGGATGGTGCTGATCACCGCGCCGATCCAGATCCTCGCCGGCGACCAGCACGGCATCAACACACTGCAATACCAACCCGCCAAGATCGCGGCGATGGAGGGCGACTGGACCAGCAAACCGGGCGAAGGGGAACCGCTGATCCTGTTTGGCCTGCCCGACATGGCGCAGGAAAAGAACCTGTATGAGCTCGCCATTCCTCACCTCGGCAGCCTGATCCTGACCCATAGCTGGGACGGCCAGATCAAGGGCCTCAGTGCGTTTCCAGCGCAGGACCGACCGGAAGCAACCATTATCTTCTGGACTTTCCGCCTGATGGTTGGCCTGGGCATGCTGATGCTGCTGCTGGGTGTTGTCGGCGCTTGGTTCCGCTGGCGGGGGAACCTTTATTCGCAGCGCCTGTTCCTGCGCCTCGCCGTTGCCATGGGGCCAGCCGGCATCGTGGCGATGCTGGCCGGCTGGATGACCACCGAGATCGGCCGCCAGCCTTGGGTGGTCTATGGCGTGATGCGCACGGCGGACGGTGTTTCCAAGCACTCCGCGCTGTCCATGAGTGTCGCGCTATT
>DAIEHR010000365.1 GCA_027353465.1 Acetobacteraceae bacterium | reverse complement strand
GATCTGGAGCGATGGCGCAACAAACGGAAGCGGGAGACGATCGAAAGTCAGATTGACGCTCTGGTCCAGGCCGGTTTCCTGGCCCGTTTGCTGGACCTGATCGATGACCCCGCCGGCCGAATCAGCGACATCGCCGGGGCCATCAGAGCGGCGAATGAGGTGATGGCGTTGGATGCGGAGGCATCGCGAATCGAAAGAAGCGACGATCTGCGTGCGGCGAACGCACAGCGGGCTGGTCATGCGATCGCCGGCGGCCTCGGCGTGTCGGCGCTTATCCTCGCGGCCATGTCGTTGCTGTTGCAATGAAAGCGAATCAGAAACTAGGCCGTGGGATCAACGGCTTTGTCGTGCTGCTGCTGGCGCTGGCGGGCGGCGTGCTGATCGCTCTAGCGTCGGATATCGCGCTGCCGGTGGCGATTCTGTTGTTGCCCGGTCTTCTGGCCTTGCCGTTCGACCGTTCCCCCGGCTGCGGTGTCGCCCGGGCGATCTTGCTGTTCCAGCTTGCCGCATGCGCCCACGCTATCCTGGGCGCATGGTATCGCTGCGACGGGATCGATGGATGCATGGACGAACTGGCGGCGTGGCCGGCTATTTTCCCCGCTTGGCTTGCCGGGGCAACAGCATGGCTGCTGACGCAAATTCTACCGCTGGCGTTGAAGATGCTCGACGATTACCGAACGGATCATCGGCGCCAAGCATTGGCGGAGCGACGCCAGTTTTTGATCGACGAGTGGGGCCTGGACGACGGCCAGACCTGAACCCATGACCCGGCTCGGCCGGGTCATGGCATTCCAGGGATCAGACGTATTCGCCGGCCATCGCGGGCTGACGGTTACCGGCATTCATCCGTCGTTCGGCGATCTGGGCCTTCATGCCCTTCTGCAACTTCTCGAACGCCCGCACCTCGATCTGGCGAACCCGCTCGCGAGAGATGTTGTACTGCTGGGACAAATCCTCCAGCGTGGTGGGGTTATCCTTCAGGCGGCGTTCGATCAGGATGTGGCGCTCACGCTCGTTCAGGGCCTTCAGCGCGCCCGTCAGCAGGGCTTTGCGTCCGGTCAGTTCCTCGCGGTCGGCGATGGCGGTTTCCTGGGTTTCCGATTCGTCAATCAGCCAGTCCTGCCATTCGCCTTCGCTGTCCTGCCGCACCGGGGCGTTCAGGCTGTGATCCGGCGCGGCGAGGCGGCGGTTCATGCTGACCACATCCTGTTCCGGCACTGCCAGCACGCGGGCGATCTTGGCCACTTGCTCCGGCTGCAGGTCGCCATCGTCGATGGCCTGCATCTGGCCCTTCAGGCGGCGCAGATTGAAGAACAGCTTCTTCTGCGCGGCTGTGGTGCCCATTTTCACCAACGACCAGGAGTGCAGGATGTATTCCTGGATGGCGGCACGAATCCACCACATGGCATAAGTCGCCAGACGGAATCCGCGATCGGGATCGAAGCGCTTGACCGCCTGCATCATCCCCACATTGCCTTCGCTGATCAGCTCACCGACCGGCAGGCCGTAGCCTCGATAGCCCATGGCGATTTTTGCTACGAGACGCAGATGAGAGGTTACAAGTTTGTGTGCGGCTTCCATATTCTGTGTGTCACGCCACTGATGGGCAAGCGACAGTTCTTCTTCTGGCGTGAGCATTGGAAACTTACGGATCTCTTGGAGATACCGGGTTAGGTTGCCCTCTGGGGCGATGTTAAGGACGGCAGAGGCCACGAGGAACTCCTTTCGTCAGACCGCTTGTGCTTGCCCAAGGATGGCGCAAGATCACGGCATGAATGTGACTGAGACCAGTCTGGATGCAGGGCGGGAAATCAAGTCCCGGTGACCCACCCCTTTTGGCGGCGGCGTATCCGGACGTCCCCAACAAGGAAGGACATCCGCCCGCCTTGATAGGCAAAACGTATACAGGACTGAAATAGTCCTGTCAAGATTAACGAATGGTTAACAGCCGGACAAAAAAGTATCGATCTCACCTAAAAGTGTTTGCATATCAGTCGGCAGCGCCGTTTCGAAGCTTAGAATCTTGCCCGTTCTTGGATGCTTGAAGCCCAGGCTGGCGGCATGCAGGGCTTGCCGGGGAAAGTCGAGAAGTCCGCCGCGAAGCGGCTGGTTAACGGTTTTGGCGGCCGCCGGGACACGGCGCAAGTATAACGGATCGCCGACGATCGGGTGTCCACTGTTGGCGAAGTGCACGCGAATTTGATGCGTACGCCCTGTTGCCAGCTTGCATTCCACCAGCGCGAGGCTGGTCTGCCAGGCCCGCATCGTGCTGTAGCGGGTCAGCGCGTATTTTCCACCGTGACCCACCACGGCCATCCGCTTGCGATCGCGTTTGTCGCGTCCGATCGCGCCCTCGATCTCCCCGTTCAGCGGCTGCGGCAGTCCCCACACCAGGGCGTGATAGGCTCGGTCCATGTCCCGCGCCGCGAAGGCCGCCGTCAGGACATCGTTGGCAAGCTGGGTTTTAGCGACGACCATGACCCCGGAGGTGTCCTTGTCCAACCGGTGGACGATCCCCGGCCGGCGTTCGGCGCCGATCCCGGTAAAGCCCGGTCCGCAATGGGCCAGCAGCGCATTGACCAGCGTACCGTCCAAATTGCCCGGCGCCGGATGAACCACCAGCCCGGCCGGCTTGTCCAGCACGATCAGGTCCGAGTCCTCATACAGGATCGGGAAGGGGATCGACTGCGGCAGCGGCGTTGCGGTAACCGGTGCCGGCAGATCCAGACTGTAAATTGCTCCGGCGCGCACCGCCTCGGCTGGTTGAGTGATCGGGCCGGACTCGCCGCGCAGGCGGCCCTCGTCGATCAGAGTCTTCAGGCGGGAGCGCGACAGGTTCGGCAGTCGCTCGGCAAGGAAACGGTCGATCCGCGTGCCGGCGTGTTCGGCCGTCGCGGCGATGCGGATCAGGCCGGACGGTGATGGTTCGCTATTGGCTGACATGTGGATGTGGGATAACGCGGTTCGGTTACGAATGGGAGACGGCATGCGTGCGTTGAAGATCGCGGTGGTTGTTATGGGCGTGCTGATTGTCGTCGGCACGGTGGGGCTGGTGGTGGGAATCGCCCGCCGGTCGTCCGCCCCCCCGGTTACATCGGCCGCTCCGGCCGCCTCCATGCTACCCGCGTCGGTCGCTTCGGTATTGGATGAACCGGCCGGGACGCATATCGCTGGAATCGCGGCGGTGCGAGACCGATTGGCGGTGCAGCTTCAGGGCGGCGGCGTGGATCGGGTGGTGCTGATCGATCCGGCGACGGGGGCGGTTGCAGGGCATATTTCTCTTGCCAGATAGGATTTCCCCGCTTGAGGTTCCAGGGGTTAGAGGGTAGAAGGCCTGCCTTGGCCAAGGTCCCGTTCGTCTAGAGGCCCAGGACAGTGCCCTCTCACGGCACCAACAGGGGTTCGAATCCCCTACGGGACGCCATTTCGGCTGCAACCTACTAATTCCAGACCGTTTGGCCGCCATCCGGGCGTCGTGTGCATCACCCAGGCGCCTCAGGTTGCCCCTTCTGCCACGATTGTCGCCGTCCCCAGGGCCTTTATCTCCGACTGGGTTTGCCACCGGATTTGGCTCGCGCCACCCGTCAGAGCCACATAGTCAAGACGCTGAAATCCTCTGATCCAGCGAAGGCCCCCAGCCAGGCGACGCCTCATCCTGGCTGATCGACAAGACCGAGCCATTGGCAACAACGACGTCAGTGCCGCCATTCTCGCGCGGGCGAAAGTGTGATTCAAAGGGAGCCTCGCTGCTTGGGGTTCTTTCAGAGCTGCCTCCGCTCCGCCGTCGCTTCTAACGCCCTTCTCGTGGCTTGGTCGCCGGGGCTGGAACGTGGTTGATCGTGTGGTCCTGGCCGCTGCGCTGATCGTCCGGTCGTTACGCTCGATCGTCACCGGAATGGCTCCAAAACTTGCCAGCCCCTTCCGCCTGCATCAGGATCGGCGCCAATTGTCCAGGAGAAACTCCATGCCAGCATTTGATCTGGTCATTCGTGGCGGCACCGTCGTCG
>DAIEHR010000229.1 GCA_027353465.1 Acetobacteraceae bacterium | reverse complement strand
ACTTTGTCTGACTGGCGTCACATGACATATTTTGTTGCTGATAGCATTATGTTCTTAAGCGTTGGTCTCCTTCTTATCGCGGGACTGCATGACGCCGCGGCGCGGACTATTCCGAATTGGATACCTGCCAGCCTTGCCGCTGCCGGCCTTGTCTTACGGGTCCAGCAGGGAAATGCGGTTACGGGCATCATGGTCGCGGTCCTGCTGATATCTCTCCTCGGTTTACTTTGGCGGCACGGCTTCATCGGCGGCGGAGATATGAAACTCATTCCTGCTGTCGCGCTCTTGTTGCCGCCCTCCCGTACGCCCGCCCTCGTGCTGTCCGTGGCGATTGCAGGTGGTCTGTTGGCGCTGATCTACCTGACGTTCTCGTTCATCGTCCGGCGCCCCGCGCCAGGCCCGCGTCAGGGCCTTCTCGCGCGTGTCTGCAAAGCCGAGGCGTGGCGCATGCACCGGCGCGGGCCGTTACCTTACGCGCTTGCCATCGCCGGGGGCGCCCTGCCGATCTTCATCAATACGTTGTCTAGGTAGAACGTCATGTTCCTTCGCATCATGGCCGTACTGCTCGGTCTTGTGGGCATCGCTGGCATTGGACTTGCCATATTCTCCGCCCAGAAGCCCGCGCCGGTGGCTCAGGTCGCCGTGGCACCCCCGCCACCTTTGCCACCCCCCATGCCAAAGCCGCATATCCTGGTGGCCAGCCGAGCCTTGCGCGCTGGCGCCCTGCTGGTGATGGAAGACCTGGGCGTTACCGAGACAGCGGTTGGCCAGGAACCCAAGGGCAGCTATCCGGACACCATTGCCGCCCGGTCATCCCTGCGCGGCGCCATGGTGCGTCGCAGCCTCGCCGCGAACGAGCCGATCGTCGCGGGCGATGTGCTGAATCCGGGCGATCGAGGATTCCTCGCCGCCGTGCTTGGTACCGGCATGCGGGCCGTGACAGTCGGTGTCGATCCGGTCAGTGGGACTGCCGGGCTGATCTGGCCAGGCGACCATGTCGATCTGGTGCTGACCCAAGCGCTTGAAGACAAGGATCAACCGGTTGAACGCCGCGTCTCGGGCGAAACCATTCTGACCAATGCCCGGGTCATCGCGGTCGATCAACAACTTATCCAGGGTGCGCAGGGCGCCCAGGCCGGCCCGACCGTGGCAAACAACCGGACCGTTACGCTCGAAGCATCGGCTTTCGACGCCGAACGCGTGGCCGTTGCGACCCGCCTCGGCCGGATATCCCTGGTGGTACGCTCCGCCGCTGATGATCAGCCTGCCGGCAGCCCCGAAATCCCCGACACGGCAGCCGTGCCGGCGCCCGCGCCGGCGGCGATCGCCTGGGGCGGGGACGTTTCTTCGGCTTTGCGCGATCACCCTGCCTCGAAGACCGAAGGCGCGACGCCCCCCCACGTCATTCGGGTGAATCGGGGCAAGGACGTCGAGGAGATGAAATTCTAATGGCAACCACCAACCTGGCCCGGGTCGTCGCGGCCATTCTGGCGCTCGCTCCCGCCATCCCATCAGCCTATGCGGCGGACCCCGCGCAGAAAACCAACGGTCCAATGGCGGCCGCGGCGAATGCAGCACCGACCTCCCTGGTCCTGGAGGCCGGCGCCGGTCGCGTCTTCCATATCAGCGGCACGATTTCCAGTCTGTTCGCCGCCGATCCCAAGGTTGTTGAAGTGCGTCCGGCCAGCAAGAACAGCGTTTTCATCTTTGGTGTAGGGGCGGGCCGGACAACCGTTGCTGCCCTCGATGAGTCCGGCAACACGCTTGCCCAGTATGACGTCGTGGTCCTGCCGTCATCGTTCGGCGCCGGTCAGGCCGCTGCGACAGTTCAGCGTACCACGCCGGACGCCAACGTCCATTTCTCCCAAACCCCTACCGGCATCGCGGTCAACGGAGACGTTTCCACCCCGGCCGAGGCCGAACAGGTGGCCGGCGCGGCGCGGAACTACTTGCTTGAAAAGCAGTCGGTCTCAAATCGCACCACTATCACGTCCTCCGTGCAAGTAACCTTGCGTGTGCGGATCGCCGAAATCTCTCGTACCATTACCCGTCAGCTTGGAATCAATTGGACATCGCTCGCCAATATTGGCCGCTGGGGTCTTGTTGGCAGTGTCACCGACGGGCTCTCAGCGGCAACCAGTCCGCCGAATACCCTGGGCCTCGCCTCGCCTGGCGGATCGATCAATACCGTCCTCGACCTGCTTGCACAGGACCAGCTCATCACCATGCTCGCCGAACCGAACCTTACGGCGCGCAGCGGCGAAACCGCCAGCTTCCTGGCGGGCGGAGAGTTTCCAATCCCGATATCCGGGCAGAACAACCAGATTTCCCTGGAGTTCAAGCAATACGGCGTATCGTTGGCGTTCGTACCAACCGTATTGTCGGATGGCCGCATCAGCCTGCACGTGCATCCCGAGGTCAGTCAGCTAACCTCCGTGGGTTCGGTGTCCTTACCCATCGGCACCAGCCTGTTCGGCAACAGCGTCATCACCGTTCCAGCCCTTACGGTCCGCCGGGCGGACACCACAATCGAACTCGGGTCCGGGCAGAGCTTCGCCGTCGCTGGCCTGCTGTCGGCGGACAGCGCCATGAACGCCCGCGGCCTTCCGTACCTGGGAGAGCTGCCGGTGATCGGGGCCTTGTTCAAATCCGACCTGTTCAACCACGACCAATCTGAACTCGTGATCGTGGTCACGCCCTACATCGTCCGCCCGGTGAGCACGCCAGGCCAGTTGCGGGCGCCCACCGACGACTTTGTCCCGGCAGGGGACGCGTCCCGGCTGCTGCTGATGCGTCAGCGGGCGCTTGGCACGGGCCCTCAAGCGCTCATCACACCGTCCACCGCCGCTTATAGCCCGGTTGAACGTTCCAGTTTGAACGGTTTGCCCGCCGGCACCGGCTTCATCCTGCACTGACCAATCAAAGGGGAAGACGATATGGCCCTCCACCTTGCAAAAGGCTTCAGGCAATCCGCCTGCCTTGCGCTTCTGCTTTGCTTCACTGCCTGTGATGGCCTCAACGATCCGTTCCAGCGCGAAGGAACCTGGCAGCCCGAAGGCCTTAATGACATGAACCTGGCCGCGATGGTGGCCAATCCGCGGCACCTTCAGCAAGGGGTTGGTGACGATCGAAGCCCTGGCGTGCTCTCGGCCGCCGCGGTACACCGGTTGCTGACGGACCAGGTCAAACCACTGCCCATCGAAAGTATTGGGCCTGTCACGGCCGCCCAGAACAACACCCCATCGACACCATCCGGGATGGATACGCCATGAGGGCCGTGGAATCTCTGCTGCAGGCGGATCCGGCACAGGAGGAGGCCGTCCGCTCGACGCGCGTGCCACTCATCGCTTATGTGCGCGATCGGGAGACCCTTGCGATCCTTGCGGACGTCCTCGCGCCCGTGCTTGGCACGGCCGCCGACTTCCGCATTGGCGACATCGCGGAAACACGCACCGGCCTGCAACGGCTCGATACCCCTGTAGCCGCCATCCTGATCGACGTATCCGGGCAGACCGATCCGCTTGCCGTGCTTGAGGATATTGCTCTCTACGTCGAGCCAGGCGTGCGGGTCTTTGTCATCGGCGATGTCGAGGACATGGAGTTCTATCGTCAGGTCGTTCGCGGCCTGGGCGTGCAGGAGTATCTTTGCAAGCCGCTCAACCGCGAGATCGTCGCCCGCAGGCTTCTGCCCTTGCTGACCGGCGGTGCCGCCGCGGCGGCGCGGGGTGGCAAGATCATCACCGTGACGGGGGTGCAAGGCGGGGTCGGCGCCACCACGATCGCGGTTAATCTGGCAGTGCAGCTGGCCGACCGTTCACGCCACCATATTCTGCTGTTCGATGCCGACCTGCATGGCGGCACGGCGGCTCTTATGCTGTCCACGACGATCGGCGGCGGCCTGCGGGCGGCGCTGGAAAATCCCGGCCGCGTTGACGTTCTGTTTGCGGAGCGCTCATCGCCCGCGATCAGCGACCGCCTTCGTCTGCTGGCGGCGGAGGAATCACTCAATACGCTGGTGTACACGGCGGATGGGGCTGCTGCTCACCTGAGCTCGTTGCTTTGCAACCGGTTCAACTTCGTTGTGACCGACCTGCCGCGGCACGCGACGGCACTTAATCATGAACTGCGCGAGCTTGCCCATGTGCGTGTGCTGGTGATGGACGCAACCCTGCCATCGCTGCGTAACGCTTTGCGCCATCTCGCGCTGCCGAACGGAGAACAACAGGCGTCACGTCCGATCCTGGTCCTCAACCATCTTGGAGCGCCCGGTGCCCTGACCCGCAAGCAAGTCGTCGATGGGCTGGGCAGGGACGTCGATGTGGTCGTGCCGTGGCTGCCCAAGCAGTTGCACGCGGCAACGACGCTTGGCCAACCGGCCGTGCGCAAGCGTGGCCAGTTCCAAACGGCAATCACCAAGCTTGCCAGTGAAATCCTGCCGCACCGCGCCGAGGCGCCGAAATCCTGGCTCGACCCGCGGAGATGGGTGAAGAAAGCATGACCGAGCCAACATTCGGACGCCGGGCGGGCTTCCAACCCGCCCCCCCTGTTCTAAGCGCCGTGTCAACCATACCGGCTGGATCGGTACCGCTGGCGCCCCCGAGTGGCGCCGCTGAACTGCGCACCGCCTGTCTTGCCCGGCTCGATGCGACACTGCTCGCCGACGCGACGTCAGAGCAGCTTCACATTGATGTCGAGCGTCTGATCGCTGATATCGCGGACGAAAAGCGCATCCAGATCAATGGCCGCGAGCAGCGCCAACTTGCCGCCGAGTTGGTGCATGACATGGTGGGCCTTGGCCCGCTGGAGCCGCTGCTGGACGATGATTCTATCACCGACATCATGGTCAATGGCCCCGACAAGGTGTTCGTGGAGCGGCGCGGCAAGGTCGTGCTGACGGCGGTGCGATTTCGCGATATTTCGCATGTCGCCAACGTCGCGCAGCGCATTGCCGCGGCGGTTGGCCGGCGCGTTGACGAAAGCAGCCCGATGGTGGACGCCCGTCTGGCCGACGGTTCTCGTGTCAACATCATCTTCCCGCCCCTGGCATTGAACGGCGCCTGCATCTCGATCCGTAAGTTCGCCCGACGGCGGATCAACTTCGATACCATCGTCGCCAATGGTTCGGCGACGGCACAGATGGCCAGGATACTGCGGCTCGCGTCCACCGCCCGCCTGAACATCATCATCTCTGGCGGCACCGGCGCAGGCAAGACCACGCTGATGAACGCGCTGTCGCAGACGATCGATGAAGGCGAGCGCATCATCACCGTTGAGGACGCCGCCGAACTGCAACTGCAGCAGCCGCATGTGGTGCGGTTGGAAACAAGGCCGTCGAACCTGGAAGGTCGCGGTGAGATCTCGCAGCGCGACCTCGTCAAGAACGCGCTGCGCATGCGTCCGGACCGGTTGATCATCGGTGAGGTTCGCGGTGCCGAAGCGTTCGACATGCTGCAGGCGATGAACACCGGCCATGACGGCAGCATGAGCACCATCCATGCCAATACGACCCGCGATGCGATCACCCGTATCGAGAACATGGTGCAGATGGGTCAGCCGAACCTGCCGCTGCGGGCGATCCGCACCCAGATCGTCAGCGCGGTCGATCTGATCATCCAACTGGAGCGCATGCGTGACGGCATACGCCGCATCAGCCAGGTGACCGAGGTAATCGGCCTTGAAGGCGAAGTCGTTACCTTGAACGACATTTTCAAGTTCGAGTACGAAGGCGAAAACCCAGATGGCTCGCTGCGGGGCCGGTTCATAGTGTCGCACATCAGGCCTGCCTTCTGGGGCCGTCTGCAATACTTCAACCTGGACCGCGCCTGGGCTGCCGCGATCGACGACACATCCGCCGCGGCGTGACGATGATGAGCCCCCTTCTGCTAACGATCGGCGGAAGCATCGCCCTGATGGCCGCGGCCGGTTGGCTGTATGCCGCTGACCGGCAAACGCGCATCAGCAGCCAGCGGATTTCCAACGTCGCGACCAACTACGCCAGGACGGCCCAAACGGTCGCGGATGTGCGCCGCCCATGGAAAGACCCTGTTGGCGGTGCCAGTATCGGGGGGCGCCTGCTGGCTTACGCCAACATCGAAATCGACAGACCGGATCTGTATCCGATTCCGTGGTGGTCCATTTTTCTCATCACCTGCCTTGCCGCCGTGGCGGTGGCCGCGGCGGCGGTGTTCTTCGTTGGGTCGGCTGCGTGGATATCGCTGCCGTTCGATACCTTCGTGCTGCTGCGCATGGTCTTCAAGTTCTTCCAGAACCGGCGAACCGACCAGCTGTACAAGCAACTGCCCGACGCCCTGGCGATGATGGTGCGATCGGTCCGCGTCGGCTTCACGGTATCGGATGCGCTGCGGATCGTAAGCGAGGAAGGTCCCTGGCCGTCCTCCACCGAATTCCGCCGCGTCGTCAACGATATCCGGCTCGGTGGCCCATTGCAGGACGCCCTCGTCAAGCTGGCCCGGCGCAGCCAGTTACTTGAATACCGCTTCCTGGCGGTTGCACTGGCGCTGCAAAGCCAGTCAGGCGGCAGTCTAAGCGAGACACTGGAGAACCTGGCGGACGTCGTTCGCAAGCGCGTTGCCATGAAGGAACGAGGTATCGCACTCGCGTCCGAGGCGCGGTTGACGATGTGGTTCCTGGGTTGCCTGCCGTTCATCATCATCGCGGCGCTGCTGGTTATTACCCCGGCTTATTTGCTTCCGATGGTCACGACATCGCTGGGCAAGAAATTGCTGTTTGTTGGCATCGCTTTGCTCTGCATGGGCTTCGGATCGATGAAAGTCATCATCAAAAAGAGCGTGTCGTGAGCAATTTCACCGTCTGGTCCCTGGCTCTGGGACTGTCCCTGCTTTGCGTGATCGCGGGCCTTCTTCTGCATCCGGCCGGAAAGGACAGTGCTCGGGTTGAGGCGCGGCTGCGCTCCATTCGTGCTCCGGACCGTATTGATGAGGCCGTCGAGGCCGCACCTCCCCTCTGGATGCGCTTTGTCGTCGCGATCGGGCGAAAAGTGCTGAACAGCGGGCTTCTTTCAGGCAAGGCGATCGAGGATCTCAAGGGCACGGTGACCGCCACGGGACATCGCACCAATGTTGCGCTGTCGTTGTTTGTCGGGGCCAAGCTTGTCTTGATGGTCGGACTGCCGGCGGTGGGCTGGATCGTCATGAACGTGACGGGGCTGCACGCCCAGCAGCTTGTTGTCCTGGGCGGATGCGCCGTCGTTGGCCTAATGGCACCCGACTACGTGGTGCGCAGTATTCGCAACAAATACCTGAAGGCCGTGGAGGCCGGCATGCCCGCGGCGCTCGATCTCCTCATCATCTGCGCCGAGGCCGGCCTGGCGCTCGAAGCGGGGTTTGAGCGCGTTGCCATGGAGGCCCGCGACGGCGCTTCGGCGGTCGCCAATGAACTCGGCATTACCGCCAACGAAATGAAGATCCTGACGGACCGCCGACAGGCATTGATGAACATGGGAGAGCGCACCGGGCTTGATTCAATGACAAGATTGGGCGCGGTGCTTGCCCAAAGCCTGAAATACGGCACCCCATTGACGCAGGCGTTGCGAGTCCTTGCCAGTGAGATGCGGCACACGATGCTGACGCGTTTCGAGGCGCGGGCGGCACGAATTCCCGTTCTGCTGACCGTGCCGATGATCGTGTTCATCCTGCCTTGCATCTTCCTCGTCGTGGGCGGCCCGGCGGTGGTGGAGGTGGTCCGCACGATGGCATCGCAATGAGGGCGGGGGCGCAATGAAGGCGGGGGCGCACTGGAAGAAGGCGCGGTCCGGTACGGTCGCGCTTGAGTTCGGCATGATCGCCGGGGCGTTCTTTGCGCTTCTGCTGGGGGTCATCGAATTGGCATTTATCCTCTATGCGCAGACGGCACTCGACTATGCCGCGAAGGAAGCCTCGCGGGAAATGCAGACGGAACAGCTAAGTCCGACAGATCCGACAACCTTCAAAAGCGCCGCTTTCTGCCCGTTTTTAAGCGGTTTTCTCAATTGCGGTTCGGTCTCGATCAATCTTATTCCCGTAACCGACTTCCAGACCGCGATCCAGGCGGGAGGTACCCCCGCCTATCACGCCGGCCAGCCAGGAGATGGAAGTCTCATGCTGCTCCAGGCGACTTACACGACCGGGCTTCCGATCTGGCCATTGAACGTGATGACCTTGGTCGGCACGGCCGCCTACCGGAACGAATAGCCATGCGCTATCGCATTGCTCATTCAAAATTCCGGTCCACGGGTTTCCTGACTCGACCGAAACGATTCGCGCTCGGGAGAACAGGTCCCGTACGGTCCCGCAGCGGGGTCGCCGCGATCGAGTTCGCATTGGTGGCGCCAATGCTGGTGATAACGATCGCCGGTCTGTACGATCTGACAACCGCGTTCATCGCCTGGAAGCGTGTTGCCCTGGCGGCGCAGGCGATCGACGAAATCGCGACGTCGCTGGCGGCGACGGTGACGGGCACAAACCAGTTGAACCTGGACCAGGCCACGAAATCCGCCTCGGCGGTCTATGCCTATCTGCCGAAAACCCTTGCGGCAGCCCCCCCGCCGTATGGCGTGGTGATCTCCTCGATCGTCATGCAGCCGACTGTGTACACATGTACCATCGGTTGCACTTATCTTCCGCACGTGGCGTGGAGCGGCGTTTACGAGGGCAGCGGGACCCTGCGACCATGCGACGTGACGCCCGGGGTCAAGGACGTGACCTATGGCACCCCGTCAATCCTTTTCGTTCCCGATACCGCGAGTCAGAACCCATCTACTTTGCCGACCGATCTTCAGGGTGTCGCCCCGTTGCTGGTCGTGGATGTGACCTACACGTACATACCGATGTTTTTCAAATTCATCACCGGCAACATCGTGATGTCGCAGTCTGCCTATTTCTCACCGCGCACCGGCCTGGCGGACGCCTGGGTCCATTATTACTCCGCCGGTCCATCGGACTCGACCGTCTTTTGCGGGCCGTCAGCGATCTATCCCGCGGCGGCCACCTCAACGGTGCCATGAACTCATGCAGCGATGGAAGAACACAACGATGCAAATTCTGAAGTTTTCACGGCTTCGGGCAAATCGGGGGTCCACGGCGTTAATCGTCGGTCTGGCGGCACCGGCCGTGATTGCATTCGTTGGCCTGACAGTGGATCTATCCGGTGTCCTGGCGGCGAAAGCGAAAATAGAGCTAAGCGCCGATTCCAGCTCACTCTCCGCCATCATGACGGCGGCGAGCGCGCTTCGAACCGATCCCGTCAATTATCAGGCGACCGGACAAGCGGCCGGCCTTGCGAGCTTCAATGCGCAGGCTGGGTCGATCTCGACCGTCAGCACGCCCATGGCTCGTATCACGATGGCCCGCTCCGGAACGACAATGCTGGCGACGACGACCTGGAGCGCGTCCTATAACACGTTTTTCGGCAAGTTGTTCGGCGTGACGTCCTGGCCGATCACCGGGAAGTCCATTATATCGACCCAACTGAGCACGCCTTATCTGAACGTCGAAGTCCTGTTGGATAATTCCCCTTCGATGGAAATTGGCGCGACGGCGAATGACATCAACATACTGCAACAGATGACGCCATGCGGCACGGGAACCGGCATGGCCACGGGCGCGGGCACATATACCTATGCGCCGGGCGCGATCTACGGCGCGAACCGGGACGGATCCGGCGGAAATCAGCCCCTGTCCGGCCAATCCTATTCCGCCTATCAGTGCGCAAGTGGCGGCGGCGTTTATGACGGATCATTGTCCTGCCCTATGCCAGCCATGTCGCCGCCTTATCGATTTTCAACATTCAACCCGTCATCCAACCTCGGGGGACCGAGTTGCGGAGGCTTTCCCAACGTAGCCAATCAGACCTCGGGTCCAACCAAGGGGCAACCGCCTTTGGCGGGGGCACCCTGTGCATTCGCGTGCCATTTCGATACCAGCAAGCCCGCCGGCGCCGGCAACGACTATTACGGCATCGCCAGGAGCACGATCGGAACGAGCTCCCAGGTCACCTTGCGGTTCGACGTGGTGAAGTCGGCGGTCAATACGCTGATCTCCACCATGCAGTCGAATGACAATGCGACCTTTAAATACCTGAACGTCGGCGTGTTCACGTTCGACCACAACCTGACCCAGATCTATCCGACGAACGGCACCGAGGCCTCCGACGACTGGGGGGCCGCAACCGCGGCGGTTGGTGGACCACCAACGGTGGCGAATGGGCCGGACACCGGGATTCAGCCTTACGGCGGCGATAATGGTGGTGACACCGACTTCCCGGATACCATGTCGGCGTTGTCTTCGCAGCTGACAGCGTCCGGCGACGGGATGACAAACACCCAGCCGCGTAAGGTGCTGTTTCTGGTCACCGATGGCGTCCAGGATTATACGAACAGTAATGGCGTGCGGTCCCAGTCGGCTATCGACCCAAGCTATTGCCAGCCGTTCAAAGACAACGGTTACGTGGTCTATGTCGTTTATACGCCGTATTATCCGCTGATGAATGGGTACTATCTCAGCAACATGACCGGCATCGTGGAAGGGTCTGGTGCCGGGACCACAACCGCCAACCTGAAGGCCTGCGCGAGTGACCCTGTTGCCGACTATATTCAGGCAAGCGACCATGCTTCGCTTGTGGCCGCCCTGCAGACATTCTTCCAGTTGGCTATGACTACCCCGCCGGCCCGTTACACGCACTGACGCTACGATGCGCGCGGGCCGGCGTAGCGTTGCGGCACTGCTTGGCCTGACGCTGCTTATTGTGGCGTCAGGCCAAGCAACTGCCGGCGTGGGGGAAGCGTGCCGCGACCAGGCTGCGTCGGCTGAACGCGGGGCCGCTATTCCGGAAGGATTGCTGCTGGCGATCGGCAAGCGGGAAAGCGGCCGTTACGACACGCGGGCCGGCGGTGTGCTGCCTTGGCCGTGGGCGGTCAATCGCGAAGGCGAGGGCCATCTTTTCGAAACGCGGGAAGAAGCGATCGCCTATGTGGCCGCCGCGCTGCGGGCGGGCGCCACCTCGATCGATGTCGGGTGTTTCCAGATCAACCTGAAATACCACCCAACCGCCTTTGCTTCGCTTGACGAGGCATTCGATCCAGCCGCGAACGCCGCGTATGCGGCTCGTTTCATGACGGAACTGCACGACCGCACGGGCAACTGGGAAACCGCCATTGCCTACTATCACTCGGCCGACCCCTTACTCGGGGAGCCCTACCGGCGGGCCGTATTGGCAACCTGGCATGGCGAGACGGAGTTTATGTCAGGCGGACAGGCCGGTCTGACGCTGTCAGGACCCTTGCGGGAGATCATGGGTATCCGCATTTGGATACCGAGCGCCTCGGTGGCCAGCGTATCAGGACCCGCTACGCGGCAGCGGGCACTTCCCGCGGCCCCGCGAGTCGTTTCCCTGCATCCTGACCCCCTGCGTTCTGGCCGGACCCTGCCCAGGGTGTTTACGCCCTCGGCTGTGGTCGCCCAGTCTCATGGCTGACAGGCCATTTCGACCGTGGGAGTCCGGCGAACTCACTGTCTTGGTGCAACGTGCGATCGTCGCCCGCCAACAGGCTGCTGGCTACGCTGCCTAGCGTGGCGGCCCGTATCGTCAGCGATTTACGCGCCGGGGGAGGCAAGAAGGGAAGGCTGGCGATGTTGTCCCCTGGCCAGCCGGTGATCGCGGTGGTTTCCGCTGCCTGAGGCTTCCGTTCGTTTGCCGGCACGGAGGCTGGGACGGGAATCGCGGCCGGCACAGGGGAATGTTGCCCCGCGTCCCCTGCCGCCATCCCGGCCGGGGGGAGGCCTTTACCCGTTTCGAGCGGCGCCAAGGGCGCGGGCACGGCTTTGGGGCGCGGCTTTTGCAGTGCGCGAAGCCCCTGGTCGGCGGTGCGGCTCAATGCAACGCTACTGCCGCGCAGGCGGAGAACCATGGAAAGCGGAAGGCCGTCCTCCATGGACCGGCCAATGGATTGCAACGATGCGAGACCACAAGCGATAATCCGCGAAATCACGATCAGGTCGGCCTGATCCCTTGGGCGGTGAGCGTTCACAGCCTCCCGAGCCGCCAAGCGGGCAAGGTCCATATCGCCGCCGGTAGCAGGCAGGAAGCTCGGTATCAGAAGAGTAACGACGAGCCGCAGAAGGATATCGAAGGGAGAGGCCAAGAAAGGCGCTTGGTCTATGAGCGTGGTGTTTTCGGTCATGCCGCCGTGCCTTGAATGCAGAGTAAGATTTTCTACCTCAGGTTGAAAATCATGTCAAGAAATCTTTCTTATACCAATGGCAACTGGCAAGGACCAGGACGCACGAGGCGGACAGGGGATCCGCGGAAGCAGGTTGACGGCATTCGGCTACACGCTGGATGCAAGAGCCACGATCGGGAACACCGAGGCGAGTTCCATACGCTGGTACAACATCATTGAACCGCAGGCGAATGGGATTCCAGCGGCGTTCTATCCGTAGGCCCTGATGGCGGATCGTTGGCGATCATCGATGACGATGACCGCCCTGGCTGGACTTGGCCGCCCTCGGCGATGGCCTCGGCCCGCATCGGCGTGACGGGGGCGGATAGCAACGGCTCCGCCGAGGCTACCGCCGCCGCCCGCGCAGGCGTGGCCGCGGGTTCCGTGGATGCAGGGGGGGACGTTTCCGCCGGCGGCAAGACGCTGGTTTTGCTGAACTGGCTGTCGATCCAGACGTCGGCGAGATCTTGCCCGATATAAAGGCTGGGCGTCATGTTCCAGCCTTTCACGGCGGCCGAGGTTATGACGATACGATTCCACCAAAGGATCGGAACTGCGTAAGCCTCGGTCAGCGCGCGCTGTTCGAAATCGCGAACGATGTTGGCCCGCTGCCGCGGGTCGGTGTTTGTTTGCTGGCTGATATAGAGCTTATCGAGTTCTGGATCAGACGCACCGGTCGCATAGCCCGATGGGGAAACGGAGCGGGAAACATATTTGGCGAGCTGCAAGGACGGATCGTCGAAAGCATCGCCCGCATAATCGAGCGCCACGGCGAAATGACCACTCTCCAGCGCCAGATGCCAGTCCCTGGCGCTTAATCTGACCTCATGCGCGGTCACGCCAATCGCCTGCCATGCCTCTATGATGGCATCGGCCCTTGGCCCATAGGCGTTGGGAATGTCCTGGCTGATCAGGGTAATTTTCAGATTGTGCAGCCCGGCTTCCGCGAGCAGTTGGCGCGCCTGTTCGCGCGATGCGGCGATATCGTGAGAAAAGCCCGGCAGGTTGGTGAGCGTGGCGGCCGGCGTAGCCATCGCGAAGCCAGGCCGCATCAACCCGCCAACATACTTAAGCACCGTGGTGTCGGAAAGCGCGTCTGCCATGCTCCATCGATCGATGGCGAGCGACAGGGCGCGGCGGACGCGGGCGTCATCGAAGGGCGGCTGCCTGGTGTTGAACGCCAGCATCAGGTTGAACAGCCATGGTGATTCATGGACCGTGATGCCGTTGCCAAGCCTGGTTTCAAGTTCGGCGCGTTCGGCGGGGGTGAAGCTGCGGAAGCTGCCCAGCACCTGGCCGTCCCGCATGCTTTTTATGACGTTGGGTCCACTCATGAAGTCAGCTTCATAGCCATCAAGATAGGGCCTGTTCGGCTGATAGTAGTGATCCCAGCGCCGCCCCGCCCAATACTGGCCCTTTTTGTGCGCGACGAACCTGAACGGCCCGGTTCCCAGAATATGGGTTCTGGGAAACTGCGGATCGGAGTCAAGCTTCGCCTTCTGATAGACGCAGTTCCAAGGCGAGGCAAAATTCGCCAGCATAGAGGCATCAGGCCGCTGCAGGTGGAACACGATCGTCAATGGATCGGGGGTTTCGATCGAACTGATCGCGGCATAATTCGATTGCCGCGCGGAGATCACGCCCGGCGGCGGATGCAGTATCCGCTGATAAGTAATCTCCACGTCCGATGACGTGAGTACCGCGCCGTCGTGAAACAGCACATCGGGCCGCAGCTTGAAGGTATAGGTAAGATTGTCGGGTGAGACACTCCAGGATTCCGCAAGATCGCCCACGATCCGCGGGTAGTTCGCCGCGTCGAACTTCAGCAGCGTTGAATAATTTGGCGCCACCGCCTCAAGAAAAGCCGGTGATACATTCGCCTGACAATCGTAATTCGAAGGTTCGGAATCGACCGCGAAAAACAGGGTTCCGCCGGTCGTAGGTACCGGCTCCGCCATAGCGGCGGCGGACATCAGCACGGCGATACCGGTCGCGTATGCGATACTGCGTAGAGTCACGGCCATTCTCCCGACATTCCGGCGCTGTCTATGCAGCGGTCACGAAGCCGCGGAACGGCCGCGGACGGCTTTTGCCGGCCGTTATCGTCGCTTGATGTCCAGCGGTTCCGTCGCTCAGTGATCTACCTGGGGCGTTGGAAGATACCTCGATCCGACCAGCTGCCATGTGATGTCCATTCCGGTGTGCGTGTCGGCCATATACCTACCCGCAACAGCCCGAATATCTATTCACCTTCACTTTGATCACAGGATATTGCCGGAATCGGAATTATTGTGTGATATACTGTTTTTATATCGTTTCTATTCGCCGTGGGCGAGACCCAGGCACCAGAAGCCGCGATCGAACGGCTCACACGCCAGCTCGGGTGGGCGCCAGCCCGCGGGAACGGTGACACCGGTATCCTGGAAGAAGACGTAAAGCGTATGGTCGTCCCAAGGACCCTGTGTTGCTGCTGCCTCGCTCGCCGCGCAATCTACCTGTAGCCTCGGGTTGTAAACGGCATTGGTGGGGCGCCGCGTGCCCACGGCCGCGCGCTGTATTTCGAGTTGTTCGACGTGCGAGGCGAGACTGCCGCACATGAAGGATGGTTCCACCTGGACACGATCGGCGCGCAGCATTCGCGCCTCCCACTGGGGGCGATCCAACTGGGTTGGGACCTGGCGCTGCGTCAGGGTGGTGATCCGGGTTCGGAGCGGGTTGGAATCGATCAACTGCAGCAGGCAGCATCCAAGGACGGCGACAGTCTTCCAGCCGGGCGCCAGGCGGCGCAGAGCCAATACCAGGCTGAACAGCGCCACAGCGTAGGCGCATGGCCAGAACATGCGCCCGGACGAGCGGAAAATGCCGGCCAGGGAATCCAGGGCCGCGGGTAGCGGCACGTAGAACACCTGGTGGGCACCCAGGAACCAGACATTCGAGATGGCGAACAGCGTGAGATAAACGAACGCAACGACCAGCACGAGGTGGCGATGGATGATCGGCCGGAGCGAACCCCAGGATGTCCATGCCGCGATGGCGGCCAGCAGGAGAACGCCCGCGCCGAGATAGTTGAACCCTTCGTATTGGCCATCAAGACCGGTCACCAGATCATGGAATCCCGGGAACAGGCCGCTGCGCTGAGGCCACAGCGGTGAGAGGAGGTTCATCGAGTAGTAGCCGTAGCCGCCACTGGAGGCCGAGGTACCGGTGCCTTGGCCAAAGTAGCCGGCCGCTACCATCACGGTCATGACGGAGCACGCCACCAGGAAGGGCTCTCGCAGGGCGCCGCGCATCGATAAATGTTGGGTATTGATCCGGCGCAGCACGGTCGCCGCGTAGAGGGCCGCCGCCATTGCGAACAGGTAAGCGTGGACCATTACGGCAAGGCAGAGCCAGGCCGCCCACCAGGCGTTCCGGCGCCAGGGGGTGCTGGTCCCGTGCGCGTCACGGCTGTAGAGCCACAGGGCGCCAATGACGAGGAACTGCCCGAGCAGGGCGATGTGGCCGAACCGATGGAGCAGAGCGGGCATCGAGATGGCGAGTATGCTTGCTCCAAACGCCGCCAACAGCGATCTCTGCCCGAACTGTATCATCAGGAGTACGGCGAACACCGCCGACAGGATGAAGCAGGCCGCGATCCAAACCCCGTATGGGTTGACCTGGACGCCGGTCGCCGACGCGAACAGCTTGCCTGCGAAGGCGACGATGGGAATGACATCCAGCAGGATGACGCTGGTTCCCGTGGGCGTGCCAAGATCGGGCACGAAGAACAGCGGGAGGCCCCAGGGTGCATGCAGGAAGGCCGTGTAACCGACCTGCATGTCCAGAATATCGGCGCTGTCGATGCTGTCGTGCGGGTCCATGAGCCATGGACCGCGCGGATTGGCCCAGAATGCCCCCGATCCCACGAGAAAATCGATGTTGAACGTCAGTAAAATGTAAGCGCCCGCGATCGCCAGGGCGCAGGCGACGAGCAGCGGGGCGGACCGTTCGCGTTCCAGGAAAGCAGCAATCGGGGCGAACGGCTTTGCCCATCGATCCTGGATCGGCCTGGCGGCTGACGCCGTGGAAGAACTCATTGGCGGCGATCCGGGCTGCACGATGACTCTCTTGGGGGCGGCCCGATGACAGTCGCCGCCGAGCAGGTATGGGTACGAGTACGTTATTATATGCTGTTCTGGTTGTGAAAACAGATAGGTTCAGCGAACATAAAATCGTGTTCGGATTTTAGTCGAAACGGTATTGCCTTGCCGTCTAACGCGGCGCGTTCGGCTTACTGCTTTGGATTTGCGCCAAGGGGCCGTGGCGAAATAGCCGCCCCGGACAGGGGCTATTCTATGCTGCTGAACATAGGGGATTCCATCAAAAATAGTTTAACCCCCCACATTTAATTGTGTTCGGTTCCCTAAAGCTAATTATATTGACATAATACCGACGTTGATTGCATTCGCTATGCCCGCTTTGGGTCTTGATTTGCCGTGAATAACCAAAGCGATTCGCGAAGTAGTGACTGAATTCTCTACTCAGGGCGCCCTGTCGATGGATCATCATCTTCGCGCACATTGGTTCCGAATCTCCGTGTCGGCTACAGGGCGGACCAAAGCCTCCGGCCAACATTGCGCCGTACTGACGGCAATCGCATGGACCTGAAGGAGGCCACGCTGCTGGGGGATACGGCAGCCACCCACTGGTACTATAAAGCCAAGCTTGCCGCGCTGCTCAAACTGGTCGCCGGCCGGCCGGCCAACCGCGTACTCGACGTGGGTGCGGGAACGGGGTTCTTTGCCCGGCAATTGCTGCTGCGCACGGATTGCCAGACAGCGACGTGCGTGGATCCCGGATACGGTGACGATACTGGCGAAACCATTGCGGGCAAGCCGATTCTGTTCCGGCGCAGCGCAGGGACCGACGCTGCTGACCTGGTGTTGCTGATGGACGTGCTGGAGCATGTGCCGGACGATGTGGCGCTTATGGCTCCTTACGTTGCCGCGGCGCGCCCGGGGACGCGTTTCGTCATTACGGTCCCCGCTTTCAACTGGCTGTGGAGCGAGCATGACGTGTTCTTGGAGCACTACCGCCGCTACACTCTCGGCCGGATCGAGGCGGTTTGCGCGGAAGCCGGGTTGGAAGTGACGACGGGGTGCTATTTCTACGGCATCGTTCTACCGCTGGCGGCGCTCCAGCGCCTGCTCACACGGGCGAAGCGCGCGTCGGACGCCCCCGCACGATCGCAGATGCGCCGCCATTCAACGCTGGTAAACCACCTGCTCTGGTTGGCCTGCCGTATGGAGTTGCCCTGGTTCCAGCCTAACCGGTTTGGTGGCCTCACCGCGTTTGTCGTCGCTCAGAAGCGATAAACCCCGCCGGACACTACTTCCACAACCTTGCGCTTGGCGCGGTGAATGCGGCGCTGCCGCATGAACAGACGACGTCATCAAAAAAGGTTTAGATCGGAAACATTTAATTGTGTACAGTTCGGAAAGCCAACAGTGTTGACATGATATCGATATTTGGTGCATTTGAGGTGTCGCTTTGGGGGCTTGATTTTTCGGCTCCCCAAGTAATGGCCGGACTCTCCGCCAAAGATTTAGCTGCATCCAATTTCCTAAGGCGCCCCCGTCGATGGATCATCATTTCCGCGCACATGCGTTCCGGGTGACCTCAATCGCATTGATCGTCGCTCTGACTGGCTGTGCTACGCAGACACCCGAACCGGTCATCACCGAGGCCACCCGCAATAAGCTTGTTCAAGCGCTACAGGACTCCGGCGACACCGAGAATGCCGCAATTCTGCGGGGCCAGAGCAACGAGCAGAAACCGGCACCGGCACCTGACCCGCTGATGCACGCAAGCGCGTTGATCGCGGCTGGGCAGGTGGACCAAGGCATCGGCGATGCAAAAGCCGTCCTGGCCGCGCGCGGCGACGACACGGCCACCGCGCTGGAAGTCGGGCGCATGGCTGTCAGATCGAATCATCTGACGGACGCCGCGGAGGTCTATCGGCAGCTTCTGTCGCGGCATCCCGAAAGTGTTGAGGCGCTGAACGGGACAGGCGTCATACTGGCGCAGCAGGGTGATCTCGGCGGTGCCAGCGATGCCTTCCGCAAAGCACTGGCCCAACGTCCGCAGGACATACCGTCACTCAATAACCTTGCCTTGGTCATGATACTGCAGGGCAATCCGACAGCGGCGCTATCGTTGCTCAAGAGCGCCGATCACCCGGATCAATCGCCGCAGATCAAGAACATCCTGGCCGTGGCGCGCGAGAGATCAGGGGTCAGCGACGCCCCCCAGCCTGCCCCGCTTGCGCAGGTCAAATCGCATCCGCTGCCTCCCCCGGAGGCGACCCCGGTCGCGATGGCAACCCATGTCCCCGCCTCTCCCCCCGCTGCTCCCATAGTGGCTGCTTCCACAGTGGCTGCTCCGGCGGCTGTCGTGGCAGCCGCGGTGGCCGACACGCCGAACCGGGCACCGCAATCCGGCAGCAGGCGCATCGTGTTGCGGGCGCGGGCCGATGCGTGGCTGCAGGTACGCGACCCGTCTGGTCACGTGCTGCTTGAGCGTAATATGCATCCTGGCGAATCATGGACAGTGCCACCCCAAAGCGGCCTGGCATTCACGACCGGTAATGCCGGTGGCACCGAACTTCTGGTCGATGGCGTGGTTGCTGCCCCGTTGGGTGGTTCGGGGGTGATCGCACGCGATATCCCGCTTGATCCGGACATGATCAAAAGCGGCAAGTTGCCGGAACAGATGAAGGCCGCCAGGCTTTTCGCAAGTCTTGGCCCCACCTGATACTAACCCAATTTGATCCCGACTCTCCCGTCCTGGCCGGGCGTAGTCCCGGCCATTTTCGCACGAACCTTCGAAGCGCGGACGGCCGCGATCACCTCCGCCGCCCGGCCCGCTCACCGACCAAGTGGGTAAATGCCTCACGAATGGGCGGTACGTAGCGATGCTTATAGGGAAAGACAGCAGCGGGTTCGTCCAGGTGCAACAGAACGCAAGCATTGGCCTCGAACAGCAGCAGGCGCCCATCGGGCGTCAAAGCGCAATCCATACCACCATAGTCTAGATCCAACCGGCGGGCCGCCTCCTCGGCAGCGTGCGCGGCCATGTCGCCGAAAACCGCTCGCCAGTCGCTCAAAAAATGCTCTTCCTCCGCCCTTTTCCAGTCGGAGCGTTGCATGTCTGCCCGCCAATAGTGCGCGAGCCAATCTTCGCAGATGGCGAGGTGGTACGGATAGACCTTCCGATCGACGAAGATCAGGCGATATTTGCGCCAGTAACCATCTGGCGATTGGAAGTCGTAGAACGGTGTCAGCAGCAATTGGTCACCAGGCATAGCCGCGAGGTAGGTCTTTTTGTCATGATCATCGCGGAGCAGCACCAAGTTGTCGCCTCCATGGTTGCCGGCAGGCCGTACCAGAAGGGGGGTGTCGATCGGAAAATCCGCCAGTTCGCCGGGCGTCACCCGGCGCACGATGGGCGTTATCATGGCCGGAATGTCGCCGAACAACTTGGCCGCGTTGTCACGGCCAGTCTTGAGAACGGCGCTGGGCGAATTGAGCACAGGCTTTCCGAGAGTGGCGCAAAGAGCGGTGGCAGCGGCAAACTGGCCGCCGTCATGGTCCACGTCGCCCAGAGTGCTGAAAACGATGTCAACGCTTCGGAGGGTTTCGATATCGATCGAACCCAGCGGGGCGTCGGCTTGGTCGGGGGAAAGCAGGCTCACCGACAATGCCGCCAACCGCTGGACATCGAACAAATAGCGGAGTGGCACATGGCCCGCGCCTACGGCTCCGAGCACGAGGACCGTCGCTTCGGCATTTTGGGTTGGGCCGCTTCGGATGACGCCTTCATGGCGAGCGATGGTGTTGCGCAATGTCCGCGCTTCCTCGGGCCGCTTCGCATCGTCCAGTATTTGGGCCACTTGCTCTACCGTCTCGGCGTCGCTATGGCCCGCTTCAAGTTCGGCGCGCGCAGCGGCTTCGACCATTGCGAATTTTCCTGCCTTGCGGCCCGCCCGCGACAAGTCT
>DAIEHR010000335.1 GCA_027353465.1 Acetobacteraceae bacterium | reverse complement strand
GGTCGCCAATGTCGCGTTCTGCTCGATGATGCTGGGCGAGGCGGCAGGTGTGCAGTTGCTGTATCTGCCTTGCGGCATGTTGGCCGCGATCCTGTTCCCGTGGCGCGAGCGCTTCGTCATGTTGACTATGACTGCGCTGCCGCTGGCGGTGTGGTATGAAACCCGAGGCCGGCTGGATATCCCGCCGATCCGGTTCAACGCCGATGCCTATGCGTCGCTGTTCACCCTGAATGCCGTCAGTGCCGGGGCGTTGATGATTTTCTTCGGCTGGCTGCTGGCCGGCATCAACCGAACGGCGGAGAAGCGATAGACTTGCGGCTACTTATGCGCCGCTCCGTCGAACGCCTTTATCAAAGCCGGTTGCGCGCCCTCGGTCTTCAGCACGGACGCCGGAATCGTCACTGGCTCCTCGCAGGCTTGCACGACATGGGGCAGGCCGACCTGCACCGCGAGGCCGCCGCCCTTGGCGTCCAGCCACACCATCATGCCCGGCGGTCCATCCGTGGCCTGACTGACAAGTGCGTCCTTGCACTCTTGAAGATCGCTGTCGGGCGGGTCGCCAGCGCCGTATCCGGCCATGTAGAGGTCGAACAGCCGCTTGGACGCCAGCGTGACGATCTTGGTGCCGTCCGCCTGTTCCTCCAGCGCCATCTTACCGGTCAGGCTGGCCGGAAGCAGCTTGGTCCAGTCCACCGGCCTGCCGCTCGTCAGATCGTAAACAATCGAGAATGTGCCTGAATCCGGATGGGCTGTGCCCTCGCATGACCACGCATCGGTAACGGTCAGGCTCAGGAAGCCGGGTCCGCGCATCGTCGCATCCACCGAACGCTGCCAGTCGCCCCCCTTACACGTCCTGGAGGCCCTGAGGACGTTGCCATCAAGATGCTTCAAAGCCACGTTGATCCGCCGTTCGGCATCGTCGGCGGGATCGATGATCTGCGGCATCGCGGCGATATCCTTGCTCACCGGCGGCGGCACCGCCAGATGCACGGCCCGATCCGCCGCCAGCGCGGCGCAGGCCGTGGCGGCCAAAAGAATTGCGGCGGAGACTGCGTATTTCATAGGGCGGACACTCCCGGATCGCCAGCCAGCCCGACTATCTGGGCCGCACAGTGGACACTGGCGGCGTCCTTCGCAACCCGCGCGCGGCTCTGGCCGGTAATCTTTCGGTGGCACCCCCGCAAAGAGGCACCTAACGCTGATAAGGAAGGCGATATCGCAAAGACACGCGGATGAAGCGGTCTGAATGATATCTCGCGGCGTGTCATCGGCGGCGCGTTCACCGTTCCTGCTGTGCGGGGAGCCAGGTTTCTAGAAAAGATCAATGAAAATGCCGCGTTCCGCGAACCAGGCAAGGCGGGATTTGCCGTCGGGCAGCGGCATGGTCCCACCACAACCAAAGAAGCCATCGTTGGCGGCAGATATAGAGCGGACCTGATCGTAGATCAGGCGCTGCCAGTAGAGCCACAAGCCGTCAATCCACGAAACGAGGCACATCACGCCCAGTGCATTGACTATCTAAAAGCCCCCCACAACCCGCCTCAAGACATCCGCCCCAGGCGCATCGTCGCCGGTCCACGCCACGAACTGATCCGGCCGCACCAGCACCAATCCCGCGCCATAGCGTTCCCGGCCCCCCAATCGTGTGTCGGTCACCACGGTCAGTGGCAACCCCGCGGATCGGGCGGCGGTAGCGAACGGTGCTGGGTCCGCGTCGAACGCCAGTAGCGTGAAGCCGTCCCCCAGCGCCTGGAACACGTCGCGTCCGTCCGACAGCGGCGCAGGGGCCAGATGGTGCCCGGCGCGGGCGGTGAATTCATGCGACCCCAGCGCGGAACATCGCCCGTTCGGCGGCCCGAACACCACCGGGGAGCCTTCGTAATTCGGCTCGAACGACCCGACCTCCGACTTCGCCCCCGACTGCCGCTCTGCCCACCGGGCATCGAACGCCGCCTTGTCGCGGGTGGGATCGAACGCGGCCAGGAAGTCCCGGTCCGCATGGATCGACTTCTCGATGAAATCGGCGGCGGTGGATTCGAACACCGGTTGGCGCTCCGCCGAGTAGCTGTCCAGCAGTCCCGGACCAGCCCAGCCCTGCAAGGCCGCCGCCAGTTTCCAACCCAGGTTCCTGGCATCCTCGAACCCGGTGTTGATGCCGTACCCGCCATAGGGCGGATGGCTGTGCGCCGCATCCCCGGCCAGGAACACGCGGCCGTTGCGATACGAATCCGCGACCGCGAACCGCAGGTCCCAAAACCCGATATGTTCGAATTCCACCGCGAATTCGGCGCCCACCGCTCGGTGCAAATACGCCCGGAAGTCGAAGTTGTCCTTCGTGGTCCCCACCGGGACCGGGGCATGGAAGAACCAGGTCGTGCCAAGATCAACCCGACCGAAGAACTGCCAATATCCCTCCAGTTCCGGTGTCAGCACGCAATAGTAAGACTTACCAGGGAATCGTTGCAGCAAATTGTGCAATTCCGGTGCCTTGAACACCAGCAACACCATCACCCGGTCATGGTCTGACAATGTCTGCGTGATCCCGGCACGATCCCGCGCGATGGAGCGCGACCCGTCGCTGCCGACAGCATACTCCGCCCGCAGCCAGCGGCGCCCGGGACCATTGCGCTCGACCACCGCGACGGAGACGCTGCCATCGTCCTGGACGATCTCCTCGGCTTGCCAGCCGAACAGCGTTTCAATGTTCGGCAGAGCCGCGACCCGGCGGCGCAACACCGCCTCGGTTTCGTATTGCGGCAGGCGTTCGTTGTCGGTGAAGTAATAGGGGCGCACCAGTTCGCGCTGCAGCCAGTCATAGTGGTAGCCGCTCAGCAACGTGCCATAGGCGGTCAGACCGCCGATGCCGTACGATTTCGGGATCGTGCGCGCCGCCCGCAGGTCCGCCTCGCAACCCCAATGGATAAAATGCTCCATGGTTCGCTGGGTCAGGTTCTGGCCCTTGGGGATCGGCTGCGGCCGGGTATAGCGTTCCACCACGCAGACCCGCACGCCGCGCTGGCCCAGATCGACCGCCAGCCCCAGCCCCACCGGGCCGCCGCCAACGATGATGACTTGATGCGTGTTCATCGCGGAATCCTCTGCGTGGTGCTCACCGCGGCGGCATCCGCAGTGCGCCATCCAGGCGGATGACTTCGCCGTTCAGGAAGCGGTTCGACACGATATGCTCCACCAAGGCCGCGTATTCCGAGGGACGCCCCAACCGAGCGGGGAAGGGAATGCCGGCGCCGAGGCTGGCCTGCACGTCGGGCGGCAATCCATCGACCATCGGGGTATGAAACAGCCCCGGCGCGATGGTCACGACCCGGACGCCCGCGCGAGCCAGTTCGCGGGCCGCTGGCAGGGTCAAACCCACCACGCCGCCCTTGGAAGCCGCATAAGCCGGCTGCCCAACCTGGCCTTCATAGGCGGCGATGGAGGCGGTGTTGACGATCACCCCGCGCTCCCCTTCCTCCAACGGTTCGGCCTCCGACATTTCGGCGGCGGCGAGGCGCAGCATGTTGAAAGTGCCGATCAGGTTGACCCGGATCACCCGCTCGAACGCGTCCAGCTTCATCGGGCCGTCACGGCCCACAATACGGCCGGCGGTCCCAATTCCGGCGCAGTTCACCAGGATGCGCACCGGCCCATGGGCCGCTCGGGCGGACGCGAAGGCAGCCTCGGCGGAAGCGGCGTCTGCCACGTCGCAGCGCACGCCAATACCGCCGATCGCGGCGGCGGTGGCCTCGGCTGCTGCCTGGTTGATGTCGGCGCAGGCCACCTTGGCGCCCAATGACGCCAGATGCGCCGCGGTCGCCGCGCCCAAGCCCGAACCGCCGCCCGTCACCACTGCCGCGAGACCCTTGATCTGCATCATATCCTCCCTTTGATACTCTACGCAGAAACCATCCGCCGCGGCCGCGCGCAAGTCTGTCTTAGCCCCCCAGCTTGACCATCGGGCGGTCCCGCCGGAAAACGAGCGCAACGAAACAGGGAGTCACGCGCCATGACCAATGCCACATCCTATGTGCAAGCCTATGGCGAGTGGATGCGCGACCCCGAAGCCTGGTGGGCACAAGAGGCCCGAGGCATTTCCTGGACCCGGCCGCCCGAGAAGATATTCGACAAGTCATTGGGCGCGTTCGGCCAGTGGTTTGCCGGCGGCATGCTGAACACCTGCTATAACTGCCTGGATCGTCACGTCGAAGCCGGGCGCGGTGAACAGGCCGCGCTGATCTACGACAGCCCGATGGCCGGGACGGTCAAGACCTTCAGCTACAGCGACCTGTTGGATCAAACCGCGCATCTGGCCGGCGCCCTGGCGAATCTGGGTGTTACCAAGGGCGATCGCGTTGTGATCTACATGCCGATGGTGCCGGAAGCCGCCATCGCCATGCTGGCGGTCGCGCGGCTGGGCGCCATCCATTCCGTGGTGTTCGGCGGCTTCGCGGCGGCCGAACTGTCCACCCGGATCGCCGATGCCAAGCCCAAGGTCATCGTGTCCGCCTCGTGCGGGCTGGAGCCGGGCAGGGTGGTGAAATACAAGCCGCTGCTGGACGCCGCCATCGCGCTGTCGCCGCACAAGCCCGATTCCTGCCTGATACTGCAACGCCCCCAGGCCGAGGCGCCACTGACCCCAGGCCGCGACTACGATTATGCGGAAGCCGTTGCTGCTGCCGCGCCGCGCGCCTGCGTTCCGGTGCTGGCAACCGATCCGCTGTATGTGCTGTACACCTCCGGCACCACCGGCCGGCCAAAGGGCGTGGTCCGCGACAATGGCGGCCACGCGGTGGTGCTGTGGAACTCCATGAAGATGATCTATGGGCTGGACGTCGGCGACGTCTGGTGGACCGCGTCCGACGTGGGCTGGGTCGTCGGTCACAGCTACATCGTCTATGCGCCGCTGCTGCGCGGCTGCACGTCGGTGATGTATGAGGGCAAACCGGTCGGAACGCCCGACGCCGGGGCATTCTGGCGGGTGATCGCCCAGCACAAGGTGAAGGTATTGTTCACCGCGCCCACCGCGATGCGCGCCATCAAGCAGATCGACCCCGAGGGCAAGCTGACCCGCGAGCACGACCTGTCCAGCCTGGAAGCCCTGTATCTGGCGGGCGAACGCTGCGATCCCCCCACCGGCATCTGGGCGACCGAGTTGCTGGGCAAGCCAGTGGTCGATCACTGGTGGCAGACCGAAACCGGCTGGCCGATTACCGCTGGCTTCCGCCAGTTCGGGCTGTTTCCGTTCAAGCCCGGCAGCGGCGGCCGTCCGTGCCCGGGTTACGATCTGCACGCCCTGGATGACGACGGAAATGTGCTGCCGCCCGGCACCACCGGCAACCTGTCGCTGCGCCTGCCGCTGCCCCCCGGCTGCGGCCCGACCCTGTGGCAGAACGATGAGGGCTATCGCACCTCCTACCTGTCCGATTTCCCCGGCTGGTACCGCTCCGGCGATGCGGGTTCGGTGGATGCCGACGGCGATGTGTGGGTCATGGGCCGCACCGACGACATCATCAACGTCGCCGGCCATCGTTTGTCCACCGGATCGATGGAGGAGGTCCTGGCCTCCCACAAGGATGTCGCCGAGTGCGCGGTAATCGGCGCCAAGGACGAACTGAAAGGCCAGACCCCGATCGGGCTGGTGGTGCTGAAAGCCGGCGCTAACCGGGTGGAGGCGGAGGTCTGCGCCGAACTGGTTGCCCTGGTCCGCGAGCGCATCGGTCCGGTCGCCGCGTTCAAGGACGCCCGCGTCGTGGCCCGGCTGCCGAAGACACGGTCCGGGAAAATCCTGCGGGCCAGTATCCGCAAGATCGC
>DAIEHR010000327.1 GCA_027353465.1 Acetobacteraceae bacterium | reverse complement strand
ACCGGCAGGACCATCGGCGAGAACATCAAGGGTGCGAAAATCTTCAACGACGACGTTATCCGCGGCACCGATAACCCGATCTATGGCGAGGGCTCGCTGGCGGTCTTGAAGGGGAACCTGGCGCCGGATGGCTGCGTCATCAAGCCGGCGGCGATGGATCAGCGGTTCCTGAAGCACTCCGGCCCGGCCGTGGTGTTTGACGATTACCCATCCATGAAAAAGGCTGTGGACGACGAGAACCTGGATATCACCGCTGACCATGTGCTGGTCCTGCGGAACGCCGGCCCCCAAGGCGGCCCGGGCATGCCGGAATGGGGCATGCTGCCGATGCCGAAGAAACTGCTGAAGGAAGGCCACCGCGACATGCTGCGGCTGTCCGACGCCCGCATGTCGGGCACCAGCTATGGCGCCTGCGTGCTGCATGTCGCGCCCGAAAGCTATATCGGCGGCCCACTGGCGCTGCTGCGAACCGGCGACATCGTGACGATCGACGTCGATGCGCGCAGCATCAACATCGAAGTCTCCGAGGCGGAACTCGCCCGCCGCCGAGCGGAATGGGTGGCGCCGGAGGTGCGGTTCGAGCGTGGGTATGGGTGGGTTTATACCAAGCATATCCAGCAGGCCGATAAAGGCTGCGACTTCGATTTCCTGCGCACCGACTTTGGCGCGCCGGTGTCGGAACCAGTGATTTACTAGGAAGCGCGCACCAATGAGCAAACTCAGCGCCGAAACGCGGGAGAAGCTGAAAGCTGTCAGCACCGCGACTCTGGCCAGCGCCCTGTACAAGCGCGGGCTGCGTAACCAGATGATCCAGGATGTTCGCCCGCTTAGTCCGCCGACCGGCGGCAGCATGGTCGGCGAAGCCTATACCCTTCGCTACATGCCCGCTCGGGAGGATCTGAACCCGATGTCGGTGTTCCGCGATCACTCCCACCCGCAACGCAAGGCGGTGGAGGAATGCCCGCCCGGCGCCGTGCTGGTGATGGATAGCCGCAAGGATGCAAGGGCGGCCTCGGCTGGTGGAATCCTGATGACCCGTTTGATGGTCCGCGGGGTCGCCGGGGTGGTGACCGATGGCGGATTTCGCGACTCGGCGGAGATCGCCGGACTGGCGATGCCGTCCTATCATCACCGGCCCTCGGCGCCGACCAACCTGACGTTGCATCAAGCGATCGACATCAACGTGCCGATCGGCTGCGGCGATGCGCCGGTATTTCCAGGCGACGTGATCGTTGGCGACATGGATGGCGTCATCGTGGTGCCGGCGGAAATGGCCGACGACATCGCCAATGAGGCGGTAGAGATGACGGCCTATGAGGATTTCGTCACCGAACGTGTTCGGGCCGGCCAAAAGACGCTTGGGTTGTATCCGCCGACAGACGAAGCAAACCTGGCCGCATTCGCCGTCTGGCGGAAGCAGCACGGGCGATAGGACGGCGGGTCCCGTTGACCGTCGGACCGTCCACCCACTAGACCCCGATCCGACGGAAAAAGAAGGTAGAAATGGCGAACAAGGTGCTGATTCTACGCTGGGCTGGCAGCGCCTACGACTCCCTGGGCGGACTGCTGGAACTGACCGCGCGGGAATTCGCTGCCATCGGCATCGATGTCACGATATTCGCTGCCGATGGGACCGAATGGCCGAAACAACTGGTCCAGTTGCTCGGTCAAGGCGACATTGCGTTTGCCCTGACGATGTCCGGCATTGGCACCGATCTGATGGTGGACGGAAAACTAATCTGGGAGACTGCCAAGGTTCCGCTGTTTAACTGGAGCTGCGACCACCCTTGCTACTTTCCCCGAAGACACGGCATTCGTAGCCCATACCTTCTGCACGGCTACGTCTTCCCCGACCATGCCCGCTTTAACATCAGGCATCTGAATGCGAACGGCACCGCCTTCGCGGTGCATCTGGGCATCCCGCCACGGTCGCTGTTTGCCAATGCCCCGCTGGTGCCAGACGCACGCAACGGCCGGATCATGTTCACCAAAAGCGGGGCGGACATCAACAGGATCGAGGAAAGCTGGCGCAAATATAGCGCTGACTTGCAGCATGTCGTCTTCGCGGCCGCCGAGGAATTATTCACCCGCTCCACCGCCGATTTCGTCCCCGTCATTCAGCGTATCGCCGAACCGCGCGGGCTGTTCATGGCCCCCAATAACCGGGTGATGCTGCTGTTGATCCGGGAGTTGGACAACTACATCCGGTTCAAGCGCGCCAACCTGATGATGGACACGGTCAAGCAATACCCCGTGGATGTCTTCGGCAGCGGCTGGGACCACATCAACTGGGATGGCGCCGCCGCCCAGTTCCACGGTCCGGCGACCTGGCGGGCGATGATCGATCGCTTGCCGCATTACAGCGGTTGCCTGTCAATCAATCCGCTCGTGGACGGATCGGTGCATGACCGGGTGTTCTTCGCGCTGGCGGCCGGGGTGCCCCCGATCAGCGACGAAAATGCCTTCGCCCGGGCCACGATGCCCACGTTGGACAAGTATATGTTCGACTTCACGCGGGAACGGATTTCACAGGCGGTCGAATCAGTCTTGGCCAGCCCCGCGGAGGCAATCGCGCGAGCCGACGATACTTTTCACACGCTGTCTGGCCCGTTCGGCCTGGCGCGTTCGGCGCGCCAGATCGTTCAATTTGCCGGGCTTCACCCGCTGAATGCGCCCTGCTGATCTTATTTCTGGTTCCATGCGCCCGCCCAGGTGGCGTGGATTGCACCACCGCGCAACCCAGGGTTCCACAGGGCAGGCTTCCGATCTTGGTCCGGGTAGGGTAAACGCGGCGCTCCTGCATGCCGGAGCCTTCATGACTGCCCCGTTTTCCGCGGCCTCGCTGGGGCCGGACGTCACGTCGCCGCTGATCCTGGCGCTGCCCAAGGGACGCATCCTGTCGGAATGCGGGCCTTTGCTGGCGCGCGCCGGGATCGTGCCCTCGCCGGATTACGCCGATGAGGACAGCCGCCGCCTGCGGTTCGAAACCGAGGATCCGATGCTGGACGTGGTGCGCGTACGCCCGTTCGACGTTGCCACCTTCGTCGCGTTCGGCGCGGCCCATATCGGCATCTGCGGCGCCGATGTACTGATGGAGTTCGACTATCCCGAGGTGTACGCGCCGCTGGACCTGGGCATCGGCAAATGCCGCGTGTCGGTGGCCGAACCGAAGGAAACCGCGGGGATGGACGATTCCTCGCGCTGGAGCCAGATCCGTGTTGCCTCCAAATACCCCAACATCGCCCGCCGGCATTATGCCAGCCGCGGCATCCATGCCGAGGTGGTGCATTTGAACGGGGCCATGGAACTGGCGCCGGGCCTGGGGCTGTGCCGGGTGATCGTCGATCTGGTGCAGACCGGGTCCACCCTGAAGGCCAACGGGCTGGTGGAAACCGAGGTCATCGCCCCGGTCACCAGCCGGCTGATCGTCAACCGCACCGCGCTGAAGACCCAGCCGGAAGCGGTGGGGGCCTGGATCGCACGGTTTCGCGCGGCGATGGGGGCCTAGGTCCATGATCCGTCTCTCCACGGCAGACGCCGGCTTCGAAGCCCAATTTCTAACCCTGCTGTCCCAGGCCCGTGAAACCACCGAAACCGTGGATCGCGCGGTTGCCGACATCATCGCCGCCGTCCGCGCGCGGGGGGACTCGGCGGTCATCGACTTCACCACGCGATTCGACCGGCAGACCCTGACGGCCGATCGCCTGCGCATCTCCAGCGCCGAGATCGACGCGGCTACCGCCTCGATCCCATCTGACTTGGCCGCCGCTCTGGACCTGGCCGCCACGCGGATTGAGGCGTTCCATCGCGCGCAGCTCCCGCAAGACCTGCGGATGACAGATGAAGCCGGGATCACCATGGGCATGCGCTGGAACGCGCTGGATGCCGTCGGTCTGTATGTTCCCGGCGGCAAGGCGGCGTATCCGTCCTCGGTGCTGATGAACGCGATCCCGGCCATGGCCGCGGGCGTGTCGCGGATTGCCATGTGCGTCCCAACGCCCGACGGCATTCTGAATCCGCTGGTTCTCGCCGCGGCCCGCCGAGCGGGGGTGACGGAGATTTACCGGGTTGGCGGGGCGCAGGCTGTGGCGGCACTGGCTTACGGCACCGCGACCATCGCGCCAGTGGACCGCATCGTTGGCCCCGGCAACGCCTATGTCGCCGAGGCCAAGCGCCAAGTGTTCGGCCGCGTCGGGATCGACAACATCGCCGGCCCGTCAGAGGTTGTCGTGCTGGCCGACGCGGACAACGACCCGCGCCGCATCGCCGTCGATCTTCTGGCCCAGGCCGAACATGACGAGGCGGCGCAGTCGATCCTGATCACCGACAGCGCCGCGTTCGCCGATGCCGTGGCCGCAGCGGTTCTGGCTGAACTGCCCACCCTGCCCCGCCACGCGATCGCCACCGCGAGCTGGCAGGCGCACGGCGCCATTATCGTGGTGGACAACTGGGACAGGGCCATTGCCCTGGTTGACCGCCTCGCCCCCGAACACCTGCAACTCATGCTGCGTGACCCCGAGGCCGTGTTCGCCCGGATTCGCCACGCCGGCGCGGTGTTCCTGGGCGCGTTCTGTCCCGAGGCCGTCGGTGACTACGTCGCCGGCCCCAACCACGTCCTGCCAACCGGCCGCACCGCTCGGTTTGCTTCCGGGCTATCGGTGTTCGACTTCCTGAAGCGGACGACCTTCGTATCCGCCACGCGCGACGGGCTGGAACGCATCGGCCCGGCCGGAGTCGCCTTGGCCGAAGCCGAGGGCCTGCAAGCCCACGCGCGCAGCATCGCCTTACGACTCGGGAACGGGTCGTAAGGCACGCGTCCGCGCGTCAGCCAAACCAGTCAGATCAGAGGAACAATTTCGACCGGTGCCGCAACCAGAAGGTCGGCGCCGGCTTCGGTCAACTCATCCTCGCCGCCGTATCCCCACAGCACACCGATCGACCGCAGCGCGTTGGCCTGGGCCGCGTGGATATCGTGGTACCGATCGCCAACCATGATGGTGCGCGCGGGATCGTAACCCTCAACGCGCAGGATTTCCGCCAGAAGGTCTTTCTTTTCATCCAGCCCGCCGCCGGGAAGCGCCCCATAGACACGCGGAATGAACGAACCGAACCCCAGATAATCGACCACACGTTCGGCGAAATCCCGACGCTTCGACGTCGCCAGACACAGGGTATGTCCGACACCGGTTAAAGCCGACAGCATCTCCGGCACACCCGAAAACGCGGTGCATTCATAGATACCCGTCGTCGTGTAACGGGCACGGTAAGTGGCGAGGCCAAGGTCCACCCGGTCGTCACCGTACAAACCCAGCATTTTGCCAACCGACACCGCCATCGGCGGCCCCACGGCCCAGGTCAGGTCCCCCGCGACCGCGGGGTCATGACCCAGCTCCGTCAGCATATGCTGGAAGCACGCCAGGATACCCGGGCGCGAGTCCGCCAGGGTACCGTCCAGATCCAGCAGAATGTTCAAGCGACCTTCCCGAACAGCCCGCCATGCGCGGCCAGGTACGACAAATGCGTATCGGCATCGCCATAGAGCTGGTCGATCATCGTGACGCGCTTGAAGTAATGACCCACCGCATACTCATTGGTCATGCCGATGCCGCCGTGCAACTGGATCGCCTCCTGCCCGACATGTTTCGCGGACCGGCCGATCTGCACCTTGGCAGCGGAGATCGCTTTACGCCGCTCGATCGGATTCTCCTCGCCCGCCATCACGGCGGCGAACAGCGCCATGCTGCGCGCCTGCTCCACCGCGACCAGCATATCCACCGACCGGTGCTGCAACACCTGGAATGACCCGATCGCCCGGCCGAACTGCTTGCGGGTTTTCAGGTATTCCAGCGTCAAATCCTGCATCGACTGCATCGCGCCAACCGCCTCGGCACACAGCGCGGCGATGGCTTCGTCGATAACATGTTCAATGACCGGCAGGGCGTTGTCGCTGATCAGATCGTCCGCCGACACGCGGGCATTGGTCAGCGTGATCTCGGCGGCGCGCTGACCGTCCTGGGTCGGATAGCCGCGCCGTGTCACGCCCGCCGTGGCCGGGTCGATCAGAAACAGCCCGATCCCCCCGGCAGCCCGGCGTTCGCCCGACAGGCGCGCGGTGATGAAAATCTTGTCGGCGGTATCGCCATGGATCACGACGCTTTTGGCGCCGTCGAGGACGTAGTTACTGCCGTCCCTACGCGCCGTAGTGCTGACATCGGCAAGGTTATAGCGGGACTGCCGTTCCACATGCCCGAATGCCAGCTTCAGCTTGCCGGCCGCGACCTTCGGTGCCAGCGCCCCCAGCATGGACGCCGAAGCCGCCCTGCGCAACAATCCGCCGCCCAATACAACCGTGGCGAAATATGGCTCCAGCACCAGGCCGCGCCCGAATGCGTCCATCACGATCGCGGTTTCCACCGGACCGCCGCCGAAGCCGCCCAGGGTTTCCTCGAACGGCAGGCCCAGCAGGCCCATCTCGGTGATCTGGTCCCACATCGCGGCGCTGTAGCCGGCGGGTTCGCGCATGTATTTCTTGCGCTGCTCGAACTGATACTGATCGGCCACCAGACGATCGACGCTGTCTTTCAACAGCCGCTGGTCTTCGGAGAGATCGAAATCCATGGTTTCCTCGTGTTTTTGCGCTTGGACGGTTCAGACGCGAACGGGCGTGCCTACAGGCCCAAAATGGCTTTCGCGATGATGTTGCGCTGGATTTCATTCGACCCGCCGTAGATCGAGACCTTGCGGTAGTTGAAGTACATCGGCGCCGCCTCCGAAGCATAATCCGGCCCGATGATGGGCTCGTTATTGCCCTCGAAATCGCGCTGATACGGCATCACGTATGGGCCGACGACCTCCATCAGCAGGTCCGTCAGTTGCTGCTGGATCACCGACCCCTTCAGCTTCAGGATCGAGGATGCGGGGTTTTGCCGCCCCTTCGCCAGCTTGCGTTCGTCGGACACCACCCGAAGCTGGGTCATCTCCAGTGCCTTTAGCTCCACCTCCACCGCCGCCAGCTTTTCCTGGAAGCGGGGGCTTTCGATCAGCGGGCGCTCGCCGGAGAACTCCAGCGCCGCAAGCTCCTTGATGCGGGCGATCTTGGCCTTGGAGGCGCCGACCCGGGCGATACCCGTCCGTTCATTGCCCAGCAGGAACTTGGCATAATCCCAGCCCTTGTTCTCCTGCCCTACCAAATTCTCGGCCGGGACTTCGACGTTGTCGAAGAACACTTCATTCACCTCGCGGCCGCCGTCGATGGTGATGATCGGGCGGACGGTGATGCCGGGGGTCTTCATGTCGATCAGCAAGAAGGAAATCCCCTCCTGCGCCTTGGCGGCTGGATCAGTGCGGACGAGGCAGAAAATCCAGTCGGCGTATTGCGCCAGGGTGGTCCAAATCTTCTGGCCGTTGACGATGTATTTGTCGCCCTTCTTCTCCGCCTTGGTGCGCAGTGAGGCCAGATCGGAACCGGAGCCGGGTTCGGAGAACCCTTGGCACCAGAAGATGTCGGCATTGGCGGTAGCCGGCAGGAAGCGCTCCTTGATCTCCTGGCTGCCGAACTGGGCAATGACCGGCCCGACCATGGAGACGTTGAAAGCGATCGGCGTCGGGCAGTTCGCCTGCTGCATCTCATCCTGGTAGAGATAGACCTGAACCGAGGTCCAATCCTTGCCGCCCCATTCCACCGGCCAGTTCACCGTGCACCAACCCTTGGCGTTCAGGATGCGCTGGGCGTTGATCATGTCATCGCGGGTCAGGCCCTCGCCCTCGGCGACCTTGTCGCGGATGGACTGGGGAATGGCCGTGCGGAAGAAATGACGCGCCTCGTCACGGAAGGCGATTTCCTCCGGCGTGAAATTTAGGTCCATGGAGCTCTCCCTTGTATGGCAAGATCGATATAGGGGCGTCTGGCCGGCGTCAAACCCGTTGTTCGTGCCACCCCGTTCAGCAAATCCAACCGCCGGATTTTGGTTCGAATCCCGCCTTGTCGGGCCCGTATGTTGACGCCCCTACGCGTGCGGTTGGTTCGGCAACGGCGTTCAGGTTCCCAGATAGGCGGCCACTACATCAGGCTGGTTGATGACCTCGCGGGGATTGCCATCCGCGATCTTCTGGCCCGCGACCAGCACGATCAGCCGCTGCGAGAACGCGAGGACAGCGCGCATGATATGCTCGATCAGGATGATGGTGACGCCTTGCGTATTCAGCTTGATCAGCAGGGCAAGGATATCATCCACCTCTTGGTGCGACAGGCCCGCCATCGCCTCATCGGCGATAAGCAGCTTTGGGCCGGACGCCATCGCGCGGGCCAGTTCCAGCTTTCGCATCTCGATCTGCGTCAGATCGGCTGGCTTATCGGCTGATTTGGACGCCAGACCGACCATATCAAGCAGTTCGTCACACCGCCGGGCAGTGTCGGCAACCGAGGTGGATTTGCTGGCATCGGCGGCATAAAGCAGCGGGACCCGAATATTCTCCGCCAGGGTCATGGTGGTGAACGGACGTGGCAACTGGAAGCTCCGCCCGATGCCAAGGCGAGTCCGCCGGTGAGCGGACAGGCCGTTCAGCTTGTGGCCGTCGAATATCGCCTGCCCCATATCGTTTTGGAGCGTGCCGCACAGGCAGTTGACCAAGGTGCTCTTACCAGACCCGTTGGGGCCGATCAGTCCAAGCCGCTCGCCGGCTTGAACCTGAAGATCGATGCCGGCCAGCGCCGTAAAGCCGCCGAAGCGCTTTCCCAGGCCATTAAGGGTCAGGATGGTACCGCTCATCGGGCGTTCGGCCCGCAGAAATCGGTGCGAAAGGACAGCTTCATTGGCTCACTCGGGACGTTTCCGGATCGGACTGTGCGTAAATCCGGGCAGCTTGGCTAGGCCCCGGTTCACAGGACCGCCTTCGCTAAGCGGCCTTCAAAAAGTCGCCTCCGCTTCCATCGCCAAGTGCCCCGATGCGTTCCGCGCCCACAGGGCGGCGCCGTTGCCGTCCGGCAGGCCATGCACCGAGAATGGCGCGATATCGAACAGCGGGCTGACGGCGCGGAACCGAAACGTCGCCAGCGGACGGTCGGTGTTGCGGCGCAGCAGGTCGATCAGCAGCGTGGCGATCAGCGGTCCGTGGACGATCAGGCCGGGATAGCCCTCGACTTCGGTGACGTAGCGGCGGTCGTAATGGATGCGGTGGCTGTTGAAGGTCAGCGCGGAATAGCGGAACAGCAGCGGGTCGCTGGGCTGGATGTCGCGCGCCCAGGTGCCATCGGTGCGAACCGGCTTCGGGGCGGCCGGCGCCTCGTTCGGCCGCGGCATGTCGCGATAGACGATGTCGTGTTCTTCCACCAGCGCCAGACCGTTGGCGCCGGACACCTCATGTTTCACCAGCACGAAGCACAGCGCACCGTTGCGGCCGTGTTTGACGGCGACGTCCTGCACGGTGGACACGCGGGTGATGTCCTCGTCCACGCGCAGCGGCTGGTGGAAGGTGAAGCGACCGCCGGCCCACATGCGGCGGGGCAATGGCACCGGCGGCAGGAAGCCGCCGCGGGCCGGGTGGCCGTCTGGTCCCAGAACGGATTGGCGGGCGGTGGGCAGGAAATACAGCCAGTGCCACAACGGCGGCAGCGGGTCGCCGGCTTGCGGGGCGGTGTCGTCGCGGTCCAGCGTGGCGGACAAGGCAGCAATCGGGAAGCGCGTCACCCGGTCGTGCAGCGTTTCCTGCCTGCCGATCCATGATCGCAGGTGATCGACGTCCAGTTCGCTCATGCTCGTAACTCCTCAGCGGCGGCGCGCGCCCGGTTAGCACCCTCGCGGGCCATGTCGGCACATAGCCCGGTATAGGCTGTCGGGTCGAGCAGGCCCCCGATCTGTTCCGGCGTCATGTGGGCGGTCACGCGGGGGTCTTCGGCCAGCAACTCGCCGAATGGGCGCCCCTTCACGAAAGCGTCCTGCGCGGCATCATACACCGCGTCATGCGCGTGCTGCCGGCCGATGGCGGCGCCAAGGTCCAGCATCACCGCCTCCGCCATGATCAACCCCCCACCCAGGTCCAGGTTGGCGCGCATACGGACGGGGTCGAGCCGCAGGCCACGCACGATTTCGGCCACGCGGGCCAGCATGTCGCCGGTAGCGATGCAGGCTGTCGCCTCCGCCTTGTCCATCATCAGGCTGGTGGTGCGGTCGGCTTCATGTTCCGTCGTCATCGCCTCCAACGCCAGGGGCACCATGGCGCGGATTTCGGCGGCGGCGGCGATGACATCCTGGCAAAGCTTCGGGTTGCGCTTCTGCGGCATGGTGGAACTGCCGACGGTGCCGGGCGGGACGGGTTCCTCGACCTCGCCGAATTCGGTCTTCATCAGGGTGTAGATTTCGCGCCCGATCTTGCCGCAGGTGGCCGCAAGCAGGCCCAACAGCATGACGTTTTCGGCCAGATGATCGCCGATGGCGCGCGACGGGACAGTCATCGACCCGAAGCCCAGCAGGCGGCCGATGGCTTGTTGGACGGGCGGACCGTCCTTGCCCAGCGAGGCATAGGTTCCTGCCCCGCCCCCCAGCATGGCGACGAACAGGCGGGGGGCGGCCTGGCGGAAGCGTTCGGTGTGGCGGATCAATTCGTCGATCCAGACCGCGACCTTGTAGCCGAAGGTGGCGGGCACCGCGTGCTGGCCGTGGGTGCGGCCGGCCATCGGCATATCCGCGCCCTTGTCCGCCAGGTCGGCCATCGCGGCGAGGATTTCGCCGATCTGCTTCAGAAAGACGGCGTGCGCCTGGCGCAGCACCAGCAGGTCCCCGGTCTGGGTGATGTTCTGGGTGGTGGCGCCCCAATGGACCCACCCGCCATGCGGCTCCCCGACCACGCGGCCGAGTTCCCAGACCAGGGGAACCAATGTATGGCCGGTGCGGGCAAAGCCTTCGTCGATCCGGACACGGTCCATGTTGTCCAGGCGGGCGACCTTGGCGATAGCCTCGGCCGCATCCGCCGGGATGATGCCCAGTTCGGCCTGCGCGCGGGCCAGCGCGACCTCGACATCCAGCCAAGCCTGCCAGCGGTTTTCCAGGCGGTAAAGCACGCGGATGCCGGGATCAGAGACGCGGGTGGCGGTAGGGAGCGTGTCGGACATTGTTGGCCTCGGGACGGTTCCTGTTGGCGGCAGGATCGCAGCCGAGGCACTGGGCGGCAAGCGGCCGCGTTGTCAAAACAGCCGCTCGGTTCCCGGTCAACCGGCATCATCAGCCAGCGGGAACGAGACCGAGACGCTGGTTCCGTTGGCGCGCGTAACGAAAACCGTACCGTTGAGTTGGGTGACCAGACGGTCGATCAACCGCCATCCAAACGAGCCAACCGACTTCCCATCGAAACCTTCGGGGACGCCCACGCCATCGTCGCTGACGGTCATCGTCATTTGGCCCGACGCGTCGCCGACATGAACCGCCACCGTCCCGCCGCCTTGGGGGAATGCGTGTTTGAACGCGTTGATCAACAGCTCACACAGCAGCAGGCCGCAGGGCTGCGCGATTTCAACGGGCAAAGCATAGTCCCCGACCTCCACGCGCGTTGCGATACGGCGTCCCTGTGACATGTGGGCTTCCGCGATCTGCGAGACCATCCTGCGCACGTAAACGCCGAAGTTGACCCGGGACAATTCATGCGACTGGTAAAGGTTTTCGTGGACCAGGATCATCGCGCCAAGCCGGTCGTTCGCTTCGGCGAAGGCAGCCAGATCATCCGGGTGCTTTACCTTCTTGGACTGAAAATGCAGCAGGCTCGAGATCGTCTGCAGATTGTTTTTAACCCGATGGTGGATTTCCCGCAGCAGCGTCTCCTTCTCCGCCAGCGACCGGCGGATTTGCTGCTCTATCACGACGAGTTCGGTGATGTCCTGAACCGTTCCGCTGGACCGGATCGGTCGTCCAGCATTGTCGTAGGAGGTGCTACACCGCTCCTCAACCCATTTGATTCGTCCGTCCGCCATGATCAGGCGATGCACCATCCGGTATGGAATGTGGTTTGCGATGGACGAAACATAGGCGCTATGGACCGCTTCCCTGTCGTCTGGATGAATGGCTTCAATAAATGCCTCATAAGAAGCTCCAAACCGGCCGGGTGAGATCTCGAAAATGCGATAGACCTCATCCGACCATTCCAGGCGGTTCAAGATCTTGTCGAGTTCCCACGATCCCAGCCGCGCCGTGGCCTGGGCCTCGGCCAGCAATGCCGCGCTCCGTTGAACCCGTTCGCTGGACGCTTTATCTTTGGCGATCAATCGGCATGTAAAAAATCCAAATCCAAATATACCGACGGTCAAAGCGCCGGCAATGTCGGTATAGAGCGACTTTCGTGCTTCAAACGCCGTCAGCGCGACGGGTAAAGACATCCCGATCACTACGACCAAGGGATAGGTACCGAGCGCCCTGTAACTATAGATTCGCGTAATTCTATCAAAGGGGCTGTTCAAAATGAAGCTGCCATGGTCAGCCATGGCCAGGTATTTCGTAAACAGAAGCGTCTTGGCCCCATCGCCACCCCCGTTGCTGAAACTCTGGGAGTCCAACCGCACCAGCATGACACCATCACGGCGGATCAGGTTGAATACCGAGTCCGCGCCGAGATCAATTTCCTTATAGATGCTTGCCAGATATATTGGGTCCAATCCATATATCGCGGCGCCCCCAAATGATCCGTCGGCCTTATTTATTCGGCTTGATAGAAATATCGTCCATCTTCCACTGGTAGTTCCGATCCTGGGTTCGCTGATGAAGATGCCCGGCGTATCGTGCTCTCGATGGTACTGGTAGTTGGAGTTGCTGCTGAAATTTTTCGCCTCCGCCAACGGATCACTGGCCAGGACCAGATCACCGTTTTCGTCAATAAAGCTCAGAAGCATGGCGGGATCGAGATAGATGCCACGCATCCTTGCGTAACCGCGCAGATCGAATGCCTTGCCATTATGCTCATATTCCGAAACCATCTGCCCAAGCGTGATTTCGGCCGCGCGGAGGGTTCGGGTGACGTTCTCAGCGAACACGCTGGCCAGGTTGTCATTCTCCCGCTGCCGGCCCTCGATCACCACCGCGCGATCCACGCGCAGGACCATAAAAACGCTGAACCACAGGAGCCCAACGAAGGCGAAGCAAATACCCATCACCGCGACACATGTCGGGTATCGCCGCGGGCTCGGGAGCACACTCATCGTATCAGCCTCGCTGAGTTTTGGCATGTGCGTGCATGTTGGGATTGAGCCACCCCGGTAGCCGATTGCTCGACGGTTCCCGAATCTAAGCCGCGTTAACTCCAGGATGTAGCACCGTTTGTAACCGACTGGCTGACGGCAGTCGAGTGAGAATCGCCGGCGAGTATTCTCTATCCCCGATGCAACCGTGTTGAGCCGCCTTGGCTTCATGCGTCGCCGCGCAACGTTTTCTCCAGGGTCCCCGCCAATCCCATAGCGTCGCTCGTCGATTTATCAGTGGACGAGATCAGTCGGTTCATGTATCGCGTCCATTTAAAGGCTGTAGCGAAGACTATTAGGCTTATGCGAGACGAAACCATCCAAATTCCGACAGCGGAATTTATAGGGTCCAGTTTAATTGCGGCTTGAGTGTAGTGACGGTAAAATAACTCTCACTATACTCTTATTGCGTTTTACGACGGATATTCGCGGGTCGCCGGCGTGCTCAATGCAACCAGACCATCTGACCCGTGCCGCTAAATCACCGTCCCTTGGCGGATAAAAACATATGGTCCGCTGGATCCAGATGCATTCCGCGGAGGCGGCTGTCCAGTTCCAAATGCGGCCATCCATCCGTGTCAAAGGCGTACGAGGAGACTTTTCGTGGTGCTGATCGGGTTGCGAGTGTTGGTCGTTGAGGACGAGGCAATGCTCTCGATACTGCTGGAGGACTTTCTAACCGACCTGGGGTGCGACGTCGTGGCAACCGCGTCGCACCTGGAGGATGCACTGAAAAAGGCACACAGCCTTGCGGTGGACATCGCTATACTCGACATTAACCTCGGAGGAGTATCGAGCTTCCCGGTCGCGGAGGTTCTGCGTTCGCGCGGAATTCGCTTTCTATTTGCAACGGGATACGGCACGTTGGGGCTGTCTGACGATCTGAAGGGCACGCGCGTCCTCGGCAAACCCTTCAACCAAACCCAGCTCGCCGAGGCGATGGTTTCAGCGCTTACCACTTAACAGGCGCAAGCGCCCATCAGCCTCATGCCCCTCCCCGCCGTCCATTAGTTTCATTCAGCTCGGATCAGCCCGCGATGGCTAGGAGCGTCAATGAACGCCAGTATCTCCGCGACCAGCGGATCGGTACCAAACTTCTCACGAACCGCTTCCAGCCGCTGCGCGAACACAGCTTCCTTGCTGTACAGCGCCTTGAAGGCGATGTGCAGGCGCTGAATCGCGGCCTTGTCGAAGCCGCGCCGCCGCAGGCCGATAATATTCAACGACGCCAGGCGGGCGCGGTTGCCGATGACGCTGCCGAACGGGATCACATCGCCCTCCACGCCGGAGACGCCGCCGATCATGGCCGCCCGACCGATACGCACGAATTGATGGATCGCCGCCGCGCCGCCAATCACCGCATGCTCGCCGATCGAGACGTGGCCGCCCATCACCGCGTTGTTGGCAACGATGACGCTGTTACCCAACTGGCAGTCATGCGCCACATGAACCACGGCCATCAACATGCAGTCGGTGCCGACGCGGGTGATGCCAAGGCCGGTCGCAGTGCCCCGGTGGATGGTGCAATGCTCACGGACCAGGGTCCTGGCGCCAATTTCGCACTGGGTGGGCTCGTTCTTGTATTTCAGGTCCTGCGGAGGCAGGCCGACGGTGCAGAACGGGAAGAGTTGCGCGTCCTCTCCAATGCGGGTGTGGCCATCGACGACGACATGCGACACCAGCTTGGCGCCTGCCTCGATAACCACGTTCGGGCCGACCGTGCAGAAGGGGCCGACATCGACGCCCGGCCCCAGTTCGGCGCCGTGCGCCACGATGGCGGTGGGGTGGATCGTCACGCGATCTGTCATGCGCTGGTTGATATCCGTCATCAAATCCATGGTGTTCCGTTCCGAACCAACAATATGTGCCGCCCGATCTGGGTGAAACTATGGGCCCCGGCGCCGGCCACCAACACAATCATTGTTGCCCGATGTTACCTGCCGCCGCCTATAACGCTCTGTTTCGCCTGCCATTTTGGCGTTACTAAGGCAGCATTGCGTCAAACTGGTTCGGCCCGGTCCATGATCATCGCGGAATAGGTCGCTTCAGCGACCGCCGTGCCATCGACCCGAGCGACGGCATGGAACTTCCAGACATTGCCGCGGTTACGTTGCTTGACGATGTGGATTTTGAGTTGATCGCCCGGGACCACGGGGCGGCGAAATTTCGCCCCCTCGATCGACATGAAATACACCAGTTTGCCGGCGGCATCGGGACCAAGCGTTTCCACCACCAGGACGGCCGCGGTTTGGGCCATGCTTTCGATGATCAGGACACCCGGCATAACGGGATGGTTGGGAAAATGACCGGCGAAGAAGTTCTCGTTGACCGTGACGTTCTTAACGCCGACCGCGGAGGTGTTCAGGACGACATCGACCACCCGATCCAGCAGCAGGAACGGGTAACGGTGGGGAATGTCGTGCATGATGCGCTGGATGTCGATCAGCTCGATCGTCGTCCGTGAAGCAGGCGGCTGGTTTACGGTTTGGTCCATGATTTTTAGTCCACGTCTGATTTTGCGTTACGGGAATCCCGAACCCGAGGGACGCCGCCGTCGCGCACCCAACGGCGAATGGTTGCGACTTCCTTGAAGAAGGCCTTTACGGGTTGAGCGGGTGCCCCGACCAGTTCCGCGCGCGGCGGAACGTCTGCCATGACCCCGGCCTGTGCCCCGATGCGGGCGCCTTTGCCAATGCGCAAATGCCCCGCCACGCCGACTTGTCCGGCCAGCACGACCTGATCTTCCAGCACCGCCGATCCTGATATCCCCACATGCGCGACGATCACGCACGCTCGGCCAATACGCACGTTATGGGCAATCTGGACCAGGTTATCGATGCGGGTGCCGGCGCCGATCACGGTATCTTCAAGCGCGCCGCGATCGACAGTGGTGTTGGCGCCGATCTCGACATCGTCCTCGATCACCACGCGCCCGACTTGGGGTATGGTGTGGAAGCCTTCCGGCGTGATGGCGAAGCCAAAGCCGTCCTGACCGATGCGCACGCCAGGATAAATGTAAACCCGATCGCCGATCAGGGCATGGGTCACCGACGCCTGCGGCCCGATCCGAACGTCTCGGCCGAGTTCGACTCCGTCGCCGATGACGACCAACGGGCCAATCCGGCAGCGCGAACCGATGACGGCATTTTCGCCAATCACGACCAAAGGGCCGATCTGGGCGGACGGATCGATCTGAGCAGAGGCGGCAACGACCGCGGAGGGATGAATACCCGGGGAGACCGGGGGCAGTGGATGAAACAGCGTGGCGACCCGCGCCCACGCGACCTGCGGATCATCGGCGACAATGGCGACCGAGGATGCGGGAACCCGGTCCCGCATGTCGGCATGCACGATAACCGCGCCGGCCCTGGTTTCAGCCAGCGCCGGCAGGTATTTACGGCTGTTCAGGCAATACGTCACGTCCCCGGCCGTTGCGGTCGCCAGCGGCGCGATGCCGTGCAGCATCAGCCGTTGTGAGGGCGCCGTAGCGGCCCCCACCTCGCCACCGCTGGCGGCATCGACAACGGCCGCGAGGCTGTGCGGGCCAGCGCGCTGAAAGAAGCGGGGATCGCCCGCTAACGCCGAGCGGTCCGCGCCTGGCGCCATGATTATGGCTTTTGCGGGTGCTGCTTGGCGGCCGTGGCTGGCGGCTTCGCAGGGGTGGCGGTGGCGGCGGATGACGCAGCGGCCGGCGGTTTCATCGCCATCGGCGATATCCCGTCAGGCGGAACCACGACGCTGGGGAGCGCCTTGTTCAACACTTCGACGACAGCGGGGGTCAGATCGAAATCCGCCGTCGTGCCAAGGATTTGTGCGCGGTTCAGGACCAGATTCACACCACGGGAAAGCGCGACCTGCTGGGCCACCTGTTCCATGGTGCGGTTGATCTGCATCATGACGTATTGGCCGGCTTCCTGGATGATCCTGTTGCGCTCGCCAAACTTGCGCTGCGCCTCCGTGGCGCGTTCCTGGATCTCTTTTTCCTTGGTGCGAATCTGTTCAGGCGACAACTTTGCGCGTTCGGCGGCGAAGGCTTGGCCCAGGTCACGCAGCGCGGCCTGTTCCTTCTGCGCGTCCTCGTTCAGCTTCTGACCGCGCGCGTTGAGTTCCTTGTACGCCACCTGATACGCCGTGGAGACACGCAGCACGTCCGGAACCGACAAGATACCGACGATAGCGGCCGGGGTCGCCTGGCCCTTGGGAATGGGCGGGATTTCCGGCGCCGGCGGCAACTGGACCTGCAACGGCGGGGGGTTGCCAGAGGGTTCGGCACCTCCTTCGCCGCCCATCGGGATACCGCCCGACGGGATGGCGGCGGGGCGCTGGGCCGGATGAGGTGCCGACGTACCAGAGGGCTTGACCTGCCCAGGCACGAACCAGTCGCCGCCTTGAGACTGCTGAGCAGTGGCGGCCAGCGGAGTGAGAGCCAGCGCGAGCGCAACAGCCGCGCCTGTGTACTTGATGTGTTTTTGAATCACTAGAACCTCGTGCCGAAGCCAAACCGGAAGATTTGCGTTTGGTCGCCCGGTTGCTTGATCACAAACGGCGCCAAGTCAAGGTTTATGAGTCCGAACGCCGTCTGCCAGGAAACGCCCACGCCCGCACCGACCCGCGGTGCCGCGGACTGACGTATCTGGCAGGTGATGGTCGTCGTCGCCAGACACGCCGTTGGGCTTCTGAACGACGCTTCGCTCAGAGCGCCCACGTCAACGAACGCGCGCCCGGTCAGGCCAAGATCCGGGGACACCGGCAACGGGTAGTGCAGCTCGCTCGACTGCGTCCAGATGAACCGGCCACCCAGCGGGTTGCCGGTCAGCACGTCGGTAGGGCCGGCGCCGCCGTCGAGGAAGCCGCGAAGATTATCGCCACCCAGGAAGAATCGGTCGATGATTTCTTCGCGCCCACCAGGCAAAAGCTGCATATACCCAGTGCTGCCGGACAATTTGAAGACCCAGTCCGGGTCACCGAAATAGCGTTCCAACGGAATATAATAGGCGCCGTTCAGGTTGCCGCGGAGAAACCTTGTGTCGCCGCCAAGTCCGGCGACATCGGTGCCTAACTCCAGGATAAAGCCCGAATGGGCATTTACCCGGCTGTCCCTGTAATCCACGGTGATGACTTGGCTGGCCTGTGACAACAGGGTCGTGCCGCTTTCGTTCAAGATGAACGGGCTGGCGCCGGTTTCGATATTGTAAACCTGACGATCGACGGCGGTGTAGGTCCAGGTTTGGCGCAGATGCTCGTTGAAGTTGTAGCCCATGCGCGTGTCGAAGCCGACGCGATTTTCATCGTACGGCTGGGTTCCCAGAAACATGGTTTGGATCAAGAAGACGTCAACGCCGGCGATCAGGTTCCGGTCCAGGAAGTAGGGATTGGTGACCGAGGCATTAATCGAGCTGTTCCGTTGGGCAAGCACACCATTGATGCTGGCATTGATACCGGTGCCGACCAGGTTGCGCTCCGATAAGCCGATATCGATCAACGCCCCCGCGTCGGTGGAATAACCGCCGCCGAACGAGAGTTCGCCGGTTGCCTTTTCCGAAATATTGGTCGTCAGGACGGCCTTGTCCGGCACGGACCCTGGATTGGTGACGATATCGGCACTGGTGAAATAACCAAGGTCGGTCAGGCGCGTCTTGCTCAGGCGCATGGCCTCGGAGCTGAATGGGTCGCCCTCGGCGAGACGCATCTCCCGCCGGATTACCTTATCTTCGGTACGGGTGTTGCCGACGATATCGATACGCTCGACATAAACACGCGGTCCCTCGCCAACATCGAATATCAGGTCAACCGTGTGCTTTTCCACATTGCGCGTAACGCGCGGCTTCACATCGACGAACGCATAACCCCGGTTATGGACCGCCAATTCGATCGCATCACTGGACCGGCCCACCGCATCACCATCGTACCAGGCGCCCTCCACGAGTTGCACATTCGGTTTAAGGTCGGCCGCGGTTAAGTTCCGAAGCTGCACATTGATGTCCAGCTTGGCGATTTTGTACCGCTCCCCCTCATTCACAGTGAAGGACAGGAAGAATGCCTTACGGTCGGGCGAAAGTTCCGCCGACGCATCGGTAATCTGAACGTCGGCATAGCCGTTCTTCAGGTAGAAGCGACGGAGCAGCTCCTTGTCGTAGGACAGGCGCTCTGGATCATAGCTGTCCGAGGAAGACAGGAACCGCCACCAACGGGACTCCCGGCTGGTTATCACCTCGCTCAGCCGCGATTCACTGAACGCCTTGTTGCCGTTGATGACGATCTTGCTGATGAGCGCGGCGGAGCCTTCGTTGATCTGGAAGATGACATCGACACGGTTTTGATCCAGGCGGACGATCTTCGGTTCGACCGTCGCGTCGTAGTAGCCGCGCTTGGCATACATAGTCAGGATGTGGGTCCGGTCCGCTTCGGCCAGGGCCGGGGTGAAGACAGAACGCGAACGCAACTGCAACTCCGGGCGAAGCTGATCGTCGGTCAGCTTGTGATTGCCCTCATACCCGACGCGACTGACGATCGGGTTTTCGACGACACGAACAACCAGGGTATCGCCGCTGCGGCCGAGTTGGACATCCTTGAACAGACCAGTTGCATACAAGGTCTTAAGGCTGCGATCGATCCGCCCTGCATCGAACGCATCGCCCGGACGAACCAGCAGGTACGAACGGATTGTGCCCTGTTCAATGCGCTGAGCGCCCTCGACCTTGATGGCCTGGATGACCCCGGTATTCGCGGCGGACGGTGCGACGGTTGAGCGAGTGGGCGCGTGACGGGCGGGCGTTGGGCTCCCTGAAGCCGGCGAGGTAGGCGCGGGTGTTTGGGCGGCAGACGTTCCGATGACCAGCACTGGCATCAGGCAGGCGGCAAGCAGCCGCTCAGCACGGATCGTTAACAAAAGGCTGGTCCCCCTAGCGGCACGCGGATCGTGAAAGACTCGGCACCGGTCGATGACTCGGTCCGTACGGGGCGCACCATAGCGACGGGCCGCAAGCGATGCTAGTAGCACCTCGCGTCCGCGGACAATCTAAAATTCACGCTGTAATGCAATGATTCCAAAAGATAAATTTAGCGATATGCCACACAGGGCTACCGGCTTGGCGCCAGCGGCGCCGAACCGGCCGCACAATCCTGGTCAGCCTATCAGGCTGGCCACCCAGCGAAACACCCCCAAATGCGTCAGATCATTCCACGTTGCAAAGACGAACAAACACGCCAGGAACGCAAGACCGGCTCGGAAACCATACTCCTGCGCCCGCTGCGGGATCGGGCGCCCACGCAAAGCCTCCAGTAGATAGAACAACAAATGGCCGCCATCCAGGACGGGAACCGGGAACAGGTTGATCAGGCCCAGATTGACCGACAGCACGGCGATGAAGGAAACCAGTGTCGCGGCACCGAGTTTGGCCACCTGGCCGGAAAGCTGCGCGATCCGCAGCGGCCCACCGAGTTCATCGGTTCCGCGAGACCCACCAAGCATTTGGGCCAATCCCGCGAATGTTTCGCGGGTAACGGACCAGGTTTGCGTCACGCCGCCCACCAGCGCCGCCGGAATGCTGACGTGGCGATATTCGACGGCGCCGCCGTGAACACCCAACAGGCCGACCTTATGGTCCCCTGACCCGACCGAGTCGGGGGTAACCTTGATGTCCTGGTCCGTTCCGTCGCGGGCGATTCGTACGGTCAGCGAGTCGGCGGGATGGCTTGCAACAACGCTTTTCAATTCGTCAAACGTATCGATCGGTTGCCCGTCTATGGACAGAATGCGGTCATTGGTCCGCAGTCCCGCGCGGGATGCCGCGCTGTCGGGGACAACGCCGCCGATAACCGGAAGCGGAACCGGCTGTCCCACAGCGATAAACAAGCCGGCGAACAACGCCATCGCCAGAAGAAAATTGGCGATCGGCCCCGCGGCGACGATGATGGCCCGGGACAATACCGGCTTTTCGTGAAATGTCTGACCAGGGATCCAGGCAGCCCTCACCTCGGGCGCCACATCTTTCGGATTTTCCTGGCCGTGCAGCTTGACGTATCCGCCCAACGGCAGCCACGCCAACTTCCAGACTGTGTCTCTTTTGTCGGTCCATGATGCGATTGTCGCGCCAAACCCGATCGAAAACGCCTCAACCCGCACACCGCGCCAGCGTGCGGCAAGGTAATGGCCGAATTCGTGGACAAAAACGAGGACGCCAAGCACGACGACAAAAGCCGCCGCGCTGCGAATGACATCTGGAATGAACGCGAACACAGGGCTTATCCTCGGTAGATCATGTGGCTGACAGGGGCAGCAAGTCCAAGGCAGTGCGACGCGCCAAGCTATCGAGGGCGACCACATCCTCGATCGTTTCAGCTTTCCGGGTTCCCAGCCTGGAGAGCGTCCGCTCTACCGTGCGGGAAATATCCAAAAACCCGACGCGATTGGCCAAAAATGCCTCGACAGCAATCTCGTTCGCCGCATTCAAAATGGTGGGGGCTCCACCACCATTTTGCAACACTTCCCTTGCCAGACGCAGCGCGGGAAACCGAACAAGGTCAGGGGCAGTAAATTCCAGTCGGCCAACCGTCGCGAGATCCAGTCGGGGCGAGGACGTCATCATCCGCTTGGGCCAGGCCAGCGTATGCGCGATCGGAATCCGCATATCGGGCGAGCCCAACTGCGCCAGCACCGATCCGTCCTTGTAACAGACCATCCCGTGAATAATCGACTGTGGATGAACCAATACTTCGATCTCGGTTTCGCCGAGGTCGAACAGGCGCGCCGCCTCGATCAATTCCAGGCCTTTGTTCATCATCGTAGCGGAATCGATGCTGATTTTGGCGCCCATCGACCAGACGGGGTGCTTCAGCGCCTTGGCCGGCGTTGCGCGTTCCATCTCCTCCAGGCTGGCGGTCCGGAATGGACCGCCCGACGCCGTCAGGATGATCTTTTCCAACGCGCCCCGATTACCGTCGGCCAGCGATTGGAAGATCGCGTTGTGTTCGGAATCCACCGGCAACAGGGTGGCGCCGGCTTCGCGCACCGCGCGCAGCATGACATCGCCCGCGCACACCAACGCTTCCTTGTTGGCGAGACCGACAAAGGCGCCGCGCCTGATCGCGGCCAGGGTAGGCGCCAAACCCGCCGCACCGGTGATCGCCGCCATTGTCCAATCAGCCTCCATCGCGGCGGCGGCAACCACGGCATCCTTACCAGCCGCGACCGCTATACCGGTGCCAGACAGGGCATCGCGCAGCGCCGAATAGGATGTCTCATCCGCCACCACAGCCAGTTCGGCGCCGAGGGCGACCGCTTGCTGGGCTAACAGAGCGGCATTGCGACCCGCGACCAGCGCACGGGTATTGTATCGTCCCTGCTCCGCCAGCAGCAATTCTATGGTCTGGGTTCCGACACTGCCCGTACTGCCCAGCACACTGACCGTGCGAGGCGGAATGGATGAGGATACTACAGAATGACCAGCGTTCATTCCCACAGAACTACTCCACGTCCAAGCATCAGCGCCAGTAGGGCCGCGGCGGGGGCAGCGGTCAACACGGCATCCAGACGGTCCAGCAGGCCGCCATGGCCAGGGATCAGGTGACCGGAGTCCTTGACCCCGAAATGACGCTTCACCTGGCTTTCGAATAGATCACCCATTTGGCTGATCACACCAATGACAACCGCGAAACCGGGCGGCCGCCATGATGGCACGCCGTGGGAAAGCAGCGCCGAGGCCGCCAACCCAGTCGCGGCGGCGGCGATCAGACCACCTACCGCGCCAGACCAGGTCTTCCCCGGTGAAATCGTTGGTGCCAGCTTCGGGCCGCCTATCGCTCGGCCGGCCATATACGCGCCGATATCGCTGGCCCAGACCACCAGCAGAAGAACCATCACGTTCACGCCACCGGCACCGCCAGGCTGGCGCAGCCAGACCAGAGCCACCGCGCCTATCCCCAAATAGGGAATGCCGAAAGCCAAGGGACGCTGGCGGGAGAACCCGCCGGCAACCGCGGTCGCCGCGGCAGACGCCGCCGCAAGCAGCGCGACGGCCGGCAAGACGCCCACCCAAGCAGCGAGCAATACAGCCAGCGGCAGCGCGGCAAACACCAGGATCGCCGTAACGGCGCTTCGCTGGCGGCACAGACCCAGCCACTCGAAAGCCAGGCCGGCGGCGATCACCGCGACCAAACCGGCGAAAGCGTCACCCCCCGCCCAGATGCACCCCAGGGCCAGCGGCGCCAAAACGGCGGCCGACAGTACGCGCGGTTTGAGGTCGGCCCAACGGGATCCGCTCAACGCCTTCTATCCTTGAAACAGTTCAATCCTTGCGCGCGCCAAAACGCCGTTCACGCCGAGCGAATTCGCATAAAGCGGCGGTGAAGTGGGCATTTTCGAAGTCGGGCCACAGGACGTCGAGGAACACCAACTCCGCATATGCCGCCTGCCACAGCAGGAAATTAGACAGCCGCTGTTCGCCCGAGGTGCGGATGATCAGGTCTGGATCGGGCATCCCGGCCGTCGCCAGGAATCGGGCGAAGACATCCTCGTTCAGATCATCCGGGTTCAGCGTGCCTTGATGCACGGCCGCGATCGCGGCACGGGCGGCAGTGGCTATCTCGGCACGGGCGCCATAGGACAACGCGATTGTCAGATTCAGGCGAGAGTTGGCCGCGGTATCGCGTTCGGCGGCTTTCAGGTCGCCCTGGATATCCGAATCGAAGCGCGTGCGATCACCGATGAAACGCATCCGCACGCCGGATTGCTTAAGTTCCGCGATCTCGGACCGCAGATAGCGGCGAAGCAGACCCGTCAAATCCATGATCTCACCGGCCGGGCGGCGCCAGTTTTCGCTGCTGAAGGCGTAGATCGTCAGCCAGGACACGCCCGACTGGATGGCAGCCTCAACCACGCGGCGAACCGCGCGGGAGCCTTCGCGATGCCCCGCTACACGTGGCAGGCCGCGCGATTTTGCCCAGCGACCGTTGCCGTCCATGATGATAGCGACATGGGCGGGCACGATTCCAAGTGCCACGCCGGCTTCCGTCGTAACGGATGCCACGGCGTGGGACGCGGCGACGGCTGTTGACACCTCATTCTCCGACACGAACCCCGGGGCTGCCCGTTTGGTGAAGACAGGCATCAAATGCCCTGACCCGCCGCCTCAGACCTGCTTGATGTCTTTTTCCTTATCAGCCAGGGCTTCGTCCACCTTTTTAATGAATTGGTCGGTGAGTTTTTGCACCTCGTCGGACCAGTTCTTGGCCAGGTCCTCGCCGATCTCGTGCTTCTTCTCGAAGCCCTTGATCTGCTCCATGCCATCGCGGCGAACCGCACGGACGGAAATCTTCGCCCCCTCGGCGTATTTGTGCGCCATCTTGGCCAGTTCGTTGCGGCGTTCGGTGGTCAACTGCGGGATCGGCACGCGCACCAGCATGCCATCGGCGGATGGATTCAAACCCATGCCCGAGTCGCGAATGGCCTTTTCCACCGCCGTGACCAGCGACTTGTCCCACACCTGCACCGTCAGCATACGCGGTTCGGGTGTGCCGATGGTACCAACCTGGTTCAAGGGCGTTTCGCTGCCATAGGCGATGACCTTCACCGGTTCCAGCAAACCGGGGTGGGCACGCCCGGTCCGCAGGCCGGAAAATTCACGGCGAAGGGTCTCCATCGCGCCGTCCATGCGGCGCGACAGATCGGTTTTCAAGTTGTTTAGGTCCGCGGTGGCCATGATATGCCTCCCAACTCCCTCTAGTTTTCGATGATCTTGGTGAACGCGCCCTCGCCCCGCATGACCTGTGCGAAGGCGCCGGGCGCGTGAATGTTGAACACGATGATGGGCAGGTGATTTTCACGCGCCAGACTGATCGCGGCGGCGTCCATCACCCCCAGATCGTTGGCAAGCACATCCAGGTAGGTCAGTTGCTCGTAGCGGGTCGCCCCTTCAACCTTGCGCGGGTCGGCGGAATAGACGCCATCAACCTGGGTGCCCTTCAGCAGGGCATCGCACTTCATCTCCGCCGCCCGCAGGGCGGCGGCGGTATCGGTCGTGAAAAACGGGTTGCCGGTGCCGGCTGCGAACACGACTACCCTGCCCTTTTCCATGTGCCGTTCGGCTCGGCGACGGATGTAGGGCTCGCAGACCGAGGCCATCGGGATCGCGGACTGGACGCGAGTCGCGACATCCTGCTTTTCCAGCGCGGACTGCATCGCAAGCGCGTTCATCACGGTCGCCAGCATGCCCATATAGTCGGCCTGGGCACGGTCCATGCCAGAGGCCGCGCCCGATACGCCGCGGAAGATGTTGCCGCCGCCGATGACGACGGAAACTTCCACCCCCATCGCGACAACATCCTTGATGTCGTTGGCAATGGCGTTGACCATGCCGGTATCCAGACCGTAATCGCGCCGGCCCATCAGCGCTTCACCGGATAGTTTCAGCAGGACCCGCTTATATACGGCTGGCTTTGTCATACGACTCCCGTGGGGAAAATGAATGCGGGCCGCACCCTAGTGTTCCCGGATGCCCGGGACAAGCCGATGCAGGCCGATTTGTCCGAGACGCCGCCATGGGTGGCGCCGTCGGTGGCCGGCCACGAAAAGCGCTTCGCCTTGGCGGACGGATGCGGATAACCGTTTAATCCGGCTTCATCGACGCCCAGGTTCTCCCGCGGTCCGGCGCGCCGGGCCATTACATAGGAAGCGCACGCGCCCATGCCAGCACCCGAACCATCGGCCATGTTTCCGCTGCTGCGCTGGCCAGATCCTTACGACGCCGCGGCGGCCGAACGGCTGACGGAACGATTCGAGGCTCTTGGCGAGCATCATGGCCGGGTTCTGACGATCCCGGGGGTCCGGCCTATGCTGAAGGGCGTGGGCGGCAACAGCCCTTACCTGGCGGAGCTCGTCATCCGCGAGGCTGCCGCGCTGGAGCATTTCGTAACCATCGGCCCGGACGCGGCTTTTGCGGCGGTGCTCGCTGCGCTTGGGCGGGCTTCGCCCGAGGGCAAGCGTCCAGAGATCGCGGCGGCATTGCGCCAGGCCAAGCGAGCGGCCGCGCTGGTGATCGCCCTGGCCGATATCGGCGGCGCCTGGACGCTGGAGGGGGTCACGGGCGCGCTGTCGGACCTGGCCGAGGAAACCCTGCGTCTGGCGCTACGGCACCTGCTGCGCACCGCGCACGACGCCGGCGAGATCAGGCTGCGCGATCCCAACCGGCCGGAACTGGAGTGCGGGTTCGTCGCGCTGGCAATGGGCAAGCTGGGTGCGGGGGAACTCAACTACTCCTCCGACATCGACCTGATCCTGATCTACGACGCGACCGCGCCGGTGTTCGCCGGCGGACGCGCGCGGGACGGAATCGGCTCGTTCACCTCCCGCATCGCGCGCGACATCATCACGCTGATGGAGGCTCGGGATGCCAACGGCTACGTGTTCCGCACCGATCTGCGGCTAAGGCCCGATCCGGCGGCGACCCCTCCGGCCGTGTCGCTGCATGCCGCCCTGACATACTACGAGAGCATGGGCCAGAACTGGGAGCGCGCCGCGATGATCAAGGCGCGGCCAATCGCCGGGGATCTGACGCTGGGGACGCGGTTCCTGGAGGCGATCCGGCCGTTCGTCTGGCGGCGCGGGCTGGATTTCGCGGCGGTGGCGGATATCCATGCAATGAAGCGGCGCATTGATGAGGTGAAGAAATCCGCCCTGGGTGCGGCGGACGATCCCGTGGTTCGGGTCGCGGGGCACAACGTGAAACTCGGCGAGGGCGGGATTCGGGAAAT
>DAIEHR010000326.1 GCA_027353465.1 Acetobacteraceae bacterium | reverse complement strand
GAATTTTACCTCTCACCGTCATGGCCGAGCGCAGTCCCGGCCACCTTCGCACCGACGGTAGAAGCGCGGATGGCCGGAACACGCCCGGCCATGACGGATAGGTAAAACTGTGTTCCGGCAACACCTTATGCGGAAGGGCATAGGGAACCCGAAAGCCGCCGCCCCAGTTTGACGCCTAAGGGGTGAAGGCCCCAGATCCACGCCTGAGTCTGCGGATTCTTCACACCGCGCGCGTCTTGCCCTAGGTGCTCCGCGACCTTTGAGGCAGATATCCGGCGTCAGCCAGCATCCTTCGCCGTGTGGTTGAAAGCCGGCCGTCAGTAAGGCCGGTCGCGTAAATGGAAGCGGAACAGCAGACGGGACAGTAGAAGCTCACCGACCGTGAAGATGACCGTGCCAACCAGGACGTCGGTCAACGTCAGTCCCAAGGGACTCATGCACGCCAACAATGGGAACAGCGATTCGGGAATCTGGTCCAAACCGAGCGCCTGGCTGCTGGGCGGGCGGTTCATTCGCCGCTTGATGAAGCTGGAGAACAGATCGCCAGCCATCGCCAGCGCGCCGGTCATCAGGCCAATCCAGCCAGCAACCCCGATGAGCGGCGCAACCAGCAGGCAGACGAATACCCCAAGCAGAACGCCGCGGATCGTCTTCGATGTGCCGAACAGCCAGTGCCCGTCGCGAAGCACCGTCCCGAAATCCAGCGGCCAGGCGAAGCGGTCGCCAAGAATATTCTTCGCCACCACGGGCATGCTATTTGCCAGCGTGATCAAGCCCAGGATTTGCGCCATCGCGACCGGATGCATGAGACTTCATAGCGTATATCGGCACAGGTCGCGCATGCACTGACAATTCAAGCCCTTGGAGGCCATTGACTAAATTCCTAAATATCTGTAACATCCCCATACGCCTGGACGTTCAGCGATCCTTTCCACACGCGCCAATCCATCAATTCGCGGGTGGTTAGATGCAAACAAAAACCGGGCAAGTATCAAAAACGATGTTACAAGCTCGTGCCGTGGCTATCGAGACGCCAGTTATACTTCTCGGCCCAATCCGCGGATCAAGCTCGCCAAGCCCTCAAAAGTCGGGCAGTTCGTCATCTGGAGCAACGTGATCCAATGGCGCCGACCGACAAAGCAAGCCTGTCTCCGGAAAAATGAAAGAGTAACAAAAACGACTCCAGAGTATCGATAAACGCGCAACGAGACGTCCGTTAGACACAAGCGACCGGGCCGATCGCCCCTCTCCAACACCCTCGTCTTACGATACCATCGCCCAAACCCAACCCAACCAAGCCGGAGCCACCATGGATAAATCCCTGCACGACAGGCTAACCGGCTGGCGACGCCACCTTCACGCCAACCCCGAACTCACTCTGCATGAGCGCAACACCGCCGCCTTCGTCCAGGAACGCCTGACTGAACTCGGCATCCCGTTCACCGCAAACATCGGCGGCCACGGCGTCGTCGGCACCATCAGCCGGGGCCGGTCCAACCGCTCGGTTGGCCTGCGCGCCGATATGGACGCCCTGCCGATCCAAGAGACTAGCGGCGTCCAGCATGCCTCCAACAATCCAGGCGTCATGCACGCCTGCGGTCACGACGGCCACACCGCCTCTCTCCTCGGTGCCGCCGCCCTGCTGACGCAAGACCCGAACTGGTCCGGCACGGTGCAACTGGTCTTCCAACCAGCCGAGGAAGGCGGCGGCGGCGCCAAAAGCATGATCGCCGACGGGTTGTTCGACCGCTTCCCGATGGAGCGCATCTTCGGCTACCACAACTGGCCGGGACTGGCGGCCGGCACCGTCGCCGTCCACGACCGCGCCGTCATGGCCGCCGGTAACCGCCTGTATTTCACCATCACCGGCCATTCCGGCCACGCCGCCCTGCCACACCTGACACGCGATCCAATGGTCGCCGCCGCCCATTTGCTGTTGGCGCTGCAATCCGTCGTCTCCCGTTCGGTCGATCCGCTGGACAGCGCCGTCGTCACCATCGGCATGATGCAGGCTGGGTCCGCCGCCAACCAGATCTCCGACCAGGCAATCATGCGCGGCACCATGCGTGCCCTGAACAACACCACCCGCGACGCGATGCAGCAAACCATCCGCCGCATCGCCGATGGCGTCGCGCAAAGTTTCGACGTCGCCATTCAGGTGGAAATCCCGCCCGGCAACACCGTCACCGCCAATACGCCGGTCGAACGGGAACTTGCCGCCGAGGCAGTCACCCACGCCGGCTTGCCGCTGCGCCGCGACATGGCGCCGGCCATGACCGGAGAGGATTTCTGCTGGTTTCTCGACCATCGGCCGGGCGCCTTCGTCTGGATCGGCAACGGCCCGGCCGACGGCGGGCGCGACCTGCACAACGCCAACTACGATTTCAACGACGCGATTCTGCCCGCCGCCGCGCTCTATCTGGCTGGCGTGGCGAAACGCGCCCTGTTCTAATGGTTGGGCGATAACCGCGCGCCGGTTCTTGCCGAACGGCTGCCTCGTCCCAACCTCCAGGCATTGCACATCCAATGAAGGACATCGCCCATGGCTGCTGAAATTCCCGCTGGTTTCCTGGACCTTCTCACCGAAAAGAAAGCCCTGGCCCACATCGCCACGCTGCAGCCCGACGGCTCCCCCCAGGTGACGCCGGTTTGGTTCGACTACACCAATGGCAAGGTGCGCGTGAACACCGCAAAGGGCCGCATCAAGGCTCGGAATATGTCGGAAGGCTCGAAAGTCGCGCTCTCGATCGTCGATCCGGACAACGCCTATCGCTACATCCAGATTCGCGGCGCCGTGACGAAAGAAACCACCGACGGCGCCGTTGCCCATATCGACAGCCTGGCGAAGAAGTACCTCGGGAAAGACGTGTATCCCTGGCACAATCCCAAGGACGAACGGGTGATCTACGAGATCACGCCGTCAGCCGCCCAAACCATGGGTTAAACTGACTATCCGCCTTCACGGGCAAGGCGCCCGGGAAGGCGGACCCATCAGCCGCGAACCACGGTTGCGTCGATCCTCGCCATCAAATCGGCCGGCAGCTTCCCAGCCTCGGCCGCGGCGACACATCCGGCCAGTTCGGCACGGTTCTTGACCCCCAGCACCAGCGTGTCGATGTCCAGCCCCAGCGCATACCGATGCGCCACGATGGCCGGGTCTTCGCCGATCTCCGCACACAGCGCCCGAAACCCGGCTGCCAGGGCGTAATCCCGCACCTCGGGATGATCCGCCGGCAGATCGCGGTCGATCGCCGCGGTCAGCGCCCCGGCCTGAACCGCTCGGATTCCCATGATCCCGACTCCGTTCGCCCGAGCGGCGGCCATGACTTCGCGCGGTTTCGACGGCCCCTGGAAGAACTTCAGCCCGCCCGGTGAGTCCAGCAGGTTGGCGATGCACTGCACCG
>DAIEHR010000322.1 GCA_027353465.1 Acetobacteraceae bacterium | reverse complement strand
CGCAGATCGTGGGAGATCGACGTCAGCAGCGCCGAACGCAACCGGTCCGTTTCCACCTGCAACCGCGTCAGGTGCAGGTCGCGCGCCAGATTGACCCGCTCGATCGCCAAAGCGGCCTGGTCGAGCAACGATTCCAGCAGGCGTTGCTGATCGGGCGTCAGCAATGGTCCCGGCTCGTCGCGAATGATACCCGCGACACCCAGCGGGCCGCGCCCGGTCCGCAGCGGTTGGAACAGCCACTTGCCGCCCGGCAGCGTGTCAGAGCCGCGGCCGGCGACGTGATCTTTCTGCCAGCACCATTTGGCGGCGGCGAGGTCGGCATCCTCCAGCATGTCCTCAGGCGGGAAGCCGGCGCGCACGGCGACCGTGTCGCCTTCGGGCAGCAGCAGAACCACGCGGACCTTCAGCATCAATGCGATCTGATGCGCGGTCGCCCAAAGCAGGTCGTCCAGCGTGACCGCCGCCGCTAGCTTGCGGCTGAACTGATAAAGGTCATCGGTCTGCCTGGCGCGCAATCGGGCAGACAGCGCCTGCGCGCGGACGCGGGCGGCCAGGTTGCTGGCGATCACCGCGACCACCGCGAAGAAGAACAGCGCGACGACGTTTTCGGGATCGGCGATGGTGAAAGTGTACAATGGTGGCAGGAAGAAGAAATTATACGCCAGCATCGCCAGCAGGCAGGCCACCAGGGATGGTCCCAAGCCGTGCAGCACTGCCCCGATCAGAATGGCCGTCAGGAAGACAAGTGCGACATTGGTAACGCCCAGCCAGGTGTGCAGGCCCATGCCGACGGGAATAGCTAGCGCCACGATCGACGCAGCGATGGCATAGGGCCTGGCTTCGAACGACGATTGCGACACGGGCGGCCCGGGGGCGGCATCGGCCCGTTCCTCCGTCACCTCGATTACATGGATGTTGATCCCGCCGGCTTTGTTGATCAGCCGCTGAGTGACCGACCCCAGCAGTATCTGCCGCCACCACGCCCGATCGGATTTGCCGACAATCAGGTGCGTCGCGTTGTTCGCTCGGGCGTATTCGGTCACAGAACTCGCCACGTCCTGGCCGGGGATCAAAACCGGCTCGCCGCCCAGCCGTTGCGCCAGCCGCAGGGCTTCGTTCGCACTGTCGCTGGCGGCGCCGCTAGACCGGGTGGTTTCAACGCTGATCGCGGTCCAGGGCGCGCGAAGCTGGTCGGCCAGCCGCTTGGCATGGCGCACGGTCGCCGATGCCTTGGGGCCGCCCTGTACGCAGACCAGCACCCGCTCGCCGGCTGGCCAGGGGCCTTCGATGGCATGGCTGCGCATGTAGTCAACCATCTGGTTGTCCACACGCTGGGCGGTGCGCCGCAACGCGAGTTCCCGCAGCGCGGTCAGGTTACCGGGCTGGAAATAGTGCCGCACGGCGCGTTCCGCCTGCGCGGGCACATAGACCTTACCTTCCTTCAGGCGCTGGATCAGGTCTTCCGGGGTCAGGTCGATCAGTTCGATGTCGTCGGCGCGCTCGATCACCGAGTCCGGTACGGTCTCGCGCACCCGGATGCGGGTAATCCGAGCGACGACGTCGTTGAGGCTTTCGACGTGCTGGATGTTGAGGGTGGTATAGACATCGATTCCGGCGGCCAGCAGTTCCTCGACATCCAGATACCGCTTGGGATGCCGGCTTTCGGGCGCGTTGGTGTGGGCCAGTTCATCGACCAGCACCAGGTCGGGGCGCCGGACCAGAATGGCATCCAGGTCCATTTCCGTCAGCGTATGGTCGCGATAGGCGATCGTCCGCGGCGCAATGGCTTCCAGGCCCTCGGTCAGGGCCTGGGTTTCGCTTCGGCCGTGGGTTTCCACGACGCCGATGACCACATCGGTATTGTCGCGCAGGCGGGCGTGCGCGGCCGACAGCATCTCATACGTTTTGCCCACGCCCGGCGCGGCGCCCAGGAAGATCTTCAGCCGGCCGCGATGGGCCTTCTGAGCCTCCCGCAGCAATGCGTCGGGGGAGGGCCGCCGGTCGGTTTGCGCGCTGTCGCCCATCTATCTCCGGCCTGCCGCGTCCAATGCCAGGTTCAACTCTAGCACGTTCACATGCGGTTCGCCGATCAGCCCCGCGAGGCGGTGAACAACGTGATCTTGCACCATGCGCCGCACCTGATCCTCCGGCAGGTTGCGCGCCTTCGCGACGCGGGGCACCTGGAACAGCGCGCCTTCAGGCGAAATATCAGGGTCCAGCCCACTAGCGGAGGTGGTGACCAGATCCATCGGGACGGGCGTGGCGGGGTTCTCCGCCGCCAGGGTGGCGGTGTCCGCCGTGATCCTGTCCACCAGGGCTTTCGAGGTGGGGCCTAGGTTGGAAGCGCCGGAGTTATCCGCCTTGTACGGCGCGGAAATGGTTTTGGTCGCGTCATTCGGGTCGGTATCGGTGGTGGCGGATGGGCGTGGGTGGAAGTAATTCGCACCGGTGAAGTTCTGGCCGATCAGAGCGGAGCCGACGATTTTCCCGTCCTTTTCGATCAGGCTGCCGTTCGCCTGATGCGGGAAGATCGCCTGAGCGATTCCGGTCATCGCCAGCGGATAGGCCAGGCCGGTCAGGATCGTCATGCCGGCGATCATCGCGATGGCGGGGCGGATATGCTGAAACATGGGGTTTACTCCTTGGAATATCGGGCGCGCCGGGCTCCGGGTTCAGGCCAATCCCAGCGCGCTGACAGCCATGTCGATCAGTTTGATCCCGACAAACGGGGCGGCGATCCCGCCCAGGCCGTAGATCAGCAGATTGCGCCGCAGCAGGGCGGCGGCGCCGATGGGGCGGTACGGGATGCCCTTCAGTGCCAGCGGGATCAGGGCCACGATGATCAGCGCATTGAAGATAATCGCCGACAGGATGGCACTGCGCGGGTTCGCCAG
>DAIEHR010000304.1 GCA_027353465.1 Acetobacteraceae bacterium | reverse complement strand
GCGATGACCCGGGCGGTGCAATGGTTGGTTTCGGTCCAGCGAGAAGATGGCGGCTGGGGCGAGGACGAGGAAAGCTACGCCGATGCCGCGCCCGGGCGCTATAAGGTCAGCACCCCAAGTCAGACGGCATGGGCGGTGCTTGGGTTGATGGCGGCCGGCGCGACGGATCATCCGGCGACCGCCAGGGGCATCGCCTATCTGGCCACGACGCAAAAACCGGATGGCGAGTGGACCGAGGAACCCTATACCGCGGTGGGTTTCCCCCGCGTGTTCTACCTGCGGTACCATGGCTACAAGCTGTATTTCCCATTGCTGGCCCTGGCGCGCTACCGCAATCTGACCCGCGGTAACACGCGCCGTGTCGAGGTCGGGTTCTGAGCCGGCTTGGTTTCGTTGTCGGTCTGACTGCCGAGGGTCGGATCGCCGCCCGTTTTGGCGGAATCGTTCAGGCAGGCGGGGGCACCCCGGCCGGCGCGGAGGCCGCCGCAAACCGCTTGGTGGTTCAAGGCGCGACCGCGCTGATCAGTTTCGGCCTGGCCGGCGGGTTGGATCCCGGGCTGAAACCTGGCGACGTGGTCGTTCCGGCGGTTGTATTATCGAATGGCGCACGACTGGCGGCCGATGCCGCCTTGGTTCGGCGGTTCGGTGGCTTGACCGGGCACATCATCCTGGCCGGCGAGACGGTGGCCGACAGTGCCGCGGGGAAGGCAGCGTTGCGTGCCGCGACCGGGGCGGACGCCATTGACCTGGAAAGCGGCGCGGTGGCCCAGGTCGCTGCCACGCATGGATTGCCGTTCGCTATCGTCCGGGCAATCTGCGATCCCGCGCAACGTAGCCTGCCGCCGGCGGCGCTGATCGCCCTGAACCCATCGGGTCAGATCGGACTCATGCCGGTGCTGCGGTCAGTATTACGACGGCCTGGCCAGATTCCCGGGCTGATAGCGCTAGGGAGAGACGCGGCCCGGGCGCGGCGGTCCCTGCTTCGCCTGGTCGCGACGTTCAAGACGGTTTAAGCGCGCAAAGCGGCCATCGCGGATACAAGATTTTCCTGCTCGACCCACAACATTTGGGTCAGCACTCCGCGGTCCGCCTCATCCTGAGCGGCGGCGATCTGCCGGCTGAAGGACTTAATATTTTCCGACGCGACAAAGACCCGAATTTTGCTGATTTCCGCCAAGCTGGGTGAGATTGGCTCAATTTCATTTTGATGGCCGTCGTTTGAGACGTTGTCCATGACGTTCTCCGCCGAATGAAGAGTTTATCCCCTTCAAGCCAAAACCATAAAGGTGTGACGATTTTGTTTACGCCGTGAGCATATACCTTCGATCCGGCGGTTTATATCAGGAGACCCAGCATAACACACGCGAAAAACTACATTAAACTGGCTCTAAAATATCCAGCCTGTAATTCTCGTTACGGAAACAGAAATTAACCGCGAGCGCGTCGTAGGATGCCGTAATGAAATGCTCCGCGGCCGCGTGTCCCGGTGTTGGGTCATCTGTCCGCCCGAGCCAATTTACCAGTACAACTGCGCCTCCGGGCAGAAGACTGGCTCGGACGCGGTCAACGCAAGCATCGATGTCAGTCTTTGATAGAAAATACAGAACCTCCGAAAATATAATCAAGTCAAAATGACCTTCCGGCCATGATGCGGGAATTTGCATACGCTGGAACCGGACCCGCGGTTGATCGGCGCACCGCAGCCGGGCAGCACGCAGCGGCTGTTCGACAATGTCCACGCCCACTAAAGCATCGCAACGCTGAGCGAGCATGCGCGTCAGAACCCCGATCGAGCACCCCAGCTCCAGCCCGGCGGAAAAGCGGCGGTCGCCAAGGGCGTTTAATGTTCGGTTATATTTCTCGGTCTCATAGAGGCTGGTTTCGAACCCCCATGGATCGGGGTTCGATTGGTAAAGTCGTTCGAAATGGGCGGGCGGGCGTGATTTCGTCATGCGAGAAGGAACGTCTCAAACCGCCCGTCGAATACCGACAACAGTTCGGGAGGCAGGCGAAACCCATCCGGATCATCGGTAATGAGGTTGCCGTATTGGGAGCGATGCGCCTGGATGGCGGCACGCTTGGCCGGCAGGAAGGCGTTGATGTCTAGCCGCACGCCGCTGCCGTGCGGGCCGGGAACTAACGTGTCTGGCGGCAGGGTCCACCCCCAGACGGGATACGCGACATGGGGAATTCCCGCACGTTGGGCCACGGCCGAGGCGATCTTGGACGCGGCTTCATGGTCGCAATGGGGATCGTGCCGCCATGGGGCCAGGATGGCGGTGCAGTCCGGTGGAAGCAGCGTCAGGATTCGGGCCACCACGGCGTCAAAGCCTGGCCCGTCCCGGGGGGCGCGCGTGTCGGGCTGGTTCAGGAATACCAGCCGGTCCGGCGGCAAGCCCAGCAGCCTGACCGCCCGTCGGGCTTCCTCCGATCGGACCGCACGCAGCCGATCCGGCGGAAACGCGCGTGATCCGGGGTGGGAGCCGACGCCGTCGGTCAGGATCGCCACCACGGGGGGCCGACCCGCGGCGACGCAGGCAGCGATCAACCCACCGCAGCCCAGGCTTTCATCATCCGGGTGAGGCGCCAAAATCAGGCACCGCCCGATGCCACCAACCTGGTCCAGGGTACCGACGGGCAGATGTCTCCAGGCGGCGTGGATATCGGCTGCCTTGGTTGTCATAAGGACCGATCCTCGATGCAAGCATCGGGATGTGCCGCGAACCAGGCAGCGGCCTCGGTGAGGACTTCGTCCGGCGCTGGCTGACGGAGATAGGCCGACAGGTCCCGGCAGATCCGTTCAATCGCCGTCCCTTGACGAAACGCTGTCAGGCCGAGGGAGCGTTGGACCCATCGCATTGCATCCAGGCAGGCCGTTTCCACAGCGATACGGGTGAGACCGACCGTGGAAACCCGATAGGATGTGTCCGCCAATGGATCTTCGGCGATCCGCGCGGCTGCGTGGACCCATAGGCGGCCGGTTTCCCGGGCGATGAGCGTCTTGCCCAACCGAGCCTGGGTATGGGGATTATCGAATCGGCCCGACTCACGCAGTTGCAATACCGCATGGTCCACCAGCGCGATCAGCCCACCCAGCGCCACCGCCGATCCGCGCCACGCGCCGGCGGAGAAATCCGGCTCTCGCAAATAGTCGCCCGGTCCGCCCAACAGCGCGTCGGCGGGGGCCTCGCATCCGTCAAAATCCACCGCCCCGGTCACGGCGGCACGCATGCCCGACAGCGGCGCGGGCAGTGGGCTCACCCGTTCGCCGATGTCCAGGGGCAGCACCAGCATGCGGGTATCGCCGTTCTCATCCTCGGCGGTCACCAGGGCGCCGGTTGCGTGGCCGGCGCCTGAGCAAAACTGCTTGCCTCCGGTCAGTGTGATCCGGCTTCCGGACACTCGCATGCGTAAACCGCCGGACGGCGGATCAGTGACCCATAGGGCATACAGAAGCCCATCGTCGGGAATTGCACCGAACCTGGCCATCAGGTGCAGCGCGTTGACATGCGCCTCCAGGATCCGGCCGACCGAGAGATTGCCTTGCCCAACCAGGATCAGCAGCTTGACCAGCGCGTCGTGCGCCTGGGGCGCCAGCGCCCCGGCCGATCGCAACCGCGCCAATTCCTCATCTGGGAACGACGCGGTTCGATCCAGCGCCTCTGCCCGGCTCCGCATCCAAGGAATCAGTTCCGCGATGGCTTGCATGGCTAGTCTGCCGCCAAGGTTTCGCGCACCGCGACGTCTTGCAGCAGGCGTTCCGCGATGGCGATTTGGGCGGGCAGATCACGGAACCGAACGCGTTCCCTGGCAAGAACGGGGCTTTGCGCCTCTAGCGCGGCCCAGGCTGATCCGAAAAACGGCTGCGACCGAGCGGCGTCCAGCGCATCGCCGGAGATACCCAATTCGTCAGCCAGCCCCGCGTCGGGCGCCCCGGCCCATAGGCGTCGCATGCGATATCGCAGGCTGTAACGACGAAGCGCGTCCCAGGCTGGCTCCGCCTGGACGTCGGCATATTCGTCCTGTTGGTGCATTCGGCGGCGGATGGCGTCAGCCATTCCGCCTTCCGCCCGTCCGATAATCCGCCCAGACACCAACACCCGGATCGCGGGATCGTGCCGGACGTGGGCGTCCATCATCCACAGACTCCGGACAAAAGCGCGATCCTCGCCGGACGGAACCGCCGGAATGCCGCCCACGCGCCGATAGGCCCGCACCGAGACGGCGATGCTGGCCCCCGATGCCTCGGTGTGACGCGGCGGCGGGTCGTGGAGTTCCGGATCGAGTTGCCAGGCAAGCTCATCCAGCAACGCGATAAGGCGGCACTCCCGCGCATCGTCGGCGTGCAGATGGGCGGGGATCGATGCGGCCTCCAGTGGATCGATCACCGCCGTGCCGCACACGATATCCGCGCCGTTCCGCAGTCCGACAAGATTGCGCGACACCCAGTCCGGGGGGGCAATCGCATCCGCGTCGGTCGTCAGAAGAATGCCGTTCGGACCAGCCCGGTCCGCGGCGATCTGCATCGCCATGCGCCTTGCGCACCCGGCGTTGGCCCTGGCAGGCGGCAACACGCAACGGACCAGATCCAGACCGAATCGCAGCCTCGGCGCGATCGACCGAGCGATTGTTTCGCTGTCGTCGGTGCAGTTGTTGAGCATCAGCACCACCGCATCCGGCCGCCGGATTTGTTGATCCAGAGCCGTCAGGCAGGCTTCGATTCGTTCGGCCTCGTCACGGGCCGGGATCGCAACGACAACGCTTTCAGCCATAGGCCAGCCACGCCATGGAATGTCCCTTGTCGGTAAAAGGAAGTAAGTCCCGGCAGGTGGGAAAGCACCAAGCGCGATACGAGGCGTTGTCACCGAGGTGTTATGGCGCTTGTGCTGACGGAAAAGCGACGTATAGGGCAGAGCATGACACAACACATCGAAACCGACGTGGCGATCGTCGGGGCCGGCCCTGTCGGCTTGTTCGCCGTTTTCCAGCTTGGGATGCTGAAGCTGTCCAGCGTGCTGATCGATGCGCTGGCAGAAGTCGGCGGCCAATGTTCGGCGCTGTATCCCGAGAAACCGATCTATGACATCCCCGCCCATCCGGCGATCGAGGCGGGTGCGCTGATTACCCGCCTGGAAGAGCAGATCGCGCCGTTCCAGGCGCCCCGGCTGCTGGGTCGGCAGGTGAACGGGCTAAGCGGGGAAGTTGGCGCGTTTACCGTGACCACCGATCTGGGCGACACGATCAAGGCCAAGGCGGTAATCGTTGCCGCCGGGGCCGGGGCGTTTGGTCCAAATCGCCCGCCGGTCGATGGGCTGGAGGCGTATGAAGCAACCGGCGCGGTGCAATATTACGTGCGGCGCCGAGAGGATTTTCGCGGCAAGCGTGTGGTGATCGCTGGCGGTGGGGATTCGGCCGTCGATTGGGCCCTGGCACTAAAAGACATCGCCCGGGTCCAGGTGGTCCATCGCCGGCCGAAGTTCCGCGCGGCGCCGGAAACAGCCGCCCAATTGGACGAAGCCGCCGCAAAAGGGGAGATCGAGATGGTGATCCCCTATCAGCTCCATGGCTTGACCGGTGCGGACGGCGCGTTGTCGTCGGTGGAGGTGGCCACGTTGGACGGGGTAGTGAAGTCCCTGCCGGCCGATGTGTTGTTACCGTTCTTTGGCTTGTCGATGGATTTGGGGCCAATCGCTGCCTGGGGCCTGCACAGCGAGAAGAACCATGTTCTGGTTAATCCCGCGACCGGGGAAACCAGTGTGCAGGGGATTTTCGCCATTGGGGATGTGGCGACCTATCCAGGAAAACTGAAACTGATCCTGCAAGGTTTCAGCGAGGCCGCCGTCGCCGCCCATGCGATCCACCCCATTGTGCATCCGGATCAGGCGCTGCATTTCGAATATTCCACCAGCAAAGGGGTGCCCGGCTGACCCGGCCGGCTATCGCCTCGCTGGAGGGACCAGCAGCGGTCAGGTGGAATATCTGGCCCGGAAACCCTTGCGAATTCGCGCGAACCGGACGACGCTGGCCCCCATAAAAATAACATGGGAGGCAAACAATGAACCTATCTATCCAGCGTCGCGGCCTGTTGGCTGGCGGCATCGCGGCGGCTCTGCCACGTGTCGCCCGAGCGCAGGGGAAACCGATCCGGATTGGGGTGCTGACGGATATGGTTGGTGCTTACGCCGCCAACACTGGCCCTGGGTCGGTCGCGGGCACTCGATTGGCCATCGAGGACTTCGCCAGGCTGCATCCGCATGTGAAGGTCGAATTGGTTTCCGCCGACTTGCAACTGAAGCCGGATGTCGCGGTGCAAATCGCGGGCGACTGGCTGGACAACCAGGGGGTCGATCTGATCACCGATGTGCCGTTGTCATCGGCGGCGTTCGCGATTGGCGATATGGTGAAGGCCAAGAACAAGGCGGCGATCTTCACCGGCGGCGCGTCGGCCGACATCACCGGCTCGCATTGCGGACCGAACCATCTTCACTGGGTTTACGATACCTGGTCGATGCCGCATGCGGTCGTCGATGCCACGGTGAAAGAGGGCGGTGACACCTGGTATTTCATCACCGCTGATTATGCGTTTGGCCATGCGCTGGAAAGCGATGCCGCCAGTTTCGTGGCCGCCGCCGGCGGCAAGGTGCTGGGCCAGGCGCTGGCACCGTTTCCTGGCACAACCGATTTTTCGTCTCATCTGATGCAGGCAAAAGCCAGCGGCGCAAAGGTGATCGGTTTCGCCAATGGCGGTGCTGATACAGTAAACTGCATCAAGCAGTCCGCCGAATTCGGCATTCAGAAGGGTGGCCAGAAGATCGCCGGCCTGCTGTTCCTGATCCACGACGTGCATGGCGTCGGCCTGACATCGGCGGAGGGCGTGCTGCTGACCGAACCCTTTTACTGGAATATGAACGACGGTACCCGGGCGTTCGCCAAGCGGTTTGCCAAGCTAATGCCGGGGAATGTGCCAGGCTCGGTGCATGCGGGGCAGTATTCCGCGGTGATGCACTATCTGAAGGCCTGCGTGGCGGTCGGGCCGGACAAGGCGAAAGCCAGCGGACGGGCGGTGATCGACCAGATGAAGGCGACCCCGACCGACGATCCGCTGTTTGGCAAAGGCGCGGTGCGCAAGGACGGCCGGGTGATCCACGACATGCATCTGTTCGAGGTCAAGTCGCCGGCCCAGTCGAAGGAACCATGGGACTACTACATCCACCGCCGCACGGTGCCGGCGGCGCAGGCGTTCCGGCCGATCGATCAGGGCGGCTGCAAGTTCGCGCAATGGTAGGTTTCGGGGCGCCGCGTGGAGCGGCGCCCGCGGGCTCTAACCCTCCGGATTCCGAACTCGGATCAGGTTCATCGGCTTCATCGTCATCACCACCTCGCCGTTCTGGTTGATCAGTTCCAGCAGCGTATGGATCAGCCCCCGGTCGGGCTTGGAGCGTGAGCGTCGCGCCTCTTGGATCGTGGCCTGCAAGGTTAGCGTGTCGCCGGGGCGGACGGGTCTCGGCCAGCGCAACTCATCGATGCCCGGAGCGGCCAAGCCATTGAATGGCAGGAAATTATCCACCAGCAGGCGCATTGATCTGGAGACGGTGTGCCAACCGCTGGCAATCACCTCACCAAACGGTCCTTGCGCGGCCAGGCCGGGGTTGGTGTGCATGGATTGCGGGTCATAGGCGCTGGCGAAGGCGATGATTTCCGCCTCGGTCACCGTAAACGACCCAAGGATGTAGGTTGCACCGAGCTTGTAGTCCTCAAAGAACCGGTCGGTGGGCGGGGTGGGAAAGACGTCGGACATGGATCGTATCGCTCTGTTGCCGGTGCTTCGGGTAACATGCGATATAATGCATGACAATCAACGGACACCGCGGCTGAAATCGGGAAGAAGCCATTATGGGACAGGTCTTTCGGCGCTCCGTACGGGGCCGGGCCGCCGTGGCGGTGGCGTTCGGCTGTTCATATCGATTGCGGCCCTGGACCAAACGTGCGGCGGGTGGCCGATGAAGCCGTCTTGGTGTCGCCGGCCACCCGTGTCGGAGCGAGGGGCCTGATGCACCGCCGCACTGGGGTCGAAGCATGACCCCGGCCAACGACGACGTCGATTTTCTGCAAGCCCTGGGTCAGCGCATGCGTCTGCTGCGCGCTCGGCGCGGCATGACGCGCCGGATCCTGGCCGAACAATCCGGCGTGTCCGAACGCTATATTTCAGCGGTGGAGTCCGGCACTGGTAATGGCTCGATCCTGTTGCTGCGGGCATTGGCCGAGGCGCTGCACGTCAACCTGCGGGCGCTGCTGGAGGACGAATCCGTCCCGCCGGCCGCCCCGGCCGCGCGCGTGCCGGAACATCGCGACCGCATCGCGCTGATCGGTCTGCGCGGGGCCGGTAAATCGACGCTGGGGCCGCTTCTGGCTAATCGGCTTGGCATCCCGTTCCTGGAACTGGATCAAGAGGTGGAGAAAGAGGCCGGGCTTGGCTTGGCGGAGATCATGGAACTGCACGGCCAGGCCGGTTTCCGCCGGATGGAGCGCGGCGTGCTGGACCGGGTGATCGCCGCCTACCCGCGGGCCGTCATCGCCGCTGGGGGTGGTATCGTCGCCGAGGCGGCCACATTCAATCGGCTGCTGGGCGCCTGTCTGACCATCTGGGTGAAGGCCAAGCCGGAGGAACACATGCAGCGGGTCATCGACCAGGGCGATCTGCGGCCGATGCGGGATAACCGGCGCTCGATGGAAGATTTGCGCGCGATCCTGGCCAGCCGCGAGGCGCTGTATGCGCGGGCGGACATCCAGCTTGAGACTTCGGGGCGGACCGTCGCCGCGACCCTGGATGCGCTGCTGTCAGCGATCGGGTAGCGCCGCATCCGGTCTATCCTGGGCCTTTGGCCAATCTAGCCGTCGAAATTGACGGTGCGGGTGGTCCCGCCGCACCCCCACCCCCATATGCCGCCGGTAAGCAGGCAGGAGGGTCGGATAGTGACATGGACGCGGATCACGGATCCCGAGACGGTATCGGGGTTGCTGCCGGCGTGGCTGGGACGGCGGATGGTTGGGTTGCGCGGGGCGTTCGGCCTATTGCTGACTACGGGTGACGTGCTGCGCCTGACGTCGATTGCCGCGGCCCACCAGTCGTCAGAGGGGGTGATCCTGCTGGATGTGCTGCTTGACCTTGCCGGGGTGCCAGAGGGAGCCGATCTGGCCTGGCGCACCAAGCACTTTTTGGGCGCCCCGGTGCCTGGCGCTTCAGTTGCGACCGTCAATCTGGCCCATGTGGTCGCGGCGGTGGAGTTCACCGTGGCGGAGATGGCGGTCAATCCAGGTGACGACAGCGTGCCGTTCAGCGACTCGATCCATGACGATGGGGATCCGATTCGGACGGAAGCGGTGGGGCAGGCGGCCGATTAACGCGTGCGGGGCGGTGTTCGGGCGCTGTAGCGCCCGATCCCGAACCCGCATCCGGCCGCCGCTATATCAAGCACAGGCGGGGTTGATTGGCAGGAAGGCGTCGGCTGCGGACAGCGTCCCCACATCCGTATAGTAGTCCCACGGGCCGTGGCTCTCCTTGGGTTGTTTGACGCGATACAAAGTCACGTCGGTCAGCAAGCGGCCATCCGCACGCAGCGTCGCTGGGCGGCCAAAATACGAAACCGGTATTGCCCGCATCGCCTTGTTGACCGCGATTGGATCGTCCGTGCCGGCCTGAGCCATGGATTTCAGGAAGTGCAGGCTGGATGCGTAGTTCAGCGCCTGTTCCTTGGTCGGGGCCGCGTTGTGGTCCTTCATGAATCGGTTCGCGAACGACCGGCTTGCGTCGTTCTGGTCCCAGTAGAAGCTGGCCGGAAAACGAAGGCCTTGTGCGACGTCCAGGCCCAGGGCGTGAATATCCGTTATATAAACCAGGAATCCTGCCAGTTGGACGCCATTCTTGCGCAGGCCGAATTCGGCGGCTTGCTTGATCAGGTTGACTTGATCGTTGCCCACCGCCGCGAGCCCGATAACCGACGCGCCAGAGCTTTGCGCGGCCAGGATTTGCGAGGAGAATTCCGTGCTACCGATAGGAAATTTCGCATCACCGATGACTTTGCCTCCGGTCGCCTGGATGGCCTTTGCGGTCATCGATTCCAGTGCTTCGCCGAAACTGAAATTCACCGTGATGAAGAACCATGTGCTGCCTTTGGGCCCGCTTGGAAGGTGCGCGACGCCGGTGGTCAGGGCATGGGTGTCGTCGGCCCAGTGGCTGCTGGTGGGGGAGCATAGCTTCGACGTGAACTCGGTGATCGCCGCACCCGTGATCATGACCGTGCGGGATTTTTCCTTTGCGATCTGCTGAACGGCGGCGGCGATGGGGGTGACGGGCAGGTCGATGATCGCGTCCACCCCGGAGTCGTACCATCCACGGGCAATGGAACTGGCGATGTCGGGCTTGTTCTGGGTGTCGCCATGGACGATCTCGATCGGGCGGCCCAGGACAGTGCCGCCGAAATCCTGCGCGGCCATGCGGGCGGCCAGGACAGAGCCCGCGCCGCCGGCGTCCGCATAAGGGCCGTTTTCGTCAGAGAGGACGCCGATTCGCACGGCTGTGGCGGCTTGGGCCGACGCGGTCAGGGCCAGGGCCGCACCGGTCAGGGCGGCGCGTCGGGTCAGGGAAGCGGTCATTTTGGAGTCTCGGCTGGAGAGAGGAAAGGATAAGCGGCCACGGAGTTTCACCGAGTATTCCACGAATACTCACGAGGAGTTACCCCCCGGAGCGGCGGGAGGCCGCGCGACGCGCGAAATCCCGTCTTCGTGGAGACTCGGTGCCCGCTGATCGCGTGCAAAAAGCCCTATCGCTGGGCTGGATTGAACCGCTTCAGCAAAGCACGTCCATATGTCCCGTAAGCCGGTTGCACCAACCCGGCCGCATACTCGGTGACGCGCTGTGGAAACCGGGTTTCGAACATGAACGCCAGGGTGCCCTCCAGCTTGTGCGGCTTCAGATCGGCGGCACTTGCCGCCTCGAACGCGTCCCGGTCCGGGCCGTGCGGCAGCATGGTGTTGTGCAGCGAGAACCCGCCCGGCACAAAGCCGCCGCCGGTTTTGCCGTCATAAACGCCGAAAATCAGCCCCATGAACTCGCTCATGATATTCATATGGTACCAGGGCGGTCGGAACGTATTTTCGGCCACCATCCAGCGTTCCGGAAAAATCACGAAATCGATGTTCGCCGTGCCCGGCGTCTCGCTCGGGGAGGTCAGCGTGGTGAAAATAGACGGATCGGCATGGTCGAACCCCACCGGCCCAACCGGGGAGAAGCGGCGCAGATCGTACTTATACGGCGCGTAGTTGCCGTGCCACGCCACCACGTCCAGCGGCGAGTGATCGATATCCGTTTCCCACATCGCGCCGCCCCATTTCACGACGAGGCGACAGGACGCGTCGCGGTCCTGGTAGGCGGCGATGGGGGTCAGGAAGTCGCGTGGGTTCGCCAGGCAGTTGGCGCCGATCGGGCCGCGTTCCGGCAGGGTGAACGCGCCGCCGTAATTCTCGCACAGATAGCCGCGCACCGGCCCGCCGGGCAGTTCGACGCTGAACTTGATGCCACGTGGGATAACGGCGACCTCGCCGGGGCTGGCGTCGATAAGACCCAGTTCGGTATGCAGGCGGATTGTGCCCTGTTGCGGCACGAACATCATCTCGCCGTCGGCGTTGTAGAAGTATTCGTCCGCCATCGACCGTGTCGCGACATAGACATGGGTCGCCATCCCCGCCTGGCTGCCCGCATCGCCCGCCGTGGTGATGGTGCGAACGCCTTGCAGGAAGGTCACCGCTTCCTCGGGCACCGGGATCGGGTCCCAGCGCATCGGGGCGGGGGCCGTCGGGGCGTCGGTTGCGGGCGCCGTGCGCCACAGACCGGTATCGACCGGACGAAATGTGCCCCAATGCGCGACGGTGGGGCGGATGCGATACAGCCAGCTTCGTTGGTTGCTGGCGCGCGGGGCGGTGAACGGAGAGCCGCTGATCTGCTCCGCATACAGCCCATAGGCGCAACGCTGCGGAGAGTTGCGGCCGACCGGCAGGGCGCCGGGCAGCGCCTCGGTCTCGAACCCATTGCCAAACCCCGACTGATAGCCCGTCGTGGTCAACGAGATCGCGGCGACGTCGTTCATTGGTTGGTTTCCCCCGTGGTCAGCGTGGCTTCAGCACCGGATCAAACTACTTCGCGGCGAGCGGCGCCAGCACCCCGCGCCGCACCTGATCCTCCTCGATCGACAAAAACAGCGCCCGGAAGTTACCATGCCCGAAGCCCTCGTCGCCCTTGCGCTGGATGAATTCGAAGAAGATCGGCCCGATAACGGTGGCCGAGAACACCTGCAGCAGCACTTTGGTCCCCTGCTGGTCCACCGAACCGTCCAGCAGCAGCCCGTCGCGGCGCAGGCGAATCAGGTTCTCGCCATGGTTCGGTACCCGTTCGGCCACCCGTTCGTAGTACGTTTCGGGCGGAGCTGGCATGAACCGAAGCCCCCGATCCCGCAGCGCCTCCACCGTGGCGTAAACATCGCGGCAGCCGCAGGCGAGGTGCTGAATGCCTTCGCCCTTGTATGCGTGCAGGTATTCCTCGATCTGGCTGTTGTCGTCGGCCGACTCGTTGATCGGAATGCGAATCTTGCCGTCCGGGCTGGTCAGGGCGCGGGAGAACAGCCCGGTGTATTCGCCCTTGATGTCGAAGTAGCGGATTTCCTTGAAGTTGAAGATACGCTCGTAAAACCCGGCCCAGACGTTCATCCTGCCGCGTCCGACATTGTGGGTCAGGTGATCGAGGTAATACAGCCCCTGGCCGGGCGGAGCGGGATCGCGCGGGCCCATCCAGACAAAGTCGGCATCGTAAACTGACCCCTTGGCGCCGTAACGATCGATGAAATACAACAGTGAACCGCCGATTCCCTTCACCGCCGGAATGTTCAGCGCCAGGCCTTCATGCGCCGGCTCAGCGCCCATGGCCACCGCACGCTTGAACGCATGTTGGGCGTCAACCACGCGGAACGCCATCGACGGGGCGCACGGGCCATGGATTTGGGCGAACCGGGTGGCGTGGCTGCCGGGTTCCTGGTTCACCAGGTAATCGACGTCTCCCTGCCGATAAAGCGTGATCGCCTTGGTGCGGTGTGCGGCGACGGCGGTGAAGCCCATCACCTGGAACAGCGTATGCAGCTCGGCAGGGTTCGGGTGGGCGAATTCGACGAAGCCGAACCCATCAGTGCCAGCCGGGTTGTCGGATGAAATGGCGGCCGGCGGTGCGTCGTGGGGGAAGGGGCCCATGGGGTGTGACCTTTCGTTCGCGGATGCACAGTGTCGCCCTGATCGACCGCAATGACTGTGCATATTTGGATAAAATGCGCTACGAACGGCGAATATCGTGCGGCAGAGGACCGATCCGTGCAAGAAAATCTCGACGGTTTCGATTTGCGGCTGCTGGCCGCGCTGCAAGACAACGGCCGCCTGACCAACCAGGAGGTGGGTGAGAAGATCGGCCTGTCGCCGTCCCAATGCTCGCGCCGGCGGTCGGCGCTGGAGGCTTCGGGGCTGATTCGCGGCTATCGGGCCGATCTGGCGGCAGAGGCCTTGGGCTTCAGGCTGTTGGTGTTCGTGAATGTGACTCTCGCGACGCACAGCCGCGACAATGCTCGGGCATTTCGGGACATGGTCGCCCGCGTCGATGAAGTGCAAGAGGCCTACGCGCTGACCGGCGACGCTGATTACTTGTTGAAAGTGGTGGTTCGCGACCTGAAAGACCTGTCGGTTTTGGTGAATGACGTCTTGCTGGCACACGATACAGTGGGGCGGGTTCGATCCTCCATCGTTCTCGACAGGCTGAAGGAAACGGTTCGGCTCCCGCTTTTGAAGGGGATCCGCTAGGCGGTTTATTGGCATTTGTCAGGACGGTTCGCGTAACATTGCACGAATGACCGCAGTCAACGCGACCGTGACAGCTATTTTGACATTAAATCGGGTTGCGTTGTTGAAGGCGATCAAGCATCTAGCAGCCGCCGCGAAAACGTCGCGGCAGTCGTAGGGACACATGAGGAAACGGACAATGCGGATTTCGCATAAGATTGGCCTGGCTGGCGCCGCATTTGGGCTGGCACTCGCGGCACCTTCAGCCCGCGCGGCGGATCCGATCAAGATCGGCGTGATTGCGGAAACCTCGGCCATTAGCGGCGTCGGTATTCCGAATGCCGCCAAGATGGCTGCCGAGGAGATCAATGCGAAGGGTGGCGTGAACGGCCGCATGATCGAGATCGTCGACTACGACGACCACAGCTCCGCCGCCGATGCGGTGCGCGCGTTCCAGCGGGCCGCGCAGCAGGACAAGGTGGCCGCGGTGATCGCGTCGTATATCTCGGAAGTCGTGCTGGCGCTGGAGCCTTGGGCCGGCCGGCTGAAGATGCCGATGATCACGCCGGGTGCGGCGAGCAACGAGATCACCAAGCGGGTGCATGACGACTACGACCACATGAAGTATGTGTTCCACGGATATCTGGCATCGACCCAGCTTGCCGACGTTGTGTGCGACGCCGGCAAGTCGCTGATGGTCAATGACCTGAAGATGAAGACCGCCGTGATCATGAGCGAGGACGCCGCCTGGACGAGGCCGCTGGACGACGAATACCTGAAATGCCTGCCGGCCAGCGGCCTGAAGGTTCTGGATCATATCCGCCTGTCACCGGACACCACCGACTTCACACCGATTTTCAACAAGATCGAGGGTGAGAAGCCGGACGTGATCGTGACTGGCATCAGCCATGTCGGCGTGCAGCCGACCGTGCAGTGGCAGCAGCAGCAAGTGCCGATGCCGATGTACGGCATCGCCAGCCAGGCGACCAATGCCACATTCTGGAAAGATACCAACGGCGCGGCCGATGGCGTTATCTTCAATATGGTGGCGGCGCCGGACGTCGCGGTAACTCCGAACACCATCCCGTTCGCCAAAGCCTATAAGGCAAAGTACGGCAGCTTGCCGGGCTATGCCGCTTATCAGTCCTACGATGACGTGTTCATGTGGGCCGAGGCGATCCGCAAGGCTGGCGGTACGGAACCGGATAAGATGGTCGAGGCGATGGAGAAGACCGATTATGTCGGCACCATCGGCCGCGTCGTGTTTCTGCCTAAGGAAGACACGTTCGCGCACGGCATGAAGATCGGCGAGGGTTATATCACTGGTCTGATGGTGCAGTGGCAGAAGGGCAATCCGGTGACGGTCTGGCCGGCGAATGTCGCGACCGGCAAGATGGTGTTCCCGGCGTTCACCAAGCTCTCGCAATAAGGGGTCGGAGGGCGAGGCTTTTCTCTGGCCGATAGGCCGGGCTTGTCCCGGCCTATCGCGCTTCGGCGGTTGGTGCGCGGATGGCCGGGACAAGCCCGGCCATGACGAAAACAGAACGCCCGACCATGACGACGACAATATGCCTGGTCATGGCGGACAGAACACACGGAGTCCCATGCTCGCTTTGCAGATCCTGATCGACGGGTTCGCGATCAGTAGTCTCTACGCACTTGGCGCGACCGGATTCACCCTGATCTTTGGTGTTTCGGGGGTGCTGAACCTGTCGCATGGCGCGATCATGGTGGTGGCCGCGGTCATCGCCTGGTGGGTGGCCGGTACGTTCGGAACGGGGGCCTATATCGGTGCCCTGGCCGGGGTGGCCGCTGCCCTGGCGTGCGCGTTCTTCACCTATCGCGTGATCGTCCGGCCAATCCAGGACTCCGGCGCGATCCCGAAAGAGGAGAAAGAGATCTTCGTCCTCACCGGCACGCTGCTGTGGGGCATCATGCTGCAGGAAGCCGTGGCCTATCTGTTCACCGACAACCCCAAGACCGTGCGTCCGCTGGTCGAGGGCGTGGTGATGATCCTGGGCGTCCGGACACCGTGGAACGAGATTCTGACCGCCGCGTTGTCCTGGGGCGCGATCGGCTTGCTGTATCTGCTGGTCAACCGCACCCGCACGGGCAAGTCGCTACTGGCCGCGTCGATGAACCCGCGCGGCCTGACACTGCTGGGGTTCGAGATGTCTAACATCTACGTCCTGGTGTGGGCGATCTATGGCATCCTGGCCGGAATCGCCGGCGTGCTGCTGGGCGCCTTCCTGGGCGTCAGTTCCGGCAACGCTGGCACCCTGACCGCCAGCGCCTTTTCTATCGTGGTGCTGGGCGGCCTGGGGAGTGTGTCCGGCTCCCTGATGGCGGCCTATGTCGTGGGTTATCTGGAAACGATGACAGCCTATCTGGTGTCCCCGTCTATCCGCACCGTGCCGGTGCTGCTGCTGCTGGTGCTGGTGGTCTATCTGCGGCCGCAAGGCCTGCTGGGGAGGAGATAGACGATGTTGCGTTCTCGCACTTTCCAGATCGCCGTCCCGGCGCTGATCGTCATGGCACTGCTGCCGCTGGGCGTTGACGGGTATATCCTGGGCCTGCTGACGCTGGCGTATTACTACGCCGTGTTCGCCATGTCGTGGGACCTGCTGTTCGGCTTCGCCGGCGAGGTCAATTTCGGCCCCAGCTTCCTGATCGGTATCGGTGCCTATACCGCCGCGCTGCTGAACCACTACTGGCTGTGGCCGATCCCGGCCTGTCTGGTTGCCGGTGCGTTCGCCGCGGTGATCGCCGGCGCGGCTCTGGCGGTCCCGGCATTGCGGCTGACCGGGCCTTACTTCGGCTTGGTTACACTGGTGGCGGTTTTGCTGCTACAGAACATGATCGTACTGTTCGCCGGGATCACTGGCGGGGAGATCGGGTTGGATCTGCCCGACGTGCTGTCGATCGACGACAATACCAACTATTACTACGCGCTTGTGTTCATGACCGTCAGCGGCGCCATTCTGTTTGGGCTGGCACAATCACCGGTCGGGCTGATCCTGCAAGCCAGCGGCCAGAATGCGACCGAGGCTGCCGCGCTGGGCTTCAATGTCGCCAAGCACAAGCTGGCGGCTTTCTGCATCAGCGCGTTCTTTTCCGGATTGGCCGGCGCTATGCTGATTTTCTACATGGGTACCGCCTCGGTTGGCACTGTGGTGGACATCGCGGTCGGGGTGAATGTCATCATCGCGGCGGTATTGGGCGGGCGGCGCACCATCATCGGCGCCGCCGTTGGGGCCATCTTCCTGATCGGCGCGGGCGAATTGCTGCGGCCGTTGGGGCAACTGGCCACGTTCGTCGTGTCCGCCGTCGCCCTGGTGGTGATCCTGTTCTTTCCTGGTGGCTTCATGGGCCGAATTCTGCAATCGGGGGGCCGCGAATGAGCGCGCTTCTGGAAGTCTCCGGCCTGACCAAGCGCTTCGGCGGCCTGGTCGCGGTCAAGGATATCGGGTTCACCATCAATGCCGGGGAAATCCTCGGCCTGATCGGGCCCAACGGGTCAGGCAAGTCCACCGTGATGAAGTGCATCATGGGGATCGAGAAGCCGAACGCCGGGTCGGTGAAGCTCAGCGGCATCGATGTCGCCGGGTGGCCGACGCACCGCATTGCCCGCCAGGGTGTCGGCATCGTGTTCCAGCATTCGCATCCGCTGCAACGGCAGACGATCCTGGAGCATATCAAGCTGGCGCTGCTGCCGGACAATTTGCTGATGTTGGCGACCGACCATGGCGTTACCCGTCGCGCGGAGGAGATCGCCGCTCGGGTGGGGCTGTCGGCGGTGATGCACCGGCTGCCGCGTACGCTGCCGTTCGCCGATCTGCGCCGGCTGGAATTGGCGAAGGCGATCGCCCGCAACCCGAAAGTGGTGCTGGTCGATGAGCCTTTCGCCGGCCTGACTTCTGGCGAAGTCGCTGATTTTTCCAACTTAATCGCGAGCTTCCGAGCAGATGGGCATGCGGTGCTGTTGGTGGATCATAACGTGAAGGGGGTCGGCGCGCTGGTCGATCGGGTGCTGGCGATGTATCTGGGCGAATACGTCGCCGAGGGCAGCGCCGAAGAGGTGATGCGCAACGAAACCGTTCGCCGGGTCTATCTGGGCGGCAAGATCGAAACGGCCGCGCGCCCTGATCGCGCCGGCAAGGACCGCACGCCGCTGCTGAACGTGCGCGGCCTGGGCGTGCTGTATGGCAAGGCGACGGCGTTGGACGACGTCTCGATCCATGTCGGCGAAGGCGAGTTCGTTTCGGTTGTCGGCCTGAACGGCGCGGGCAAGACGACGTTGTTCAACGCCATCTCCGGCCTTGTGCCGCATTCCGGGTCGATTGAATGGCGTGGCAAGCCGTTGGCTGGCAAGACCCCCGGCGGGATCGCCCGCGACGGGATCGTGCAGTGCCCGGAAACCCGCGAGTTGTTCGGCGACATGTCGGTGCGGGAGAATCTGGACCTCGGTGGCCAGCACCAGACGGTGCAGGAGGCGACGAAGCAGCTGAACTGGCTGTTCGACCTGTTTCCGATCCTGAAATCCCGCCAGACCCAGGCTGCTCGAACCCTGTCCGGCGGTGAGCAGCAAATGCTCGCCATCGCTCGGGCGCTGATGATGAAGCCGAAACTGCTGATCCTGGATGAGCCGACGCTGGGGCTGGCGCCGGTGATCCTGGAGCAGTTGTCGAAAGCGATGGAGACGTTGCGGCAGACTACCGACATCACCGTGCTGCTGGGCGAACAGAACGTGACGTTCGCGCTGCCGCATGCCGACCGGGTGTATGTGATCGAGCATAGCCGGGTGGTTTGGGAGGGCGATCCCGGCCGCTTCGCGGAAGAGGCCGGGGCAAGGTATCTGTAGCCCTACCAGGCTGCGTCCAGCAGGGCGCGCACGGCCGGAGGACCGTCGATCTTGCGCGGATTGGTGTGGACCCAGCGGTCGTGCATCGATCCCGCCGCGATTTCGTCCAGTTGCTCCGGCTTCACGCCGACATCGCGCAGGGTTCCCGGCAGGCCCAGGCTGGCGATCAGCGCCGCCACCGCATCGCCGGCGCTGTCGTTGGGGCGGCCCAAAGCCTCGCTGACCCAGCGCTGGCGTTCGGCATTGACCGGTTCGTTGAACCGCAGCACCACCGGCAGCATCACGCAGGAGGTGTAGCCGTGCGGAACATGCGCGGTGCCGCCCAGCACATGGCCGATCCCGTGGCTGGCGCCTTTGGCGACCCCGTTTTGCGATCCCATGATCGACATCCAGGCGCCAAGCTGGCAACTCAGGCGCGCGTCCAGATCGGCGGGGTTGGCCTTTACGGCGGGCAGGCCGGCCGATAACAGCCGTAGCGCCTGGAGTGACATGCCATCCGAGAACGGTGTCGGATTGATCGAGCAGATATCTTCCACCGCATGATCGACCGCTCGGATTCCAGTGGACAGGAACAGCCATTCCGGCGTGTGGACGGTGATCGCCGGGTCCAGGATCACCGCTTGCGGCATCATCAGCGCGTGACCAAAGCTTTCCTTCACGTTCCGTTCGGTGTCGGTGCAGCCGGCGAACGGGGTGAATTCTCCGGCTGACAGGGTGGTGGGCACGTCGATGGATCGCACCGATGGCGGGTTGACCGGCGGCCGTTCGGTCTTGCCGTCCGCCGTGACGATGGCGCGGAGCCGGTCCAGGTCCCGCGGCCGGGTGACATCGTTGCCCAGGCACAGGCCGACCATCTTGGCGGCGTCGGTGACCGATCCGCCGCCCACTGTCACGATCAGGTCCGCCTTGGCGGCGCGCGCTTCGTTGGCCGCGGCTACCACGTCAACGCGCGGCGTGTGGGCGCCGATTTTGGCGCAAACCCCAGCGAGGCGGTTGCCGAGAACGTGGCGGACGCTGTCGATGACATCGGTTTCGCGGTTCAGGGTGCCGCTGGCCATGACATAGACCGCCCTGGCGTTCAGCCGCGCCACCTCGTCCGCCAGGGCCGTGGCCAGGGGGATCCCGTAGGTGACCCGGTCCATCGGGGGATAACGGTGGATTCCTTGGATCATGAATTTCACTCCTGTTGGCGATTGGGTTGGAGGTTGCTCAGACTGGGGTGTGCGGTAAAGGGCGCGGATCGTGGACAGGTCGTCACACCGGGTGCCCACGGAATTGCCCGAAGCCTGAGCCTATATTTGCGGTCATGCGAGACGCTTCTTCCCACGCGGATATAGCCTCCGTGGCTTGAGGCAGCCAGTCAATCGCCAGCAACACGTTAACCCGTCGCCGCTCGCCGATCCGGCGGCCGCGCGGCCCGCGCCCTCTGGTCCTTCTCTCGACCCTGCGGCAAACTACTTGACGTTAGCCTCCGAAGGGGAATCGCCATGGCCAAGATCATTATCAGCTGCGCCGTCACCGGTGCCATCCACACACCCAGCATGTCGGAGTACCTGCCGATCACACCGGAGGAGATCGCACGCTCCTCGATCGAGGCGGCGGAGGCCGGCGCCGCAATCATCCACCTTCATGCCCGCAACCCCGTCGATGGTTCACCCACGCCGGACCCGGCGGTGTTCATGCAGTTCCTGCCCACCATCAAGCAGAGCACCGACGCGGTGATCAACATCACCACCGGCGGCGGCCTGACCATGACGCTGGAGGAGCGCCTGGCCGCCCCGCTGGTTGCCAAGCCGGAGATGTGCAGCCTGAACATGGGCAGCATGAACTTCAACATCTCCCGCGCCGGCGACAAGATTACGAACTGGAAGTTCCCGTGGGAGAAGCCCTATCTGGACGCCACCGACAATTTCATTTTCCGAAACACCTTCAAGGACATCGAAGGCATTGTTGAGAAGTTAGGCAAGGGCCACGGCACGCGGTTCGAATTTGAGTGCTACGACATCGGTCACCTGTATAACCGGGCCTATTGCCTGGATCGTGGGATCGTGGAGCCGCCGTTGTTCGTGCAGTCGATCTTCGGCATCACCGGCGGCATCGGCGCGGAGCCGCGTAACCTGCTGTTTGCGAAGGAAACCGCGGACCGGTTGTTCGGGGATCAATACGTATGGTCGGTGCTGGCCGCTGGGCGCCACCAGATGGCGTTCACCACGATGGCCGGCATCAACGGCGGCAACGTGCGCGTGGGCCTGGAAGACAGCCTGTACATCGGCAAGGGCCAACTCGCGAAGTCGAACGCCGAACAAGTATCGAAGATCCGCCGCATCCTGGAAGACCTGAGCCTGGAAATCGCCACCCCGGCCGAGGCCAGGCAAATGCTCAGCCTGAAGGGCGGGGACCGGGTCGGATTCTAGGCTTTTCGCCGCGCCAAGTGTGGTTGGGGTAGTCCGTCACATTCAATACCCGTCATGGCAGGCGCGGGCGTGCCATGACGCCTTGAGGGATCGCGGCGGAAGGCGGATGGTTACCGCCATGACGCAGAGGCCAACAGACGGCGCGGCAACGGTCCGCTTGGAGGAAGCGAATGTTCGACGTGAACGAGCTTAAAGACAAAATCGCCGTCATCGGGGTCGGCAACACCAAATACGGCAATTTCCCGGAAACCGACGATTACGGCCTGGCCGCGCAAGCCTTCCGTAACGCCGTCAACGATTGCGGCATCGACAAGAACCAGATCGACGGCATGCTGGTGTCTCGCATTCCGTATTACGCGCGTATGGGCGAGGTGCTGGGCATCAATCCCCGCTGGACCGTCACGCTACCGGGCCACGGACGCATGTCCGGAATGGGAATTATCGAGGCCGCATCGGCCATCGCCAGCGGACTGTGCAATTATGCCGTTCTGCTCTACGCGAATATCGGCCTGTCCCGCCGGGTGAACTACGGCGGCGACGAAAGCCCCGGAACCTGGGATCCGTGGGGCTTCACCTCGCCCGGTGCCGCCCACGCCATGGCCTTCCGCCGCCACATGGAGATGTATGGCACGACCACGCGGCAACTGGCGGAGGTATCGGTCGCCATCCGCTATCACGCCTGCCTGAACCCGGATGCGGTGATGCGCAATCCGATCACCATTGAGGACCATGAAAGCGCGCGTTTCATCACCGCCCCATTGCGGCTGCTGGATTACTGCCTGATCAACGACGGCGCCGTTTGCCTGATCCTGACGTCCAAGGAACGAGCGAAGGACTTCAAGAAACCGCCGGTGATGATCTCGGGCTTCGGTGGTCAGGACACATACAGTCAGTCGTCGATTGCCAATTTCGACATGGATTTCTGGTACCCGGCGATCAGCGCGGCGGGCAACCAGGCGTATCAGATGGCCGGGGTGACCCATAAGGACGTCAACGCCTTGATGTGTTATGATAATTTCTCGCCGACAGTGCTGTTCAGCTTGGAGGGCCTGGGTTTCTGCGGACAAGGTGAGTCGGGATCGTATGTGGAGGATGGGGCGTTGGCCCTGGGTGGGCGTTTGCCCGTGAATACCGACGGCGGCCACCTGTCCAACTCCTATATGCAGGGGTGGGCCTTGAATGTTGAAGCGGTCCGCCAGCTTCGCGGCGAGTGCGGCGCCCGGCAAATTCCCGACTGCGAGGTCGTGCAGTATGTTCAGTCCACGCCTTGCACCCGCTCAATCATCTATACGCGCGGTTAAGGGAGGATCGTCACGATGAGCTACAACAAACCGCTGCCGCGCCTGGACACATTGAACAAGCCGTTTTGGTCCGCCGCAAAGGAGGGAAAATTGCTGCTGCAACATTGTCCCGCGTGCGGTGACACCCGGTTTCCGCCGGGTCCGGTCTGCCCGAAATGCCTCGCTGGCGATCAGGATTGGGTGGAATCCTCGGGGAAGGGGACGCTGGAATCCTGGATCGACATGCACCGGGCCTATTGGGACGGATTCAAGGACGATCTGCCCTACCGCGTGTGCCTCGTGCGGCTGGAGGAGGGTCCGGTCATGGTCAGCAACCTGGTGGACAAAACCGAGAACCTACGCATGGGCGCCCCGGTCAAGGTGGTGTTCGACGCGGTGACGGAGGATGTCACGCTGCCCAAGTTTACGCTGGCTTAACGCCGCATCCCGGGTGGACGAGAAACCACCCGGTAATCTGACACCAGAAGGTCGGGCTCTCGCGTTATGGCCGCGCGAAGTCCCCGCTGTCTTCGCGCGAGCCGTCAACGCCGGGATCGCCGCAGCCGATCCTGAACCAGATTTGCGCCAGGGTGGTTACGGTCCGGTGTGACACTGTCAACGCCGGTTGGAGCAATCTATCCATCCGCCTGGTGTAGCGAGTACGTTACACACTCCGTTCGGCACTATGATCCAGGAGTAGGCGGGCAGTGACCTCGTCCTCCAGATTGTCGAAGTATGTCCCCAGCGCATCGTGAAATACGGACACCGGGCCACCGACCCGACAAAACAGTGTCATGCACGCATGAAACTTCCGGCAGTCGATATCGCCGAACACCTGGTAAGCTGTATGCCCCCAAAGCTTGTTGACGAGTCCTGTGCACTCGATCAGCCGCGGCCCGAGGATTGGATGGTGCAAATAGTCGGCAGCCTCCTGAATCGATGAAATCGCAAAGCGATGACTCATCTCGCTCTGCCCAATCCCCTCGATCTGCGGAAAGATGAACCACATCCAATGGGTGCGCTTACGACCGGCGCAAAGTTCAGCGAGAACCTGCCTATAGACCGGATCTTGCGCCAATACGAAACGCTGAAGGTCGCTACGGTCTTCCATGACAGACTCCGTTCATAAGCTTTAATTACGTTAACCCATATTCCACCTCAGGGGTATATACCGCAGCATCTTTTCCCAACTTTGAACTGAATAATGTGAAGTGCTCCACCGGCACCGGATCTGCGCGAAACAGATTATGCGCCTGGACGTAAGACACCAGCTTACCTTCCGGCACGTTGTCCAGCCTGGCCAGCGTGACGTGTGGCTGGAAGCGCCGGCGCTCCGGCTCCAGGCCGCAGCGTTGCAGCGCCGTCTCGATCTTATTCTGTAAGTGGCCCAACCGTGGGTTGCGTTCCGCGCCCACCCACAGCGCGGTACTCCGGCCACCTTTCGCAAATGTGCCGACGCCCGACATCGTCAGGGAAAATGCCCGGGTTCGCAGGCTCGCCAGCGCGATATCGATATCCTCGGCTCGGTGTCCGGGCATTTCGCCGATGAACCGCAGCGTCAGGTGGTAATTCTCTGGGGGCACCCACCGAGCGCCCGGCAGGCCGGCGCCCGCCAGGGACGACAGCCGGTCCCGCAACTCCCAAGGTAGGTCCAGGGCGACAAACAGTCTCATCCTGTCAACCTCATGCGGGGTGGGCCTCGGCCAGCAACTGTTCCACCAGCGGCAGGAGTCGGGCAACCTCGCGTTTTACGCCTTCGGCATTTGGATGCAGGCCGTCAGCCTGGATCAGGTCGCGGTGCATCGCAACGCCATCCAGCAGAAACGGATCATACAGCACGCCCGGCCGTTTGCCGAGGTGGTCGAACACCGCCCGGAACGCCCGTTGATAGTCCGGCCCAAGGTTCGGCGGGGCATACATGCCGGTCAGCAGTACCGGGATGTGCCTGGACGCCAGCGAGTCCAGGATCGCGGTCAGGTTGGCCTCCATGTCCTTGGGGTCCAGTCCGCGCAACCCGTCATTCGCGCCCAATTCCACGATTGCGGCATCGGCTCCATCCGCCAGCGTCCACTCCAGGCGGGCGCGGCCCCCGGCGCTGGTGTCGCCTGATACCGCCCCATCGACGATGACAGCGTCGTGGCCGTGCGCCTTCAGCGCCGCCTGCAATTGGAACTCGAAACCATCTTCATGCGGCAGGCCGTAGCCGGCAGTCAGCGAATCCCCCAAAACCAGCAGCCGCGCGGGCGCCCCCAGGGCCGGGGCGGTCGCCGCCAATATCAGTGCCAGCCCCACGGAGGCCGTTTGTCCCGGGCGACCCCATCGGGCACCTTCGCCGCCTCTGACGGCACCCCCGGTCGCACGGCGGCATCGCATTGCCAAAACCGCTGCCAGGACACACCAGCCCTTTCGCCACCGCGCGGCGTGCCAATATACAACAGATATGGATCTCATTCGCCGCTCTCCGATCCCCGACAAGCCGCTGGTGCGGGTCAGGGACCTGTTTCTGACCGTGCCGTCCGCCGCCGGCCCGGTCAACATATTGCGTGGTGTTGACCTGGACATCGCCAAAGGGGAGGCGGTGGGTCTGGTCGGCCCC
>DAIEHR010000282.1 GCA_027353465.1 Acetobacteraceae bacterium | reverse complement strand
CCGGTATAGGCGATGGCACCGGCGATGGGGCCAGCCACCGTCTCGATTCCGCCCAGCAGGATCATCAGCAATCCATCGATCGATTTGCCGATCGCGGCATAGGTTGGAAACACGCTGCCGGAGTGGAACGCGAACAATCCGCCGGACAACCCTGCTGCTGCCCCGGACAGGGCATACGCCGCCGCCCGCAACCGAACCGGCCGCAATCCTATCGCCACCGCTCGGTTTTGCTCGTCGCGCGCCGCCCGCAGCGCCAGGCCGAACGGCGCGCGCACCGATCGCTGCAACAGCCAGATCGCGCCGGAGGTCAGCGCCAGCACCCACCAGTAGAACGGGATCGGTCCGGTGGGCCACACGCCCAGAATACCGTCGTCGCCGCCGGTCAGCCAGGTCCACTGGGTCGCGATCGCCCAGACGATCTGGGCGAAGGCCAGTGTCAGCATCGCCAGATAGACCCCGGACAGGCGCACGATGAACCAGCCGAATAACCCCGCGATCAGGCCGGCGGCGACCGGCGCGGCGAGAAAGGCGATCGGAAGGGGCGCGCGGACCGAGAGGGCGGAGGCGTAAGCCCCCAGGCCGAACCACGCGGCGTGACCGAAGCTGATCATGCCGCCCGGTCCCATCATCAGATGCAGCCCGCAGGCGAACAGCGCCGCGATCAGCATTTCGGTCAGGACCGTCAACGGGTAGGGCGGCAGCCAGAATGGCGCGGTCGCGGCGACAAGCAACAAGGTCCCGGCCAGGACCGACAACCACCGCGACGGTTCGGGAAACATCCGCCGAATGGTCCGATAGCCCGGCGAGAAAACGGCACCACCCAGCAGACCATTAGGCCGAAAGCTTAGCACCAGCGCCATGGTCACGAACATCAGCACCAGCGTTGCTTTCGGAATCAGGACGATCCCGAAAGCCTGCAGTTCGCCGATCAGCAGGCTGGCGAGAAACGCGCCGGTCACGCTGCCCATCCCGCCGACGACGACGATGACGAATGCCTCGACGACGACCGACAGGTCCATTTGTCCATTGGCCGATGTATCCGGCAGGATCAGCGCGCCGCCCAGCCCGGCAAGACCGGCGCCCAGGGCAAAAATGGTCGTGGAGAGAGTCCGCTGGTTTATTCCCAGAGCGGCGGCGAGATCGCGGTTCTCGGTGCAGGCTCTGACCAGCATCCCGAAGCGGGTGTGCCGGAGCAGCAGCAGAAGCAGAAGCAGAACCAGCGGGCCGATGACGATCAGCGCCAGATCGTAGGTCGGGAACCGCGCGTCCAGAATCGTGACGAAGCCTCTTAACCAGGCTGCGCGCGGCAGCGACAGGTCGTTCGGTCCCCACAGCAATTGCGTCACGTCCTGGATGATGAGCAAGACGCCGAACGTGGCCAGCAGTTGAAACAATTCCGGCGCGCTGTAGAGGCGGCGCAGCAGGGTGGTCTCCAGGGCCGCGCCGATGACCGCGACGATGGCGGCGGCCGAGAGGACCCCGATGGCGAACCAGACCGGTGTGGGGGGCAGGCGGGTCAGAAGGCTCCAGCCGAGATAGGCGCCCAGCATGAACAGGCTGCCATGGGCGAAATTCACTATCCGTGTGACCCCGAAGATCACCGTTAGTCCCGCCGCTATCAGGAACAGCGATACGGAACCGGAGAGACCGGTCAGAAATTGGATGGCGATGAAGGTCAAAATCGGGGCACCGGGTGACCTGCGCCCGCCACGACGATGAGAGGCCGGCGGCTCCCGACAAGCGCTTTGCTTATTTCGCCGCAGGCCTTAACCACTTCGCGTCACAAACCGCTATCCGGCGTTCGGCCGCAGCGTTTTGACGACCGCGTCCGTCGGCAGGTAGTCAGCCCCGTTGGCGTAGTGCCAGTCCACCATGACGCCCTTGCCGTCCTTCACCGCGGTTTTGCCGACGAAAGTCCCAAGCGTTCCCTGGTGATCCAGTGCGCGATAAGACGCCGGCCCGAACGGAGTGTCGAATGACACACCGCTGAAGCCGTCCACCAGCTTGTCGGACTCCAGGGAACCGGCTCGTTTGATGCCGGCGGCGATCGAGTTGATCAACGTGTAGCCCACCACGGACCCCATGCCGGGGATGGCGCCGAACTTGGTCTTGTATGCAGCGATGAACGCTTGGTTGGCCTTGGTTTCGACCTGTGCCTGGGGATAGCCAGTAACGATCCAGCCGACTGGGGTTTCATCGCCCAAGGGCTCCAGATATTCCGGCTCGCCGGTCAGGACGGAGACGACGGAGCGGTTTTCGAACAGGCCCCGGGTGTTGCCCTGGCGGACGAAGTTGGTCAGGTCCGGCCCGAAGGTCACGTTCAGGATCGCATCTGGCTTGGCCTCCGCCAGTGCGGCGGCGGTGGCGCCGGCGTCGATCTTACCGAGTGCGGGCCATTGCTCCGCCACGAATTCCACGTCCGGGCGCTTGGTACCCAGCAGCGATTTGAACCATTTTACGGTCGAAAGACCGTATTCGTAGTTCGGCGCCACGGTGGCCCAGCGTTTCGCCGATAGTTTGGCCGCTTGCTCCACCAGCATCGCCGCCTGCATGTAGGTCGAGGGCCGCAGGCGGAAGCAGTAGCGGTTGCCCTTGTCCCACACCATCGCGTCGGACAACGGCTCGCCGGCGACATACAGCTTCTTGCGCTGCAAGGCGTAGTCGGACAGCGCCAGGCCGACATTGGACAGATAGCCGCCGGCCAGGATGTCCACCTTTTGCTGGTCCAGCAGTTCGCCGGCCAGGCGGATCGTGTCCTGCGGCTTGCCCGCATCGTCGCGGCTGATGACCTCCAGCTTACGGCCCAGAACGCCACCGGCGGCGTTGATCTGCTCGACCGCGAGCTGCCAGCCGTTGCGATAGGGCAGGGTGAACGACGAAATGGCGGAATAGGAGTTGATCTCGCCAATCCGAATCGGTGTCTGCTGCGCCCGTGTTATGGCGGGTGCGGCCAACATCACGGTGGTCCCCAGCAGGGTGCGGCGCGAGAGCATGGATGGGTTCCTAGGCTGTTGCGTGTTGCTTATGGGGGGGAACCGTTTCGTGCAAGATGGCAGGCGGCGCCGAGCCGAGGACCTTGGGGCCGATAGGGGTTATCCGTGACTGATCGCCTGGATTTCCTCCCGCACCTCTGCCTCGATCGCGTCCAGCAGCCGGGATACGAAATACCGCGGCACGCCCTTGGTTATAAACACAATCCTGGTTGCTGTGTCCTCGCTTGGCCAGCGGTCCAGAAACACGGGCGCGCTGACCACATGGCGCACGCCGTGGATCACCGCCGGCTGCCCGGGCATTTCGGCGATCGACACCAGGCCTTTCATGCGAAGCATGCGCGCGCCGCAATGCTCCGCCACCGCTTGCAGCAGCATGGTCAGTGCCAGGGCCGGCATGGGGCGGTCCCGCAATACGGTAAACGTGTCGATCCCGGCGTGGGGCGGTTGACGAGGCAGGGCGGACAGGCGTTGTCCCCTGTCCCCGGCCGGTTCGGCCATAAACAAATCCGCTGTCGCCGGCTGCGATGTGGTGCTGCGCGATGCGTTCGGGTTCAGTATCGCAAGCTGTTCGATCAGGTCGTCGGGGGGCGGCCGCAGGTCGGTCTTGCTGAGCAGTATCACATCGGCAACGGCAACCTGGGTCCGGGCCTGATCGTGTTCGCGCAGCGTTTGCACGCCGTGGACGGTATCGACGACGGTCGCGACAGATGGGGCGGCGTGCGTCAGGGCCACCGCGCTGTCGCCGATCATACTTTGCAGAATCGGGGCTGGATCGGACAGGCCGGAAGTTTCGATCAGCACCCGGTCGTATTCCACCGACCCCGCGGCTCGGCGTTCAAACAGATCCAGCAGCGTCTTCGCCAGATCGGTTTGAATGGCGCAGCACAGACAGCCGGTGTTCAGCGTCAGGACCGAATCGTCGGCGCTGGCGATCAAGTCGTGATCCAGCGACACCTCGCCGAATTCATTGACGATGACGGCGGTGCGCCCGAAACCGGGATCGCGCAGGATGCGCCCGATCAGCGTGGTCTTGCCGCTGCCCAGGAAGCCGGTGACGATCGACACCGGGATGAGGGGTTGCGACGAAATATCCGAATCGTCTGACGGAAATCTCCGGCCGCTCGCCATGACAGTCTGCTCCGACCGTGTCCCGGTCGGAGCGACGGTCTCGCCGCGGACGTCTCGGGTCATAGCCGGGGTTTTCAGACAACCCTGCCGGTATCGGGCAGCATCAGGTGCATCTGGTTCAGATCGGCGGTCAGCGGCAGCATCTCCCCAGGTGCGGCATGCGTCGCGGGGTCGATGCGGGCGCAGACCGGGCTGCCATCGACAAAGAAATGAACCATCGTCTCCATGCCCATCGGCTCGACCACATCTACCGGCAGATCCACTCGGGTCCAGCCGGGTTTGCCCTGGTCGTGATGCTCGAACAGATGCTCCGGGCGGATGCCCAGAACCATCTCCTTACCCTTATAGGCACCGTAGCGATCGGCCCGGGCCGGCGGGATCGGCACGATGATGGAGTCGGTGATGCGCACGGCTAATCCACCGTTCGCCCCGTCCTGAACGCGGCATGGCAGGAAATTCATGGCCGGCGAACCGATAAATCCGGCGACGAAACGAGTGGCGGGGTTGTGATACAGTTGCTGCGGCGTGCCGACCTGCTCGATCACGCCGCCGTTCATCACCACGACGCGATCGGCCAGGGTCATCGCCTCGATCTGGTCATGCGTCACATATACGGTGGTAGTCGGAATGGCCTGGTGAACCTTCTTGATCTCGGTGCGCATCTGCACGCGCAGCTTGGCATCCAGGTTCGACAGGGGTTCGTCGAACAGGAAGACCTTGGGGTTGCGCACGATCGCCCGGCCCATGGCCACGCGTTGACGCTGGCCGCCGGACAGAGCCCTGGGTTTGCGGTCCAGCAATGGGACGATATCCAGGATGCGGGCGGCATCATCGACCCGGCGTTTGATTTCGTCCTTGGGGAACTTCCGCAGTTTCAGCCCGAACGCCATGTTGTCGAACACGCTCATGTGCGGGTACAGCGCATAGTTCTGGAATACCATCGCGATGTCGCGATCGCGCGGCGGCACGTCGTTGACGACATCGCCGCCGATCCAGATCTCGCCGGAGGTGATTTCCTCCAGGCCCGCGATCATGCGCAGCGTGGTGGACTTGCCGCAGCCGGACGGGCCGACGAGCACGACGAACTCATGGTCGGCGATGTCCAGGTCGATACCCTTCACCGCCTGGACGCCACCCTCGTATTCCTTGACGACCTTGCGGACGGAGACTTCAGCCATGGTTATTCCGTTTCCTCGGTAAGGGTTGGGGCCGGTTCCGGACCGGCCGCCCATTGATAATCGAAAGTTCAGCCCTTGGTCGCGCCAGCCGTCAGGCCCGCGACGTAGTAGTCCATCAGGAACGCATAGATAACGATCGGCGGCAGCGATGCCAGCAGACAGGCCGCCATGATCTTGCCCCACTGGAACACGTCGCCGCGAATGAGGTCGGAGATGATCCCGACCGTCAGCACCATCTGGTTGGACGTGTAGAGATATGCCAGCGGATAAAGGAAGGCGCCCCAAGACACGGTGAAGGCAAAGATCGTCGCGGCGATGATTCCGGGCATTGCTACGGGGATGAAGATTTTCCACAGCATTTGCAGATAACCGGCGCCGTCGATCAGCGCGGCCTCATCCAGTTCCTTGGGAATTGAGCTGAAATAGCCGATCATGATCCAGGTGCAGAACGGCACCGCCAGGGTCGGGTACAGGATCACCAGGCACCAGAAATTATTGATCAGCCCAAGCTGCCCGATGATCTGGAACAGCGGGATGAACAGGAGCGACGGCGGAACCAGATAGGTCAGGAACACGCTGGTGGACAGCGTCTGACTGCCCCAAAACCCCATGCGTGACAGGCTGAACGCCGCCAGAACCGAAATCACCATCGACACTGAAACCGTGAGGATGGTGACGATCACCGAGTTCAGATAGTAGCGCTGGAAGTTCGGGTAGGTGATCAGGTACCAGAAATTCTCCAGGGTCGGATGCCTGACCAGCCATGGACTGCCGACCTGGGCCGAGATTTCCGCTGACGACTTCAGGCTGGTCATCAGTGTGTAGAACGGCGGCACCAGGAACATGACCACGAATATGCCCAAGGCGATGTAGCTGCCCCACAGCGCCCAAAGACGCTGGTTGCGCAGGCTGTTCCCGCGTTTGGCCGCGATGGCATTGCGGCGGTCGGCGACGGAAGCGCTCATGCCGCGATCTCCTTGGTGCGCTTGGTGACGCCGCGCAGCACGAAGAACGCCGCGAAGGCCAGGATGGGGAACATGAACAGGCTATCGGCCGCGCCCAGCGGTATGTCGCCGGACTGAATGCCGACCTGGAAGGCATACGTCGCGAACACATGCGTCATGTCCTGCGGGCCGCCGGCGGTCAGGATGCGCACGATGTCGAAGTCGGCGAAGGTGGTGATCAGGCTGAACAGCACGGTGATGGAGATGATGTTGCGCATCATCGGCAGGGTGACGAAGAACAGTTTCTGCACCGCATTGGCCCCATCGATCGCCGAAGCCTCATACAGTTGTTCGGGGACCGATTTCAGCGCGGCCAGATACATGATCATGAAGAACGGCGTGCCGTACCAGACGTTGACGGCGATGGTGCAAAAGCGGGCAATCCAGCCGACGCCCAGCCAGGGGACGTTGGCGAAGCCGAACTGGTTCAGCACCCAGTTGAACGCCGAGTAAGACGGGTCGAACATCCACCACCACGTCAGTGTGGATAGCGCGAGGGGAATGACCCAGGGCACCAGCAGCAGCCCGCGCCAGATTTTCTGGTTCTTGCCAGGAATGTTGTGCATCAGATGCGCCAGGGTGAATCCCAGCAGAGCCTTCAAGACCACGGCGGTGATCGCGAACAGGCAGCTTTGGAAGATCACCAACTGGAACGTGTGGCGTTTCAGCAGGAACTGGAAATTCCCCAGCCCGACGAACGCCGTCATCTTCTTATTCAGCATGCTGAGGTAGATGGCGTAGAAGGCCGGATAAACGACGAAGCAGGCGACCAGCAGGATCAACGGCAGACACAGGAGAAAGCCCGTGGTCGATCGCCGTTGGGCGAATTTCTGCATGGCGGTTTTCCGCCCTTTCGGGCTTGCCGCGGCCAGGCCGCCAACCGGGACGTTCGTGCCGTCTGCCATTCTATTTTACCTCCCAAAACCGTCGTCAATTCGGATGCGCCGGTCGTTACCGGCGCATCCTTCGTTGGATCAGCGGTTGAAGCCTTCCAATTCGTCACTGGCCCAGGCGATGACCTGATCAACGGTCTGGCCGCTTTTCAGCTTCGCCATCATCGTCGGCATCGTCCCCCGGTTGTAAATCTGCACCGCGATTTCCGGGGGCGCCGGCAAAGCCGCGATGTGCGCCTTGGCGTGGTGAAACGGGCGCAGCGGGTAATTATAAACCGTGCCCTTCGGCGGCTCGACGTCCTCCCAGACTTTGAAATCGAGCATCGAGTTGAACGGCGGCACGTCGTATCCGGCCACTGCATCGCAACGCTCCTGGACCGGTTCGCGTTGCAGCAGCGCCTCGATCAGGTCTTTGGCCGCTCCCTTGTTCTTGCTGAAGCTCCAGACGCCCCAGAAAAACGGGAGGTAGGGCAGGAAACGCCCAGCTGGCCCCGATGGCGCGGAAAACGACCAGCAATCCGCTGCCACCTGAGGCGCGTCGCGCTTAGCGACAGCCCAGGCGGACGGCGGGTTCCAGATCATCGCGCTTTTGCCGGAAATCAGCGCGCGGTTGTTCGACGCGTCGTCGAAGCTGACCGCATCGTCGGGAAGCACTTTGACCAGTTTCTTAGCATGCTCCAGAACCGCGCGGACCTTGTCGGATTTGATGGTAATGTTGCCGTCCTTATCGACCAGTTCGGCACCAAAAGCGGCGAACAGCGCGCCTGCGAAGTCCACTGAATCGGAGGTCTGGCCCAACCCGATCGCGAATGGCATCCCAGCCTTGTAGCAGGCTTCGGCGGCCTGATAGTGCGCGTCCCAGGTCCAGGTATCCGACGCGGCGGTATGACCAGCCTTTGCGGGATACATGCCGACGATATCCAGCCCAGCCTTGTCCTTCAATACGCTGATCCGGCCGCACGGGCCTTTATACTGAGTGCCCGAACTGGTCGGGACGGCCAGCCAATGGCCTTTGACCTTAGCCAAATAGTTGCAGACATCGTTGACCTGGCCGTACTTATCGGTCAGCCGCTTCATCACGTCGTCGATCGGCTCCAGCAGGTCGGCATTGTTATGCACCTCCCAGCTTGGGAACGCCTGCACGTCGTGACCGGTCTTGGCTTGGGCTTCGGCCGCGATCGTCAGGATGTTTTTGGAACCGTTGGAGGTGATGAAGTCAACCTGGACTTCCACCTGGTTCTTCGCGCCCCACGCATCGACCTGCCTCTGCATCGCCGCGTTGCCGGCCGGAACCCAATGGTCCCAGAATGCTATCGATACCTTTCCGGCCGCGCGTCCGGTGCGGATATGCACCAGCGGCAAGGCGGCGGAGGCCGCGGCCAGCTTTAGCGCGCGGCGGCGGGTCGTGGCCCCAGAATTGATTTTGGTCATTTTAGGCGTCGTCACTTGGCGTCCTTCCCGGGGTACCCGGTTGTTAGGGATTACGACTGGTCAACCATCACTCGGCGTATGGACAACTATCCATGCCAAAACCCATCCTGCATAGATGAGAGTAAGCGCCCCGAACCAGACCTCAGACGGCGCGTGCGCCACGTCATGTACATGCTTCTCCCTGGCAATTCGGCGTAATACGCCGCTTTGTTCTTATAGCCGCCATCCGCGATCGGCCTAAGCCACGCTAACGGGTGCCGGGACGCGGCGCAACGCCGCTCGCGCGCGTCGCCGGTTTTTCCCATCTCCTGGCTCGGTTTAGCGGGTGAACCCCTCTAGTTCATCGCGCGCCCAGGCGACGACTTGCGGTATGGTCTGGTCCTCTTTCAGCCGCGCAAGCATCTGATTGTGGATCGCGCGGTTGTAAATCTGCACCGCGACGTCGGGCGATGCTTCCGAGGCCGTGAGGCTGGCCTGTTGGTCATGCCAAGGCCTGATCGGATAATTGTAAACCGTGCCTTTCGGCGGCTCCACGTCCTCCCAGATCTTAAAGTCCAACAATTTTTCGTACGGCGGCAGGTCGTAGCCGGCGACCGCGTTACACCGAGCTTCTACCTGCGGGCGCTGCATGAGGTATTCGATCAGGGCCTTGGCGGCTTCCTTGTTCGGGCTGAAGTTGTAAACGCCCCAGAAGAAGCTGGCGGTCGGGACAAAGCGGCCTTTTGGTCCCTTGGGGGCGGGGAACGTCCAGCAATCCGCCGCCACCGCCGGTGCATCGCGCTTGGCGACAGCCCAGGCCGATGGCGGGTTGAAAATCAGCGCCGATTTCCCGGCGATCAGCGCCCGGTTATTGGACGCATCGTCGTAGCTGACGGCGTCGTCGGGATAGAATTTGACCAAGCGCCGGGCGAATTCCAGCACTTGATGCACCTCGGGCGAGTCCAACTGAATCGCGCCCTCGCTGTCGATCAATGTTGCCCCGAATGAACGGAACAGGGCCCCGTGCATGTCGATGCCGTCGGTGTTGTTGTTGCCGCCCATGCCCAGGCCGAAGGTCAGTCCGTCCTTGCGGGCGGCTTCGGCGTATTTCAGGAAGGAGTCCCAGGTCCATTCGCCCTGAAGGCCGGTTTTGCCCGGATGGGCCGGATACATCGCCTGCAGATCCAGGCCCTGCGTTTTGAACCAGCCGATGCGGGCGCAGGGCGGCTTGGTCTGGGTGCCGCTGCTGGTCGGGACGGCGACCCAGTGGCCTTTCGGCTTCGCGAGATAGGTGCAGGTCGGGTTGGGCTGTCCGTTGGCGGCGATCAGGCGGCCCATCACGTCGTCGATTGGTTCCAACGCGTCAGCGTAGTTGTGCACATCCCAATTGAAGAACGCCAGTGCATCGTGGCCGGCCTTGGCCTGTGCCTCTGCCGCGCCGGTCATCCCCAGCTTGTTGCCGTTGCCGGTGATGAAGTCGGCCTGGACTTCGACCTTGTTCTTGGCGGCCCAGGTATCGACCTGCTTTTGCATGATGTCATTGCCACCGGGTACCCAGTGGTCCCAGAAGCCGATACTCACTCTTCCCGCGGCCCCGGCGGTGCGGATATGCACCAGTGGCAGCGCGGCCGTCGCGGCCCCAAGCTGAAGGGCACCCCGGCGTGACAGTCCGTTCGGTCGGATCATTGTGGATAGCTCCCTGTATTGTTTTTTTGTTTAGGCGTCTCCTGTCGGTCGGCAGGCGGTTGGGTTCCGCCGGGTTGAATCGAAAGCAGGCCCCGCGGACGAATGTCCGGGAGCCAGCCATTGGGCCGGATCGTGGTCCGGCCGAGCGATCGGAACGCAACTGTCCGGGGGACTCAAGGATGCCGGCGGACTTCTATCCGATCCAAGGGCGATCCGGGCAACAGCCTTTCGGGCCGTGCCGTGCCACATCGATGACTATAGGGGAAGCGGGCGAGGAAACGGTAGGCATTGTTGCCGGGATCGCGGGAAAGCGACGGTTGGCCTGGTTTGGTTAGAAAATAGCCGCTCGAACGGACGCAAGACCGGGAGATGTCGTCAGGGCGGGCATGGGAGGTTGTGGTGGCGTTCGTGAGAAACCACGAATCTAACGCGGATCAGCAGGCTGATTCCGCAGAGTGCGCAGATGGGGCGGTTTGCACGGCATTGGCTATCCGATTGATTTCAAGTCGTTCGTGCCGAAGCTGAGCAGCAAACCCAGCCGCGGGCCGGTAGCCTTAAGATGGTTGATGCGCTGGGCGTGAAGTGTATGGTTCAGTGCATTTAGGGCCTTTGACTTAACCAGCGGCGCCCGTTCGACGATCGGGTGCGCCACATATTCGCCGGCGATTATGCCATCGTAGGTTACCGCAAGGCTTCGCTGGTGCTTAACGGCGAGCCCGGCTTTGCATACTTCGTGCGCCAAGGCATTCTCATAAACTTTTTCAAGAAAATGGGAACGGTGAACCCGCCGCCGATGACAAGCCGCGAGAGATCGTTCAGGTTGCTTTCATTTGCGTGCATTTGCGAAATCGCCTTCCTGATCTGCGTTGGACTCTTCCTTTGCGAAGAGTGCCACACAGAGGTTACTGAAGAGTTAACGCGGGGCGGCCAATTCGCCGGGTGAATCGGACGACAAGGCCAGTATTCCGACCGAGATAATTGTTCGCTTCGCCGTTTCTGAACCGATACCGCCCGCGATCGCACCGGCATGGGGGGGTGGTTGTCCAGATTGGGTTACAACGTCGAAGGGCCGCCATGACGATGACAGGCCGGCGGCCTCCGACAAATCATTCTGATTCTGAACAAACCTCTAGATCATAAACCACACGACGAAGCCAAATGCGGCGGCGATGTAGAATGCCGCTACCGCTATCCGGATTTTCGTCGCCCATTTGCCAGCGAACGCGGCCCCCACGAAAGCCGCCATGGCCGTGGCCGTCACGATTTGGACAGCCTGGATCCGCGGCGGGGTTACCTGGTCGAGAAGCATATTACTCCAGCGGATACCGCCAGGGTTTTACCGGCTGCGTCGCGCCTGTGTCGATGGTCCATTGCGGCAGGGACAACCCATCGGTCACATCGGCGAACACCATTCTTACCCTGGTGCCAATACCGACCTGGCGCACCAGTTCGGGGGACGCCAGGACGCCGTCCGGCGTGGTCAGGTTGCCGACGACGCGCAGCGCCTCATCCGTCGAGGGTTGGCCTTTCTGCGTGTCGAGGTCCACGACCAGGACAATGTATGGGGTGTGACCCTTGAAAGCGGGCTGAATGGCCTGATGCACTTCTTCGTAGGAATGCACCTCGCCCTTGCCTTCTACCGCCGTCCAGGTGGCATTCGGGCTGGCGCACCAGGGGCAGCCGGTGGTGGGCGGGTAGCGCAGCAGGCTGCAATCGTCGCATTTCTGCAAGTGGAACGCGTGGTCCGCGCAATGGCGGAAGTAGGTCAGGTTTTCCTTGTCCAGGTCGTCGATCGTCAGCGACATACCCATGTAGTTGCCTTGAATCGCCATCGTCCTGTCCTCCCTCAACCGCGCCGCATGACCATGCCGGAGGTCGTCCCCGGGCTGGCCCAGCCAAGATTGGCGGTGACTTCGATATCCTTCACCTGACGGCAACCGCCCTCGCGATAATCGTAAGTGTGCTGGCGTTTTCCGTCCGGTCCCATTGGGCAGGAATCATCGATGTCGTGGCGCAACTGGCGCACGTTTTCGATGACCATGTTCATGCCGTGGGTATAGCCCTCGCATAAATGGCCGCCCGAGGTGTTGTTGGGTCGCCGTCCGCCCAGCCGTGTGATGCCGCTGGAGACGTAGTCGCCGCCTTCGCCCTTTTTGCAGAAGCCGTAATCCTCCAGTTGCAGCATGGAGGTGAAGGTGAACGCATCGTACGCCCCGGTTGCGTCAATATCCTCCGGTCCCACGCCGGCGTTCGGCCACAGGATATCTTTGGCGTAATAGGCAGCGACGCGCTCGATGGGGCCGGTCTGATAGTGCATATCCATGCGCGGTTTGTTGCACCGTCCGACGATACCCCGGATCAGCGCCGGTGTGTGGCGCATGTCCCTGGCGCGGTCCGCCCGGGTGATGATGATCGCGGTAGCGTTGTCGGTCTCGACACAGCAATCCAGCAAGTGCAGCGGTTTGCAGATCATCCGGCTGCTGAGGACATCGTCCACGGTATAGCGTTTCTTGTAGTAGGCCTTCGGGTTATTCGACGCGTGCTCTGAATGCACAACCTTGACCATCGCCACCTGTTCGGGGGTTGTCCCGTACTCATACATGTATCTCATGAAACTGGGGCTGAACATTTGCCCCGCGCTTTGCCACCCATACGCTCGGTTGTGCAGCATATCGCCGTTGATCGGCACCGCCGACCTCGCACCCGTGCCGCCGATCCGCACCTGGGAGAACCCGTTCATCGCGCGAAACAGCGCCACGCAGTTGCACAGCCCGGCTTCCATCACGCCGATGGCTATGCCGATCAGCGCTTCGGTCGAGGAGCCGCCGCCGATGCAGTCCATGTAGAAGTTCAACCGGGCGCCGATGTCGCCGGCCATGAAGGTGGCGGAGGTGCTGTCGTTGTTGGAGTAGGACAGCATGCCGTCGATGTCGGAAGTCTTGATCCCCGCGTCGGCCGCCGCGTTGCGCAGCGCCCAAGTGCCCAGCGCGCGGGTCGTCTTGCCCGAACCGCGTGTGTAGGTCGTCTCCCCAATGCCGACGATGGCGTATTTGTCGCGCAGGTATTTCGGTATGCTGACATCGGTGTCCGCTGGCAACGGCATGGTGCGCCTCCCTTGTTTTGCGGAAATGCTGGTCCCGGATGCGGGCGGCGTCAATTGCGGAGCGTTGGCGGATTCTACCTACTTGTTGCCATCCGGCAGGCGCCATAGGGTTTCGGCATGGAACCGCCCCCGCCCGAGTCGCCCGGCCCTGTTGGGTTGGAGGAACTGATGGCCGCGCTGGACCTTCAGTTAGCGGATGCTGAAAAACAGGCCGCCGCTTTGGTGAAGGCCCTGAAGCGCCTGCGGCGGGCGGCCGCGGAAGGTGCGGTCTCCGTGCTTCCCGCCGCGCTCGCGGCTGTCCGCGGCCGGTGCGGGCAGGACTTTCGTGCTGAAGCCGCTCGGGGCGGCCGATGCGACGGAGCAGCTTATTCGTTTCATTCCGCTATTATTCCGAGCGGCAGGTTATGCCGGTTGGTGTATTTTGCTGGACGAGATTGAACTGATTGGCCGTTATACTCCGCTTCAGCGGGCATTATCCTACGCTTGGCTGGGAGCATGGCTTGGACTGAACGGGACAGCCCGGTTCCCGGGCGTTGTTACCGCCTCTGCCATCACTGACGATTTCGTGGCGGCTGTAATCAGCGCCCGTCAGGACAGTGACAAATTGCCGGAACGGCTGGTGCTGAAGGGGCGCGCCGCGGAGGCGGAGATGGCCAGCGCCGCGATCCGCCATATCGAACGTACCGTGCTGCAACATCGTCTGTTGCCGCCGGGGCTCAACGAGTTGTCCGCCTGCCATGACAAGCTGTTGAGGCTGTACCGATTGGCCTATGACTGGCCGGCGCCGCCGTTGCCGCCGCCGGACCGCACCAGTTCACGGACGATGCGGCAATACATCAAGGGCTGGATCACGCAGTGGGATATGCTGCGCCTGGATCGCGGAAACGTGCTGATTCTGGATACCGAAATAGCCATTGATTACACCGAGGATGCCATGTTGGAAGAACCGCCGGTGCCCGACGAAGGGGAGTTCTAGCCCGCGTTCAACCGCGCGCTAAACGCTGTTTCCAACGTCTGCCCCAGATTGGACTCGCATCCGACGTTATCGGCAGTGCAACATGTCGTGATGACAAGATATGACTTTATCGTTATCGGCAGCGGGCCAGCCGGCCGCCGGGCGGCGATCCAGGCTGCGAAACTCGGGCATGCGGTGCTTGTCATCGAGAAGGGCCGCCGCGTCGGCGGGGTGTCGGTGCATACTGGCACGATCCCATCGAAGACGCTGCGGGAGACGGTACTGAACCTGACCGGATGGCGCGAACGCGGGTTCTACGGCAGCGCGTATCGCGTGAAGAAAGACATTCAGGCCAAGGACCTGATGGCCCGCCTGCACATGACCCTGGATCACGAGGTCGATGTGCTGGAGCATCAATTCGCCCGCAATAAAGTCCAGACCATGAATGGGACGGGTCGGTTTCTCGACCCGAACACGGTCGAGATCGCCTTGAACGATGGCGACGTCCGCATCGTTTCGGGCGACAAGATTATGATTGCGGTCGGCACGCGCCCGTATCGGCCGGCAGACGTGCCATTCAACGGCCACAACGTCTTGGACAGCGATGAAATCGTAGATGTTTTGCGTCTGCCGCGCAGCCTGACGGTGGTTGGCGGGGGTGTGATTGGGGTGGAATATGCCACCATCTTCAGCGCGCTGGACGTCAATGTCGCGCTGATCGAGTCCAGGAACAGCCTGCTGGATTTCATCGACCACGAACTGATCGAGGATTTTACGCATCAGCTTCGCGACCGCGGGATGGCGATCCGCTTCGGCGCGAAAGTCGCGAAGATCGAATTCGAGAATGACTGGCCGGTTACCATTCTGGAAAACGGCCGGCGCGTTCGCTCCGAGATGCTGTTGTATGCGGCTGGGCGGGTGGGTGCGACGGATACGCTGAACTTGGAGTCCTGCGGGTTGAAAACCGACGAACGCGGGCGGTTGAAGGTCAATCCGGCGACGTTCCAAACCGAGGTGCCGCATATTTATTCCGCTGGTGATGCGATCGGGTTTCCGAGCCTTGCGTCCACGTCGATGGAACAGGGACGTATCGCCGCCTGCCATGCGTTCAATATCGCGATGCCGCCGGCGCCGGATTACTTTCCTTATGGCATCTACGCGGTGCCGGAAATCTCCACCGTGGGGATGAGCGAGGAGGAAGTCCGCCGCCGCGGCATCCCTTACGAATGCGGAGTCGCTCGGTTCAGGGAGACGTCTCGCGGCCACATCATGGGTTTGAACCATGGCATGATGAAGATGATCTTCTCATTGAAGACCCGCCGTTTGCTGGGTGTTCATATTGTCGGGGAAGGGGCCACGGAACTGGTTCATATTGGTCAGGCAGTACTGAACCTGCACGGGACGCTGGATTACTTCATCGAGAACACGTTCAACTACCCTACACTGGCCGAGGCGTATAAAATCGCCGCGCTGGATGCCTGGAACCGCATGGCGGTTGTCTAGGCCGCGAGGCGGGCGGGCTCTTGCAACGCCCGGGACAGCGCGACCACCGAACCGATCAGCACCATGGTTGGGCCGTCCGGATTATGGGCGTCCAACCGATCCGCCAGGGTGGCCAGGGTGGCATGCACATGGGTCTCGTTGGGGCGTGATGCGTTTTCCACGGCGACGGCCGGCGTGGATGCGGGCAGCCCGGCCTCGATCAGGTTTGACGCGAACTGGCGCAGGGTTTTCCTGGCCATATAGGCCGCGATGGTGCCCCCGCTGGCGGCCAGGGCGCGCCATTCGTGCGCCGGAACCTGCCCGTCGCTGCCGTGCCCGGTGACGAAATGCAGGGATCGGGCGGTATCGCGGTGGGTCAGGGGAATTTGCAGACTCGCGGCGGCGGCGCAGGCGGCGGTTACACCTGGAACCACCTCCACCGGCACGCCGGCGGCGCGGAGGCTGTCGAGTTCCTCGCCGCCGCGCCCGAACACGAACGGATCGCCGCCTTTCAGCCGCACGACCCGGGCGCCGGATTGGGCCAGCGACACGATCAGCGCGTTGATCGCCGCCTGGTTCATGGCGTGCCGGCCGCAGCGCTTGCCCACATCGATCCGGCGGGCGTCGGGGCGGGCCAGATCCAGGATCGAGGGGTCGATCAGCGCGTCATACAGCACCGCGTCGGCGCGCTGAATCGCTTTTACGGCCTTCAGCGTCAGCAGATCGGGATCGCCAGGGCCG
>DAIEHR010000279.1 GCA_027353465.1 Acetobacteraceae bacterium | reverse complement strand
ACAAAAGGATAAGCAGGGCGACGGCAACAATCGCCACCTGATACGCGCATTTGCCAGGGCGGCGCGCGGCCCCGTTAAGGTGCCATCCGATCTTTCTGTCCTGCTTGAAACGGCGCTGGTCCGAAGGATCGGCGAATGTCTAGGCTTAGCCCGACGCGCCGGGCAGGCCGTGGCGGGTTACGAAAAGGCGCGCGAGGCGTTAAGGACCGGCCGTTACAAGCTGGTTGTGCAAGCCTCGGACGGCAGCGAGGCGGAACGTGACAGGTTCCTGTCCGGTTTCGGGCCGGACGTGACAATTATCGATCCACTCCCGGGCGAGGTCCTGGGACGCGTGTTCGGTCGGGACTATGTAGTGCACGTCGCGATCGCGCCGGGCAAATTGGCAGAGTCGCTCGTCGTGGAGGCGGGAAGGCTGGCCGGATTGAAGAACGGGTCCGCAAGGGCCATGGGGTCCGAAAGGGCCACGGGGCGGGAAACCGGTCCGTTGAACGATGTAGCGGGTGCTAACGAATAAACATGAGCGAAAGCAACGATCAGGACGGCGGCAAGGGTCGGCTCTCCTTGCGTCCCGCGGGGCGTTTGGAATTGGGCCGTACCGAGGCCGCGGGCTCCGTCCGCCAAAGCTTCAGCCACGGCCGCTCGAAGGTGGTGCAGGTGGAGGTGCGCAAGACACGCGCGCCCGTCGCACGCAATCCTTCCGCCGCAGCGGGTGCGCCCGCGCCGGTTCCAGCCGGTGCAATTCCCGCGCCTCGCGCGCCGGTTCCGCCCGCGCGTCCCGCCCCTGGCGCTGGCCGGGCGCTGACCGCGACCGAGCAGGCCGCGCGCCAACGCGCGCTTGAAGAACAGAAGCGCGAGGCCGCTAAGCGCGAGGCCGAGCGGCGGGAGCAGGAGAAGATTTCGATCCTCTCCGCCGCCGAGGAAGCGCGCCGCCGCGAGGCTGAGGCCCGCAAGGCCGCCGAGGAAGAGGCACGCCTCGCCGAAGAGCAGGCTGCTCGGGACAAGATCGAAGCGGAAGCCCGCCGCGCCGCGGAGGCAGCCGCCGCCGCGGCCGCGGCAGCCGCTCGTGTACCATCCGCCGAACCGGACGAACGCGCGCCGGCGGAATCTGCCCAGGCCGCGCCACCTCCGTCGGCCCAGCCGCAAGCCGCTGTACAGCCGGCGACCGCCAAGGCACCGGCCCAGCCGGCCAAGCCGCAGGCTCCGGCCACGCCCGCATCCGCGACCGAAACGCTGCGCCTGCGCACCGGCCGGCCCGAGGAAGAGGACGAGGGCCGCCCGGTCCGCCGTCCCGGCCCTGGGGGCGCCCCGGTTCGCAAACCGCCAGTTGCCGCGCCGAAGGGCGGCACTAACGACCGCCGCCGAGCTGGCCGCATCGACGTTCAGGCCGCGATCGAGGGCGAGGACGAAAAAGTCCGCTCGCTGGCCTCGGTTCGCCGTCAGCGCGAACGCGAACGCCGCCAGCAGGAACTGGACCGGTTGCGCGCCGACCAGGTGAAGGTCGTACGCGACGTTATCCTGCCGGAAACGATCACGGTGCAGGAACTCGCCAACCGTATGGCTGCGCGTACGCCAGAGGTCATCAAGGCGCTGATGAAGATGGGCGTCATGGCGACCATCACGCAGACGCTGGACGCCGACACCGCCGAACTGGTGGTGCAGGAATTCGGCCATCGCGTGCGCCGCGTCTCGGAATCCGACGTCGAACTCGGCCTGGAAGGCGATGCGGACGTCGAGGACGATCTGTTCAGCCGAGCACCGGTGGTGACCATCATGGGTCACGTCGATCATGGAAAGACGTCGCTGCTGGACGCGCTGCGCTCCACCGACGTGGCGGCGGGCGAGGCCGGCGGCATTACCCAGCATATCGGCGCCTATCAGGTGAAGATGCCGGGTGGGGAGCAGATCACCTTCCTGGACACGCCGGGCCACGAAGCGTTCACCGCGATGCGGATGCGTGGTGCGTCGGTGACCGATATCGTTGTGCTGGTGGTTGCCGCCGATGACGGCGTCATGCCGCAGACGATCGAGGCGATCCGCCACGCGAAGGCGGCGAACGCGCCGATCATCGTGGCGATCAACAAGATCGACAAGCCGGGTGCCGATCCCAACCGGGTTCGTCAGGAACTGCTCAGCTACGAAGTCGTCGTGGAAGACATGGGCGGCGAGACGCAGGACGTGCCGGTGTCGGCGCTGAAGCGCACCGGCCTGGACAAGCTGGAAGAGGCGATTCTGCTGCAAGCGGAAATCCTCGACCTGAAGGCCAACCCGCACCGCTCGGCTGAAGGCACGGTTATCGAAAGCCGGCTGGATCGCGGCCGTGGCCCGGTGGGCACCGTGCTGGTTCAGCGCGGCACCCTGATGCAGGGCGACATTGTCGTGGCTGGTTCCGAATGGGGCCGCGTCCGCGCGATGCTGGACGACAAGGGCAAGCAGATGACCATGGCGGGTCCCTCGACACCCGTGGAAATCCTGGGCCTGAGCGGGGCGCCGGCTGCCGGCGAACCGTTCGTGGTTGTCGAGAACGAAAGCCGGGCACGCGAGATCACCGAATTCCGCGAACGCCGGCAGAAGGAAAAGGCCGCCGGGGCGGCGGTCGGTGCCCGTGGCACGCTGGACCAGATGCTGGCGCGCATTCAGGCCGGCGAGCAGAAGGAAGTCGCCGTCCTGATCAAGGCCGACGTGCAAGGCAGCGCCGAAGCCATCCAGGTCGTGGTGCAGAAACTGGCGCACGAGGAAGTCAAAGTCCGCGTGCTGCTGTCCGGCGTCGGTCAGATCACCGAAAGCGACGTTCAGCTCGCCAAGGCATCCAGCGCCGTGATCATCGCCTTCAACGTCCGCGCGACCTCTCAGGCCCGCGAACTGGCACAGCGCGAAAACGTCGATATCCGCTACTTCTCGATCATCTACCAAGTAGCCGATGACGTCGAAAAGCTTGTCAAGGGCAAGGTCGCACCGAAGGCGCGCGAGAAGTTCCTGGGCTACGCGGAAGTCCGCAAGGTGTTCAACATCACCAAGACCGGCAAGGTCGCGGGTTGTTACATCACCGAAGGATTGGTCAAACGCGGCACCGGCGTGCGCGTTCTGCGCGACGGCGTGGTCATCCACAACGGCGAGCTGACGCAGCTTAAGCGCTTCAAGGACGATGTCCGCGAAGTCGCCCGCGGCTACGAATGCGGTCTGTCGTTCGCCAACTTCGAGAATCTGCAGGAAGGCGACGTGATCGAGTGCTTCGAAGTGGAGATGGTTCCGGGTTGAAGAAGCCAGCCAAGGCGGGTCCTACCCAACGGCAGCTACGCGTGGCGGAGGAAATCCGCCACGTTCTGTCGGGTATCTTCGCCCGTGGGGAGTTCCGCGATCCGGACCTCGCCACATCGACCATCACTGTCACCGAAGTCCGCATCGGCCCCGACCTGAAACGCGCGACCGCATTCTTCTCACGGCTGGGACGGTCGGATGGCGCCGCTTTGGTGCCGGCGCTTGTCCGAGCGACCCCGTATCTGCGGGGCCAGGTCGCAAAAGCCCTGCGACTGCGGGTCGCACCGGACCTGACCTTTACCCCCGATCAGGCGCTGGATTACGCGATGAAGATCGAGGAGCTGATGCACCGGCCGGAAATCGCTCGGGATCTGGGGAAAGATTGACAAATGCCATCCAGCCTCCTAATTTGGTCAGACTAGACAGACTATAGGAGGCTCCCGTGCAGGACTGGCAGCTACAGGACGCCAAAAGCCGCTTCAGCGAAGTGGTCAAGCGCGCTCGGGATGACGGCCCCCAAACCGTCACCGTGCATGGGCAGCGGGCCGCCGTGATCGTGTCCGCCCTGGAATTCGATGCACTTATCAAGCCACGGATGTCCTTCGTGGATTTCCTGCTGACCGAAACTCCCGGTCAGGTGCCCTGGCCCGACGACGTCGTCGATGCGATCAACAGCCGCGATCCGGACACCGGCCGCGATATCGAATTCTGATGTATCTGCTGGATACGTGCGTGGTTTCGGAAGCCCGCCGCCGCTCCCCGGCGGCGGTGGCATGGCTGCGCGCCGCCCAGCCCAACACACTCTATCTGAGCGCGCTGACGATCGGGGAGATCGCCAAGGGCATCGCCATCAAACAGCGCACCGATCCGGCCGCAGCAGCCGTGTTTCAGCGCTGGCTGGACGAACTGCGCTTCGTCTATTCGGCGCGCATCCTGCCGGTGGACGACGCGGTCGCCGCGACCTGGGGCCGCTGGATGGCGGAACGGACCCGCCCGGTCATCAACACGCTGATTTTGGCGACAGCGTTCGTCAACAACAAGATTGTCGTCACCCGCAACGTCGCGGATTTCGCCGGCACCGGGGTCGCGGTCGTCAATCCCTGGGACATTGCCGGCTGATCGCATCGCTGGCGGAACCGTAGTCATTTGACCATTTGACCGGCAGACGACAGCCCCTCGCCGCCTTGGAGACACAGGCCGGCGTGGTACATAACTTGCTGCCCATGTTCGTGAAGATCGCTGTCGCCCGCAACAAAGGTTCGCCCATGCATACGCTCGACCAACTGAACGCCATGCCGGTGGCCGATTTCGTCACGGCGCTGGACGGCGTTTTCGAACATGCAGCCTGGGTCGCGGAGCATGCCGCCCGTTCCCGGCCATTCGCGACGGTCATCGAGTTACACGACGCGCTGATGGCGGCGGTTCACGCGGCGCCCGCGGATGTGCGCCTCGGATTTCTGCGCGGCCATCCGCCGCTGTCCCCCAAGGCGCTGGCCGATCCGGGGCTGACCGCGTCCTCGCGCTCCGAACAAGGCGGGCTGGGCATGACCAGCCTGGGCGACCGCCTCGCCGCGTTTGAAACCAACTCCGCCGCCTATGAGGCTCGGTTTGGCTTCCCCTACATCGTGGGCGTCCGCCGCCAGACGCCGCCGTTCGTGCTGAAGGGGCTGGAACGCCGGCTGGCCAACACGGCGGACCAGGAACGCGCCGCCGCGCTGGCCGAAATCGGCTACATCACCCGGCTGCGTCTGGTGGATCGCGTGACCGGGCCGGGGATGCCGAAAACCGCCGGACACCTGTCCTGCCATGTGTTGGATACCGCACGCGGGAAGGCCGCCGATGGTATCAAAATCGAACTGTTCCGCGAGGGCCGGCTGATCCTGGAATCCGTCACCAACCACGACGGGCGCACCGAAGCGCCGCTGTTGTCCGGCGAACCGCTGCGGACCGGGCGCTATGAACTGCGCTTTCATGTCGAAGACTACTATGCCGGCTGGCCGAATGTGACGGACCCGCCCTGGTACGACGTCATCCCCGTCCGCTTTGGCGTGTCGGACCCGGAAGGTCGCTACCACATCCCGCTGCTGCTGGGTGCCTGGGCCTATACGACCTATCGCGGCAGCTAAACGCACCACCCCTTGACGGACGCAACTGACTGATCAATGCTGCCTAACGATCGTTAGGTTCCATCATGTCTGAAACCGTCACATCGAAAGACCGCATCAAGCGCGAGGCCATGCGCCTGTTCGTCAAACACGGCACAGACGCTGTCTCCATGCGAGACATCGCCGACGCAGTGGGGATGAAGGCACCCAGCCTCTACGCCCATTTCCGCAGCCGCGATGAGCTGATCGCGGCCCTGTTCCTTGGCAGTTACAGCGATTACGGCCGCAAGCTGGCCGGGGCCGCCGCAACGGCTGGAACCGCCCACCAGCAGCTTAGGGCCATGGTCCGCACGATCTGTGCCCTGCATGCCGAGGACGAATTGCTGTTCAACTTCCTGCTGCTGACCCAGCACGGGTTCCTGGCGGAGGTCCGGGCGGACGACAGCAACCCCGTCGAGGTGATCTGCCGGTGGGTCGCCACCTCCATGCAATCGGGGGACATCCCTCCGGGGAACCCGACGCTGATCGCGGGCGCCATTATGGGGATCATCATCCAGAACGCGACGTTCCGGATGTATGGACGACTGACCACGGGACTGAACGACCACGCCGACGAACTCTTCGCCCTTTGCCTGAGGATCATATCATGAAACGCGCCCTGCTGTTCTCCCGCCGGCTGGGGCCGCTGTGCCTGGCGCAGACCTGCGGGGCGTTCAACGACAATCTGGTCAAGAACGCGATGATCGTGCTGGCCATCTTCAGGCTGGGCGCCGGCGGCGCTGGCCTTGCGGCGCTGGCGGGCGCGCTGTTCATCGCGCCGTTTGCCCTGCTGTCAGCCACCGCCGGCCAGTTGGCGGATCGTTTCGATAAATCCCGGCTGATCCGGGCGACGAAGGCGGCCGAGATTCTGCTGATGGCGCTGGCCGCATGGGCATTCCTGGCCGGCAGCGTCCCTGGCCTGCTGGCGGTGCTGTTCGGCCTTGGGGTTCAGGCGACCATGTTCGGTCCGCTGAAATACGGGATCCTGCCCGATCACCTGTCCGACGAGGAACTGGTCGCCGGCAACGGGTTAATCGAAGCGTCCACATTCCTCGCGATCCTGGCGGGCACGATCGCGGGGGGCGCCCTGGCACTGCTGGATGCCGGCCCCGCCATCGTCGGTGCGGCGGGGGTCCTCGTGTCGGTGGTCGGTCTGGCGTCCGCATTCGCGGTGCCGCACGCGCCGGCGGCCGACCCCGGGCTGCGCATCGGGTGGAACATTTTCCGCGAAACCGCTTCGATGACTCGATACGCAAAGTCTAACCGAACCGTTTGGCTGTCGATTCTGGGCCTGAGCTGGTTCTGGGCTATTGGCGCGACACTGTTGTCCGAATTCCCCACCGTCGCGCGGGACTCGCTAGGCGCGGACGCCCAGGTGGTGACGCTGCTGCTGACGATGTTCGCAATCGGAATCGGCGTCGGGTCGATGCTGTGCGCCCGCCTGTTGCATGGCGAGGTCAGCGCCCGGTTTGTCCCGTTTGCCGCCTTCGGCATCACGCTTTTTACCTGGGATTTTGGCTCGACCGTTGTTGGCCTGCGACTTGCGGACGTTTCGGCTACGTTGCATTCTGTCCAGGGCTGGCGGATGCTGATTGACCTGCTGCTGCTGTCGGTCTGCGGCGGACTGTATTCCGTTCCGTTATACGCCATCGTGCAGGAACAGTCCGAACCATCGCACCGGGCTCGCACGATCGCGGTGAACAACATCGTCAACGCGGGGATGATGGTGCTGGGGGCCGGCTTTGTCGCCGCGTTTTCCGCCGCCGGAGTGTCCGCGCCGCGTGTGCTGGAGGGTGCGGCGGCGGCGAATTTCGCTGTTGCACTATGGATTGTTCGCCTGCTGCCGCGGACGGTATTCCGAGCGGTGTTTCAGTTCTACTTCCGGACGTTCCACAAAACCACGGTGGAAGGTTTGGAAAATCTTGCCGGGGCCGGGGATCGGTCGGTTCTGGTGATCAATCATCTTTCGTTTCTGGACGGATGTCTGGTTGCGGCGTTTCTACCGGGCGATCTGGTCTTCGCCATCGATACGGCGCAGGCCCGCCGTTTCTGGTTCCTGAAGTATGTGCTGGATATTTTTCCGATCGATCCGACGAACCCGATGTCGATCCGCGCGATGGTCAAGGCCGTCAAGGCGGGCCGCCGCCTGGCGATTTTCCCCGAGGGCCGGATCACCCTAACCGGCGCGTTGATGAAAATCTATGACGGTCCAGGCATGATCGCGGATCGGGCCGGTGCATCGATTGTTCCGGTTCGGATCGACGGGTTGCAGTTCCATAAAGTGTCTCGCATGCAGGGCAAGTTAAAGCTGCGCTGGTTTCCGCGGCTGTATTTGAAAGTGCTGCCGCCGGTTCGGCCATCGATTGCGCCGGAGGTGATGGGTCGTGTGCGACGGGCGGCATTGGGCCGGATCATGCAGGACATCATGGTCGATGCATCGTTTCGTCCGGAACGGCTGCGGCTCAGTCTGTTCGGCGCCTTGCTGGAGGCCAGGACTCTGTATGACCGGGGGTTTCCGATCCTCGCCGACATCGTTCCAAACGGAACCGGCGGCACGTCTCTGACCGAACTGACCTATGGCCGGCTGGTCATGGGCAGCGTGATCCTGGGTCGCAAGCTGGCAGCCTTCACCCGGTTGGGTGAGCATGTCGGCGTATTGCTGCCCAACGCGGCTGGTTCGGTTGTCACCGTGTTCGCGTTGCAATCGCAAGGCCGCGTCCCAGCCATGCTGAACTTCACCACCGGCGCGGAGGGGATACTGGCCTGCTGCGCCAGCGCGCAAATCGAAACGGTTCTGACGTCCCGCCGAGCGGTGGAGAAGGGCAAGCTGGGGAGATTGATCGAGGGAATTTCGGGGCGGGTTCGGGTGATTTACCTGGAGGATATTCGCGCTTCGATTGGACTTCGTGACAAACTGAGTGGCCTGCTGGCGGCGCGTCGGGCGGACCGGCTTCCCGGCGCGAGGGTGAACGCCGATGCGGCGGCGCTGGTGCTGTTCACCTCGGGGTCGGAGGGGGCGCCGAAGGGAGTGGTCCACAGCCACCGCTCCTTGTTGGCCAACTGCGCGCAACTGCGTTCGGTGGTGGATTTCAACCCGGGGGATCGGGTGTTCAACGCGCTGCCAATGTTCCATGCCTTCGGGATGATCGCCACGCTGCTGCCGCTGATGTACGGCGTGCGGACATTCATGTATCCCTCCCCGCTGCACTATAAGCTCGTTCCGGAGATGGTGTACGCGGAGCAATCCACCATCATGTTCGGTACCGATACGTTCCTGGCGGGCTATGCGCGTAAAGGGAACGAGCTGGATTTCCAGTCTCTGCGCTATATTTTCGCCGGGGCGGAGAAGGTGCGGCCGGAAACCAGGGCGGCCTACATGACGCATTTCAAGAAGCCGATCTTCGAGGGCTACGGCGCGACCGAAACCGGCCCGGTGCTGACGCTCAGCACTTGGCCGCGGTCGAAGCCCGGATCGGTCGGGCGCCTGCTGCCGGGGGTCGAGGCCAGGCTGGAACCCGTTCCCGGCATCGACCAGGGCGGCCGCCTGTTGGTTCGCGGCCCGAACGTGATGCTGGGATATCTGCGCGCCACGGCGCCGGGTATCCTGGAACCGCCGCCAGATGGATGGTACGACACCGGCGACATCGTGACGATCGATGCGGATGGTTTCATTTCGATACAGGGGCGCGCCAAGCGGTTCGCCAAGATCGGC
>DAIEHR010000025.1 GCA_027353465.1 Acetobacteraceae bacterium | reverse complement strand
TTCAGCGACGGTTCCCGGGTAGTACTTGCGAAACGGATTCCCGGCAATGCCGCCCGAAACTTGACCGTTTGCTTCGGCGGGTTTCCCATACCGGTCAGGAAATACGAAACCAGGAGGGGCTTCATGCACGATACGGTGATCAGGGGTGGCACCATCGTCGATGGTACCGGCCAGCCAGCCTATACCGGCGATGTGGCGATGGACGGCGACAAAATCGCGCAGGTCGGCGGCAAGGCCGGCCCCGGCAAGCGGGAGATCGACGCGGACGGTCTGCTGGTGACGCCGGGTTGGGTCGATGTCCATACCCACTACGACGGTCAGGCCACTTGGGACCCTGTCCTGGCGCCGTCCTCCTGGCACGGGGTGACCACGATCCTGTTTGGCAATTGCGGCGTCGGGTTCGCGCCAGTGCGGAACGAAGACCACTCGGCGCTGATCGGCATGATGGAATCGATCGAGGAAATTCCCGGTATCACCCTCGCGGACGGGCTGAAATGGAACTGGGAGACCTTCCCGCAATATCTGGATGCGCTGGAACACCTGCCCCGCGCGATCGATATCGCCGCGCAGATCCCGCATCACCCTTTGCGGGTCTATGTGATGGGCGAGCGGGCGATCCGGCGGGAAGCCGCGACCGGCGACGATATCGCGGCGATGCGCGATGCGGTGCGGGCCGGGCTGGAGGCGGGCGCGTTCGGGTTCACCACGTCGCGGACCAACTCCCACAAGACACCGACGGGTGAGATGGTGCCGGGCCGGTATTCTGAGGTGGACGAGCTGCTTGGCATTGGTTCCGCGTTCAAGGGGCTGAAGCACGGTGCGTTCGGGGTGAACAGCGACTTCGACGATGAAACCGAAGAGCTGAAATGGATGACCAGGCTGGGCCAGGACACCGGGCGCCCGGTGTGGTTCCTGCTGACCGACCGGCCCACCGACACGGTGCGCTGGCGGCGCCTGATGGATGGGGTTCACAAGGCCCGTTCGCAGGGCGCGATGGTCACCGCGCAGATTGCCGGCCGGCCGGTCGGGGTGATGCTGGGGATCGATACGGCCTTGAACCCATTCTCCATCCGGCCAAGTTATCAGGCGCTGCTGGCGTTGCCGGTGGCGGAACGGATCAGGCGGATGCAGGACCCGGCATTCCGAGCGCAGGTGCTGTCGGAGGCGCCGTCGCCGCAACTGCTGAACCGGCTGTCGCAGTTCCGCCAGCATATCGTGACCCGCTGGAACCGTATGTTCCCGATGGCCGATCCGCCGAATTATGAGCCGGAGGAAAAGGACTCCATCGCTGCGATCGCGGCCCGCACGAACCATACGCCGGATGAGGTTGCTTACGATTACCTCGCAGGTGGCGCGGAGCGGTTCCTGTTCTTCCCCATCGTTGGCTACAACGAGGATAATCTGGACATCATCCACACGATGCTGACGGACGATGCCACGATTCTGGGGCTTTCCGACGGCGGGGCGCATTGTTCCTCGATTGTCGATGCCAGTGTGCCGTCGTGGATGCTGATCCATTGGGCGCGTGACCGGTCGCGTGGGCCTCGGTTACCGCTGGAGACGATGGTGCGGCGTCAGACCAGCGAGACGGCGGACTTCTTCGGCTTCCATGATCGCGGCCGGTTGGCGGTGGGCAAGAAAGCCGATGTAAATGTGATCGATTATGCGGCGATGCGCCTGCACATTCCTGAAGTCGTTTACGACTTGCCGATGAACGGACGACGTCTGGTGCAACGGGTCGATGGCTACCGGAACACGTTCGTTTCCGGCGCTTCGACGTTTGAGAGCGGTGTCTATACCGGCGCTACGCCCGGCCGTTTGGTGCGTGCCCGCGCCGTTTAAGTTACATTGACGAATGGGGTGGGCGGTGCCATCAGGTATCGCCCATTTCATTTGCAATCAAATCGGGGAGCCAACAATGGAAAAACGTCGTCTGGGTCAATCATCTTTGGAAGTGTCGCCGATTACCTTCGGTTGCAACGTGTTCGGCTGGACCGCCGATGAGAAGACGTCGTTTGCGCTGCTGGACGCCTGGGTGGATGCTGGATTCAATTTCCTCGACACCGCGGATGTTTACTCCCGCTGGCATACCGGCAACAGCGGCGGTGAGTCTGAGACGATCATCGGCAAGTGGCTGAAGGCTCGCGGCAATCGCGACAAGATCGTGCTGGCGACGAAGCTGGGCATCGAGATGGGGCCGGGTAAGAAGGGGCTCTCGCGCGCTTATATGCGGACGGCGGTCGAGGATTCGCTGCGCCGGCTGCAGACGGATTACATCGATTTGTACCAATCGCACCGCGACGATCCGGAAACGCCGATCGAAGAGACCCTGTCGGCGTATGCCGACCTGATCAAGGCCGGCAAAGTGCGTGAGATTGGGGCTTCAAATTTCTCCGCGGACCGTTTGGCTGAATCGCTGAAGGTCAGTTCCACGAAGGGGCTGCCGCGCTATCAGAGCCTGCAACCGCAATACAACCTGATGGAACGCGCTGGGTTCGAGGGGGCGTTGGAAGACCTTTGCCTGGCTGAAAAAATTGGTGTCATCGGATACTACTCATTGGCCAGCGGTTTTTTGACCGGGAAGTATCGGTCCAAGGCCGATATCGAAGGTCGGGCGCGTGGACCCGGGGTGGCGAAATACCTGACGGATTTTGGTCTTGGCGTGATCAAGGCGCTGGATGAGGTTGCCGCCCGTTATGAAGCCAAGCCGGGGCAGATCGCGCTGGCATGGCTGATCGCCAGACCGAGCGTGACGGCGCCGATCGCGAGTGCGACCAGTTTGGAGCAGGTGGCCGAATTGGTCGAAGCAGCGGAGATCGAACTGGATGCGGACTCGATTGCCATGATCGATGCGGCCAGCACACCGCGATAACCGACGCGGCAAACCCTCCTGGGCCTTGGTTCGGGAGGGGTGAACCTCTTTACAAATTTGCTTTACGCCAGTCCTGGCGTGGGCGCAGGATGACCTGACAAGAAGACGGCTGGAACAATCCGGCCGCGTCAGGGAGCCTCCGTCATGAAAACAACAAGCGCGTTTCCGCGCCGCTGTGTGCTGGCCGGTGGAATTAGTCTTCTGGCATCACCCGCTATCGTTGGACGAGCGGCGGCCGCGACTCGCGGCGTGACCGATACCGAAATCGTCATCGGGACGATGACAGACCTGTCGGGCGTCACCGCTGTTCAGGGCGTGAACAATGCCAACGCGATGCGCATGGCCTTCGATGCGGTCAATGCCGGTGGCGGTATCCATGGCCGCAGGATCAAATGGGTAGTAGAGGACATGGAATATATTGTCCCGAAGGCAGTACAGGCGATGAACAAACTGCTGAACCGCGACAACATTTTCTTCGCGCTCGGCAACGGCGGCACGCCGCATAATGACGCGGTCATGCCGGCCATGTTCGAGAAGAACGTCCCGAATGTCTTTCCATTGACCTGTGCGAGGTCGATGTACGAGCCATTCAACAGGCTTAAATTTGGCCAGTTTTCTTCTTACTATGACCAGATGCGGGCCGGCGTGAAGTATTTCGTCGAACATGGCGGTAAGAAGACCGTGGGATCCATGTATCAGGATACCGATTTCGGCAGGGACGTACATGCCGGGGTGGTGGCGCAGCTTCAGGCGATGGGATTGAAGCTGGCGGCGGAAACCGCACACCGGCCGACCGACACCGACTTCAATGCCGCGATCGCCCGCCAGCGTGACGCCGGTTGCGACCTTATCTGCATGGGCACGATCGTGAAGGATACCACGATCATTCTGCAAACCGCCCGAAAGGTGGGGTGGAGCGTCGATTTTTGCGGGCAGTTCGCCAGTTACTCCACCGCTGTCGCGGAGGCGCCCGGCGAGCCGGCCGAGGGTTTCTATTCCATGGCGCCCGCGCTTTACCGATATCCCGACGACCCGCAACCAGCAGTGCGGGCCTTCGCCGCCGCGTATCGCAAGCGGTTTGGTTTCGACGTCAATTATCTGGGTGAGGCTGGCTATACCTGCGCCACTTTTACCGTAGCCGTTCTGCAGAAGGCTGGACGCACCCTGACGATGGACAGCTTCATCGGGGCGATGGAGAGCATGAAAGATTGGCATGACATCTTCGATGGCCCCGCGTTGTCGCTAAGCCCAACGAACCATCATGCGTCCAACCACTCCTTCCTGTCGGTGGTCAAGAGCAAGCGCTGGACCCCGGTGGTGGACCAGCCATTGGGCTTCTGAGGCAGGTCGCCGGCCGGTCACCGCCGGCGACTCGCGGGCGAAGGATTCACGCCGCCGCGCTTGGACGCGCTGCCATCCGTTCGTACCAGGCGACCAGGTTCGTGTTCGCCGGATCGAGACCTTGCCGCACGGTTGCGGCGAATTGCAGGAATGCGAACAGGAAGATGTCCGCGAGTGTAAACCGGGCGCCGCAGATAAACGTACGTCCGGCGACCTGCTTGTCCAGCCAGGCCAGCTTTTCCTTCGCGATCGTCTTCAGGTCGTCAGCCGCATGGGGAATACAGCGCATACGGCTGGCGAACAGCTTCAGCCCTTCGGCGGAACGAAAGCCGGCGACCATCGGCTCGATGATCCCTAGGTCGATACGGCGGATCCACATCCGCGTCTCGGCCCGTTCCTCGGGGGTGGATCCGATCAGGCTGGGACCGGCGGCCGCGATTTCATCCAGATATTCGCAGATCACTGTGATTTCGCTCAGGTAACTGCCGTTATCCAGTTGCAGGGCCGGCAGGGTTCCTGTCGGGTTCTTTGCGATATAGGGCTCCTGACGGTTTTCGCCGGCAAGCAGATCGACTTTCTGGCTCTCGATGCCGGATACACCGCGTTCGGCGATGAACATCCGGACGACTTTGGGGTTTGGTCCAATAGAATCGAATAATAGCATGGGTGCGTTTCCTTTGTTATTTTAGCTGTGTCGCTTACGCAATTCTCGTTTCAGCAACTTGCCAGCGGTATTGCGGGGCAGGTTATCCACGAACAGGATTTTCTTCGGCAACTTGTACGGTGCCAGATGCGCCCGGGCGTGGGCGATCAGGGCGGCTTCATCGGTCTGGTGTTCGGGGCGTAGAACCACGAAGGCCGACACAGCCTCGATCCATTTGTCGTCGGGCAGGCCGACCACGGCGACTTCTGAGACGGCGGGGTGAGTGAACAGCACTTCCTCGACCTCACGGCTGGCCACCAGCACGCCGCCGGTGTTGATAACGTCGCGAATGCGATCGACGATGTACAGATAGCCTTCGTCGTCGAAGTAGCCAACGTCCCCGGAATGAAACCATCCGCCGGCAAAGGCTTCCGCGGTCTCCGCCGGTTTGTTCCAATAACCGACCATTAGATGCGGGGAGCGATGAACGATTTCCCCATGTGTGCCGGGTGGCACATCGTTCATGTCGGTATCAACGACGCGAGTTTGCACATTCAGGCACGGCCGCCCGCAGGAGGCCGGGCGGGCGTCGTGTTCCTCAGGCCGCAACGATGTCGCCAGGGGCGCGATTTCGGTTTGGCCATAGCAGTTGTAAGGGCGGGCCTTCGGCAGCCTCTCACGCAGTTCGTGCAGCACCGGCACGGGCATGATCGAAGCACCGTAATAGACCTTCTCCAGCGAACTCAGGTCCCGTTTCCCGAAGTCAGGGTGGCGTAAAAGGCTGATCCACACAGTTGGCGGGGCGAAGAACGAGGTGATGCGCTCCTGCTCGATCAGCCGCAGAACGGTTTCCGGCGCCGGGGATTCGATCAGGATGTTGCGTGCGCCGACCAGAATTTGCGGCAGCGTGAACGCGTGCATCTGGGCGGTGTGATACAGCGGCAGTGCGGCAAGGCATTGGTCAGTCTCGGCATAGTCCATATTGTGAATCACCGAGTAAAATTGCGACACCATCGCCTTGTGGGTCATCATCGCACCCTTCGGTGCCGCGGTGGTGCCGGAGGTATAGACAATCTGCGCCAAGGAATCGTCTTGTAGGTCGGGTTCCTGCCCGATCGGCGCGTCCGGGTCCAGCGCAATGGGGATCAGGTCCATGATCGGCCGCGATGGAACGTCGATCGCATTCAGGTTGGCTTCCAACCCCGCCCCGACCAACACCAGCCGGGAGCCAGACTGGCCGACGATGTAGAACAGTTCCTCATCCGTCAGTGCATAGTTGATCAGCACATGCACGAAGCCACCGCGCAAACAGGCCAGGAAGGCGATGAAATAGGCATCGGAATTCCGACCGTATGCGGCGATTCGATCGCCGGGGTTTAACCCCAGGCCGGCGAAATGGCCTGCCACCCGATCAGCCGCCTGATCGAGAGCGGCAAACGACCAGTCGCGGTCGCCGAAGACCAGTGCGGAGCGTCCGCGATACAGCCAGGCGGCGCGGCGGAGGGCATCCCCGACCGTATTGCGGCGGATCAGGTCCATATCAGGCCACCGCTTCGGCTTCGATCTCGATCACCCAGTGCGGATCGGCCAGACCGGCGACGATCAGCAGCGTGGAGGCGGGGGCGTGGCTGCCGAACATCGCGGCGCGGGCCTTGCGGTAAGCCGGCAGCAATTCGCGATCGATCAGGAACGCGGTGGTCTTGACGATGTTTTCTACCGTCATTCCATTGGCCGTCAGCACCGCCTGCAAGTTGGCCAGCGCTCGGGCGATCTGTGCCTACCGCGACGCGGACACAGTACCATCTTGCGCTATGCCGACCTGACCCGAGATGATCAGGCGGCGGTGGTGCCCGGTTATCTGGATCGCGTGCGTGTAGCCGGTTGGTGTGGCAACGGCGGGCGGATTGCTTCTGGTGATTTCAGCGGTCATGTCATTTCTCCCTGTTATCTTGTGCGGGTCTCACCGGTCCAGATGGGCCCGCACTTCATTTTGGATGAACAGCATATCAGCAGGATTCGCAATTGGATTACCAGCGCGATGACCCCAAATGCTAGGGATCGGCCGCAGTAACGCGGTCGCCAGAAAAGGAAGCTCCGCTTCGTTGTCAGCGGTGCGGAAATATAGATCAGTGGCACCGGGCATCAGCAGCACGCGGGCCTGGATGGCGCGCAAGGCGCCTTCCAGATCGCCGTCATACAGGTCGTTGGCGCTGATGTCGGCCGCATCCCAGGTACACAGTTGGGCATAGAGATCAGCAGCGGGACGGATGCCAAATCTGTTCTCCCAATCGGTCTTTAGGAATGACTCCAGGTCGGCGGCGCCCAGATTGGGCTTTGGCGCGGACCCAAGATGCAGCCCGGCGCGGTAGAAATCCTGGCTCAACGCCCAGGCCGCATAGATTCGTCCGAAAGCCCGCTTGGCCGCCCGTGGTTCGGAGGAGAACCGGCCGTTGCCGACATGCTCGGGCGCTGCCTCCAGCGTCGCCATCAACGAGCGGAGGAACACCTGGTTATGCACGGCGGTGCGGGCGACACCGCAGTTGACCACGATACGTTCGACCGCATCCGGGAACATGGCGGCCCAGTGATAGGCCTGAAGTGCGCCCATCGACCAGCCATAGACGCAGGTGACGCGGTCGATGCCGAACAAGTCCCTGAAGGCACGGCGCTGCACCTCCACGTTATCGTGGACAGTGACCACCGTTGGGTAGTTATCGGTGTTAGAGGGGGACGACGACAGCCCATTGCCGAACATGTCGGGAATGACAATGAACCAGCGTGTCGGATCCAGGATTTTGTCAGGACCGATCAGCCATTCCAGGTCTGGATGCTGGGCGCCGTAGCTGGTGGGATAGACGATGACGTTGTCGCGCGCCGGCGACAGCGTGCCATGCGCTTTCCAGGACAGCTTGGCGGATCGTATGCGCGCACCAGATTGAAGGGTGACGTCACCCGCTTCGTAGATGCCCTGCTGGGTCGGCCAGTCCATGTGTTCCCCTCTCGCGATCACGGGAGGGGAGTATGGGGCAGAGTGCCGCGCTGTGTTAACTGCTGCCGATCAAAATTCCGACCGCGAATACCAACGCACCGCCGAAAGCCACCTGCAACGTCGCCGACAGGGGCGGGGTATCCATGTATTTCCAACGTATCCAGGAAATCACCGCCAGTTCGACAATCACCACGCCGATCGCCACCGCCATGGCGGTCCAGAAATATGGGATCAGAAACGGCAGCGTATGGCCAATGCCGCCGGCCGTGGTCATCAGGCCGCAAATGCCGCCGCGAATCAGCGGGGCGCCCCGGCCGGTCAAGCTGCCGTTGTCCGACAGCGCCTCGGCGAAGCCCATGGAGATACCGGCACCGACCGAGGCAGCCAGCCCCACCAGGAACGTCTCCCATGTGTTATTGGAGGCGAAGGCCGCCGCGAACACCGGGGCCAGGGTAGAGACCGATCCGTCCATCAGGCCGGCGAGGCCAGGCTGGATAACCCGCAGCACGAATGATTGGCGGGCGTGCGCGTCTTCGTCACGGCGGACGTCCTCGGGAAGGTTTTCCTCCGTCAACTGGTCCGCACGGTGTTCGTGTTCCACCTCGGCGTCGGCGAGGTCACCCAGCAGCTTGCGGATGGTCACGTCCTCGCTGCGCGCGGCGGCACGGCGGTAGAAGCCCTGGGTTTCCGTCTCCATGCTTTCCGCCAGGTTGCGGACGGCATCCAGGTTCATCGGCGCCATCTGCCAGACCGGCTTGTGCTGGATGAAGCCGCGGATGTCCTGACGGCGAATCAGCGGGATGTGTTCGCCGAACTTGCCGCGATACACGTCCAGCAAACGGCGGCGATGATCGCCTTCCTCGGCCGCCATTTCGGTAAAGACCTTGGCGCTGCCAGGATAGTCGGTGCGGAGCCCTTCAGCGATATCCAGGTAAATACGGCCGTCCTCTTCTTCGTTGGCGATGGCAAGGGCGAGGATTTCGCGTTCAGTCAGGTCGGAGAAGTTGCGCATGGGGCGGAATGTGGCCGAGATGGACAATCCGTCAAGTAGGGATCGTAATGATGAGAATGCTTCTCAAACACTGACGGTTGTTTGACTGCCCGGGTAGTACGGAGTTTCCGATTTATTAACATTGCCGGCTTATGAAGGCGCATGGCGAGTCTGGAACAAGGTGGAAGTGAGTTGGGGTTCTGGCAGCAGAAGCCCCGCTACGATGGTGCGGACTACGATCTGGCGCATATGAAGCCAATCGAGCGGATTATGATCGCGCCGAAGGGCAGCAGCATCCCGTTGCGGTTCCGGTTCAGTTATCACTGTTGCACCGACAAGCCTGGTAAACGCGAGCTGGGATCCCGTATTCGAGACCAAACCGGTCCGGAGGAAGACCGCTATTTCTGCCCCGTCCGGTGGTTCCTGAGTTTACGCCTGCCGGCCCTGGCGCGGTCTTTCGACACCGCGCGTCTGGCGCCGGTAGCCGGGTATCAATGGTTGTACACCGAGCGGGTGCCAGGGATTTCGTTGCCGTGGGCGGTATGGCTGAAGGTCATGCCGGGACCGCCCGGCGGTGCGACGGTCGTCGGCATCGAAAGCGCCTATCTGGCCGGCGCCCTGCCCAAGGGTGGCTCCCCCGAGACCTTCCGCTTCGTCGTCGAGCAGACCCGCCGGCAGGGAGGACTCTATGGACGACCGGGACGCGACCACAAATAGAAAGGGGCCGGACCCGACGGTCCAGCCCCTGTTGCTATCGCCGAAGCGAGAATCAGACCCAATTTAACCCGCGATCCGCAGGTGCCCGCTTGCGCGGACTGGGGCGCTCGTTAGGCAAGGGATCGTTCGACCCCAAAGCCAGCGTTCCAAGCACATCAGTCAAATGGGCTTTTGGGCGTTCCGAATCAAGATCCGATTACGCCGGCGTCAGGTGCTTGATCCGTGGCGCCACCTCTTGTTTCAGCAGTCGCAGGGAGTTGTGCCAGGCTTCGGGGTTGTCGGCATAGTCGAAGCCAAATACCAGCAGATTCCCGAAGCCGCCGACTTCATTGTAAACCCGCTCCAGCTTCTCGGCGACCGTGGCGGGCGAACCGATCAGCCAGTTGTGCTGGGCACAATATTCCGGCGTCACGTCAGAATCCGGCACCGAGGGATCGTGCTTCAGATATTCGAGAAATCCGAACTGACCCAGTAATGGCAGGAAATATTCGCGCATCATGCGACCCATCATGCCGCCGACCGACAGGCGCATCGCTTCTTCATCGGTTTCGGCGACAAAGACTTCCCGCACCATGCGCCAGTCGCGCCGGTGCGGCGTGCGGCCGGTGCGTTTGGCGCCCTCTTCCACCGCGGCCCAGTGCGTGCCGACATACGCCGGGTTCAGGTTCAGGCTGAGCGGGAGGAATCCATGCTCGCCCGCCATCTTCAATGTGTCGGAGTTTTTCGAAAGACCGGCGACGCCGATCGGCGGATGCGGTCGTTGCAGCGGTTTGATGTGCGGTTTCAAGAAGCCGAACATCAACTCGGGCTTGTTCACCGTCCAATATTTGCCTTCGTGGTGGAACGACGGCTCATCGCCCCACATCCGCAGGATGATGTCCAACGCTTCCCGCGTCATGTCCCGGTTGGTGCCCGACATGCCATCGACATTGAACATCGCCCAGTCGCTCGGCAGCCCCGACGCGGCAACGCCAAACATCAGGCGTCCTTCGGACAAATGATCCAGCATTGCGACCCGGTTCGCCAGCTCCGCCGGATGATGGTAGGGCAGCAGAAAGCCGCCCGGCCCGATACGGATGCGCTTTGTCTGCATCAAGGCCTGGGCCACCAGCAGGTCCGGCGCCGGGTTCGGTTCCCATGGCGCGGTATGATGTTCGCCAATCCAGGCTTCAGTGTAACCAAGTTCATCCAGCCATCGCAGGGTCTGCAGATCCCAATCCTGTCCAGCTTTAAGGCCCCGCTCCGGCGGGTGCGACGGCATTGTGAAATACCCGAGTTCCAAGGCGGTCCTCCTATGGCAGGGCGCTCTGCGGCGCCTATGGCTTCAAGAAGATCACACTGGCACTCTAGGTTCAAGTGCGATGCTTGTTCCAGCACCGTGCCTGGCGACAGCAGGGCGCGGCCGGTAATGGGCCGGTGGGCAAGCAGCCCGAATTTACCCGTGATGGCCCAGCATGTGCCGGCCGATTTCTTGCGGATCGGCGCCTTCCGCCGGCATTTCATGCACGATCTCGCCCTCGTGCATTACAACGACCCGATCCGCCAGTTCGAGGATTTCGTCCAGATCCTCCGAGATCAGCAGCACCGCCGTTCCGGCGTTGCGCGCCGCCATGATGCGGGCCCGGGTTTCCGCCACCGCTTTCACATCCAGCCCGAAGCAGGGATTGGCGACGATTAGCAGCCGGACATCTCCGTCCAGTTCGCGGGCCAGCACGCAGCGCTGGACATTGCCGCCGGACAGAACGCCGATCGGCGCTCGTGGCGACGGCGTCCGAATTCCATAAGCCGCGATCATCTCCCTCGCCCGGTTTGCCATGCCAGCGCGATCCAGCCATCGGCGGCGCGATTTGCCCGGCCCGAGGTCGAACCCGCGCAGATTCAGGTTATCGACCACTGTCATGGGCGGCACGCAGCCGTTGCGCAGCGGTTCCTCGGGCAGTACGCGCACGTCCCGGTCCTGGGACTGCGCGCGGCTGGCGTCGTAGGGCGCGCCGTCAACGTGCATCGAACCGCTGGCGATCGGCCGCTGACCGCCCAGGACTTCCACCAAATCCTTCTGGCCGTTGCCGGAAACCCCGGCGATCCCCACGATCTCGTTGGCATGCACGGTCAGCGACCGGATCGACAGGCCCTTGCGGCCGGTATCCTCCCCTGTGCGCAGGCTGGAAATCGCCAACCTTGTCTCGCTGGATGGCCCACCCCGGCGTTCGGGGTTCTTCGGCGCATGCGGCTCACCGATCATCATCGCGGTCAGGTCGGACGGGCCAAGGTCCTTGACCATGCCCGATCCCGCCATGCGCCCGCGCCGCAGCACAGTGACCTCATCGACGAATGCCGCGACTTCTTTCAGCTTGTGGGTGATGATGACGATGGTCAGCGTGCCCGAATGCGCGAGGCCGCGGACCAGGTCCAGCATCTCCGTGGCTTCCTGTGGCGTCAGAACGGATGTCGGCTCGTCCAGCACCAGGAATTTTCGTTCGAGATAAAGCTGTTTGATAATCTCGGTCTTTTGCCGCTCGCCGGCGGCGAGACTGCCGACTTCCACCTCCAGCGGCACCTTGAACGGCATGCGTTCCATGAACTGC
>DAIEHR010000265.1 GCA_027353465.1 Acetobacteraceae bacterium | reverse complement strand
ACGATGAGTCCGATGAGCGCGGAAGCCACGGTGGTGCGCAACTACCTGGATTGGATGCTGTCCATCCCCTGGAAAAAGCGCAGCAAGATCAACAACGACGTGGTTGCCGCCGAAGCGATTCTGGAATCGGACCACTACGGTCTGGAGAAGGTCAAGGAACGGATCATCGAGTATCTGGCCGTGCAGGCCCGTAGCCCGAAAGTCCGTGGCCCGATCCTGTGCCTGGTCGGCCCGCCCGGCGTCGGCAAGACATCGTTGGGCAAGTCCATCGCCAAGGCGACCGGCCGCAGCTTCGTGCGTATGTCGCTTGGCGGCGTGCGCGATGAGGCCGAGGTACGCGGTCACCGCCGGACCTATATCGGCTCCATGCCCGGCAAGGTCATCCAGGGCATGAAGAAGGCGAAGACATCCAACCCGCTGTTCCTGCTGGATGAGATCGACAAACTCGGCTCCGACTGGCGGGGCGATCCGTCCTCCGCGTTGCTGGAGGTGCTGGATCCTGAACAGAACAGCACGTTCGCCGATCATTACCTGGAGGTCGATTACGACCTGTCGGACGTGATGTTCGTCACCACGGCCAACAGCCTGCGTATGCCGCAGCCGCTGCTGGACCGGATGGAGATCATCCGCATCCCCGGCTACACCGAGGATGAGAAGGTCGAAATCGCCAAGCGCCACCTGATCAACAAGCAGGGAGAGGCGCATGGCCTGAAAAAGGACGAATGGAGCGTCAGCGAAGACGCTGTCCGCGACCTGATTCGCTACTACTCCCGCGAAGCCGGCGTGCGGAACCTGGAGCGCGAACTCGCCAACCTTGCTCGTAAGGCCGTCAAGGAAATCGTGACCAAAAAGACACCCAAGGTCGCGATCACCCGCAAGAACCTGGAAAAGTTCGCGGGCGTGAAGAAGTTCCGCTTCGGCGAGACGGAAGCCGAGGACATGGTCGGTGTCGTTACCGGCCTGGCCTGGACCGAAGTCGGCGGCGAAATCCTGACCATCGAGTCGGTGCTGCTGCCCGGTAAGGGCAACGTCAAGCAGACCGGAAAGCTGGGCGACGTGATGCAGGAAAGCGTGTCCGCGGCGCTGTCTTATGTCCGCAGCCGCTCGATCAGGTTCGGCATCAAGCCGACGCTGTTCGAAAAGCGCGACATCCATGTCCATGTGCCGGAAGGGGCGACTCCGAAAGATGGTCCTTCGGCCGGTGTGGCGATGGCGACGTCGATCGTGTCGATCCTGACCGGCATCCCGGTTCGGCGCGACGTGGCGATGACGGGCGAAATCACCTTGCGTGGTCGCGTCCTGCCGATCGGCGGCTTGAAGGAGAAGCTGCTGGCGGCGCTGCGGGCCGGCATCACGACGGTGTTCATCCCCAAGGAGAACGAAAAGGACCTGGCCGAAATCCCCGACAACGTGAAGAAGCACTTGAAGCTGATTCCCGTCGCCGACGTGGACGAGGTGATCGCCCAGGCCCTCGCCAGGCGTCCAATTCCCATCGAGTGGGAAGAGCCCGCCGAACCGTCGGTATCCGCTCCTGCCGCCCAACCTGCCGCCGCGTCGCTGCCGCACTAAAAAGCCGCGACTCCAACTTGACTTTTTCATGATGGCCGGGTTTGACCCGGCCATCGCTATTTTATCGTCGAAATGGCCGAAAGCCGCAGTTTTCCCCAGCTTTTCGTGGTCGGAGCATTGACGCGGCGGAAACCCGGCCAGTAGTGTCCGCCCGCTTTCCGGATGTCCTGTTCGGGAAACCGATTCTTAAAATTTTCCACTTGAGAGGGAAACACCGTGAATAAAATGGACCTCATCGCAGCGGTCGCTGACGGAACCGACCTCTCGCGCGCCAAGGCGGGCGAAGTCGTCGATGCCGTGTTCGGCTCCATCACCGAGGCGCTGAAGAAGAAGGAAGAGGTCCGTCTGGTCGGATTCGGCACGTTCGCTGCCGCGGTTCGCAAAGCCAGCACGGGCCGCAATCCCCGTACCGGCGAGGAGATGGCGATTCCGGAATCCACCACGGTTCGCTTCAAGCCCGGCAAGGGATTGAAAGACTCCGTAGGCTGATTGCGTTAGGGTGGCACCATCTTGTGCCACCCGTGACTTGGGGCGGTTAGCTCAGCGGTAGAGCGTCTCGTTTACACCGAGAGGGCCGGCGGTTCGAATCCGTCACCGCCCACCATCAAGTCTCGGGACCCGTCCCCCGGGTTCCTCGGGCCGCCAGGGCCCGCAGCGTCGCGTCAGCGCGGCATTTCCCAAATTTAATCCCGGCGGCGCAGCGGGGCGCTGATCGTCGATCCGGCGCGGCATTTCGCCCGCGATCGTTGGCGCAGGCTTGCGGTCACGACAGAGGCCGTCGCGGTGCGTCCTATTCGTTTCTGAATTCTATCAGTGGCTTGGCCGGCTAAATTCAAAACATATGCGTTTTTCCCCGCCAATCACGCTGGAACGGCTTGACGCCGCTCGCCTCCCCCCCTAAACCCCGCTTCCTGCCGCTGCGGGAGTAGCTCAGTTGGTTAGAGCGCCGGCCTGTCACGCCGGAGGTCGCGGGTTCGAGCCCCGTCTCTCGCGCCAGCAGCGGTTCCTGGAAAATCGAAAATATCGTCGGCCTTCGGGCCGATTTCTATCCTCCTCCCCTATGGCGGTGTTGGCGCGATGGGGCTAATGTCCTTGGGTGCTGCATTGCGGGACGGGATAGCTGGCGCTAAAGGCGTTCGGCTGGTTCCATGCTGGACTAGCAGCCACTCGACTTAACGCGGACTTGTCATGCAGCCAGTTCTCTTTGGGTATCTGCCGATCCTGGTGTTCCTCGTGATCGCCGGTGGTATCGCCTTCGCCATGGTGGCCGGGTCATTGATCGCCGCCCGGCAAAAACCGTATCCCGAAAAGCTTTCGGCTTATGAGTGCGGGTTTGAGGCGTTCGACGATGCTCGCCGCCGGTTCGACGTGCGCTATTACCTCGTGGCCATTCTCTTCATCATCTTCGACCTGGAAGTCGCCTTCCTGTTCCCCTGGGCCGTGTCCCTGAAGGGAATCGGCGCATTCGGCTTCTGGTCGATGATCGCGTTCCTGGGTGTCCTGACCGTCGGGTTCATCTACGAATGGTGCAAGGGCGCCTTGGAGTGGGAGTGATGGGGAGTGGGAGTGACAGCATGAGCGATGCTACCATGTTGGCCTGGAACCGGGATCACCTGCCACCGGGCCCCGAACAGGACGCCGTCATCAAGGGCATCACCGGGGAGATCGCCGATAAGGGCTTCCTGGTCGCCAATCTGGACAAGGTGGTGAACTGGGCGCGCACCGGCAGCCTTTGGCCGATGACCTTTGGCCTGGCCTGCTGCGCGGTGGAGATGATCCACGCCTACATGCCCCGCTATGACCTGGACCGCCTGGGCATCATCCCGCGCGCTTCTCCGCGCCAAAGCGACGTGATGATCGTCGCCGGCACGCTGACCAACAAAATGGCGCCAGCCCTGCGCAAGGTTTACGACCAGATGCCGGAACCGCGCTGGGTGATCAGTATGGGAAGCTGCGCCAACGGCGGCGGCTACTATCATTACTCCTATTCGGTCGTGCGCGGTTGCGACCGGGTGGTCCCGGTGGACGTCTATGTCCCGGGCTGTCCGCCGACCGCCGAGGCCCTGGTTTACGGGATCATGCAGTTGCAGAAGAAGATCCGCCGCACGGGGACCATTCTCCGTGGCTGAGGTCGCCGCAGCGGCCGAAGCCGCCCCACCGCCGCCGCCCACACCCATGGAGTTGCTGGGCCAGGCGGTTGCCGCGATCCCCGGCGTATCCGGCTTCCGAATCGAAGGCGGTGAACTCGTGGCACATGCGAGCCGCGAGTCGATCCTGACGCTAATGACGACTCTGCGCGACGATCCCCGCTTCGCCTTCGAGCAGGTGATGGACATCTGCGGCGTGGACTGGCCGGATCGCGAGGACCGCTTTGATGTGGTGTACAATCTGCTGTCCGTGACGCTGAACCAGCGCCTGCGGGTCATCACCACAACCGATACCGTTCTGCCGGTTCCTTCGGTCCACACCGTTTGGCCGGTGGCGACGTGGTGGGAGCGGGAGGCATGGGATCTGTACGGGATCATCTTCTCCGGCCAGCCCGATCTGCGCCGCATCCTGACGGACTACGGGTTTGAGGGTCATCCCCTGCGCAAGGATTTCCCGCTGACCGGCTATGTGGAGGTCCGCTACGACGAAGAGCGCAAACAGGTCGTCAATGAACCCGTCCGTCTGACACAGGATTTCCGCAGCTTCGATTTCCTCTCCCCGTGGGAGGCGATGACCACGCTGCCGGGCGACGAGAAGGTGTTCACCGAACGCGCCGCCGAACAGGCGAAAGGCTGACCATGAGTGAGACGATAGGCATCGTGCCGTCCGCCAAAACGGTTGAAATCGAGAGCCACTCGATCAATTTCGGCCCCCAGCATCCCGCCGCGCACGGCGTGCTGCGCCTGATCCTGGAACTGGACGGTGAAGTGGTGGAGCGGGCCGATCCGCATATCGGACTGCTGCATCGCGGCACCGAGAAGCTGATCGAATATAAGACGTATATGCAGGCGGTGCCGTATTTCGACCGCCTGGATTACGTTTCGCCGATGTGCGAGGAGCATGCCTTCGCGCTGGCGGTGGAAAAGCTGCTGGGCATCACAGCGCCGGATCGGGCGCAGTGGATCCGAGTGCTGTTCGCCGAAATCACCCGCGTGCTAAACCATCTGTTGAACCTGACGACCTACGCGCTGGACGTCGGCGCGATCACCCCGAGCCTGTGGGGGTTCGAGGAACGGGAGAAGCTGATGGAGTTCCATGAGGCCGCGTCGGGTGCGCGCCTGCATGCGAACTATTTCCGTCCCGGCGGCGTGTCGAAGGACCTGCCGGCCGGTCTGACCGACAAGATCGCGGCATGGGCCGAGACCTTTCCGAAGTTTGTCGATGATATCGAATCGCTGCTGACCAACAACCGGATCTGGAAGCAGCGCACGGTCGATATCGGCACCTTCTCCGCCGAACAGGCGTTGGCCTGGGGTTTCAGTGGGCCGCCGCTGCGTGCGTCTGGCGTGCCTTGGGATTTGCGGCGTGCCCAGCCGTACGACAAATATGCCGAGGTCGAATTCCAGATTCCGGTCGGCCGCAACGGCGATTGTTACGACCGTTATCTGATGCGGGTCTATGAGCTGCGTGAGAGCGTCAAGATCATCAAGCAGGCCCTGGCGAAAATGAAGCCGGGACCGATCAAGGTGCAGGACCGCAAGTTCTCGCCGCCCACACGGGGCGAAATGAAACGGTCGATGGAAGCGCTGATCCATCATTTCAAACTCTATACCGAGGGTTATCACGTCCCGGCCGGCGCCACTTATACGGCGGTGGAAAGCCCGAAGGGCGAATTCGGCGTGTATCTGGTGGCGGACGGCACCAACAAGCCATACCGTTGCAAAATCCGTTCGACCGGCTTCGCCTTCCTGCAGGCGAGCGACGTGTTGTGTAAGCGCCATATGCTGGCCGACGTCTGCGCGATTATCGGATCGCTGGATGTCGTGTTCGGCGAGATCGACAGGTAGATCATGACAGAATCTAACGGATCGGCGTTTGAACAGCCGGCCAGCTTTGCCTTCGACGCCGAAAGCGAAGCCGAAATCGCGAAAATCGTCGCCCGCTATCCTGAGGGCCGGCAGGCCAGCGCGGTGATACCGGCGCTGTATATCGCGCAACGCCAGATGAAGCGGCAGACCGGCAGCGCCTGGGTCCCTGTCAAGGCGATGGACGCTGTCGGCGCTCGGCTGGGCATGGCCCCGATCCGGGTTTACGAAGTCTGCACTTTCTATTTTATGTTCAACACCAAGCCTGTGGGCACCTATCACCTGCAGGTCTGCACCACCACGCCGTGCTGGCTGCGCGGGTCCGACCAGGTGACCGAGGCGTGCCGTAAGGCGACCGGCATCAAGGGCTGGGGCGAAACCAGCGAGGACGGCGTATTCACCATGACCGAGGTCGAATGCCTCGGCGCCTGCGTGAATGCCCCGATCCTACAGGTTGACGACGATTTCTACGAAGATATGGACGCTGAGAAGGTGACCGCCCTGCTGGCCGCGCTGCGCCGGGGCGAGCGCCCGACGCCGGGTTCGATGGCCGGACGGCAGACCTCTGCGCCGGATGGTGGGCCGACCACGTTGACCAGCCTGCAATTCGCGCCGGAGGCCTAGGATGCTGCAAGATAAAGACCGCATCTTCACCAACCTGTATGGCCAGCACGATCCGTTCCTGAAGGGCGCCCGTTCGCGCGGCGACTGGGACAATACCGCCGCGATCCTGGCCCGTGGCCGCGATGCGATCATCCAGGAAATGAAGGATTCCGGCCTGCGTGGTCGCGGTGGCGCCGGGTTCCCGACCGGTCTGAAATGGTCGTTCATGCCCAAGCAGTCTGACCGCCCGTGCTATCTGGTGGTCAACGCCGACGAATCCGAACCCGGCACCTGCAAGGACCGCGATATCCTGCGCCACGACCCGCATAAGCTGGTCGAAGGCTGCTTGGTAGCCGGTTTCGCGATGGGCGCGACTGCCGCTTACATTTACATCCGTGGCGAATTCTACAACGAATCCCTGGCGCTGCAGCACGCGATCGATGAGGCGTATGAGGCTGGGTTGATCGGCAAGAATGCCTGTGGTTCGGGATACGACTACGATGTGTTTCTGCATCGCGGCGCCGGCGCCTATATTTGCGGTGAAGAAACGGCCCTGATCGAAAGCCTGGAGGGCAAGAAGGGCATGCCCCGCATGAAGCCGCCGTTCCCGGCTGGCGTCGGGCTGTATGGCTGCCCCTCCACCGTCAACAACGTGGAATCGATCGCGGTCGCGCCGACCATTTTACGGCGTGGAGCGTCCTGGTTCACCAGCCTGGGGCGTCAGAACAACACGGGACAGAAACTTTTCTGCATCTCTGGCCACGTCAATAAGCCCTGTAATGTCGAAGAAGAACTCGGTATTCCGCTGAAGGAACTGATCGAGAAATACGCTGGCGGCGTGCGCGGCGGCTGGGACAATCTGCTGGCGATTATTCCGGGCGGCGCGTCGGTGCCGCTGATCCCGAAGTCGATCTGCGACGAAGTGCTGATGGATTTCGACAGTCTGCGCGCTGTCCGCTCTGGCCTGGGGACGGCAGCGGTGATCGTGATGGACAGGTCCACCGACGTGATCAAGGCGATCGCCCGCCTGTCGAAATTCTACATGCATGAGAGCTGCGGCCAGTGTACGCCGTGCCGTGAGGGCACTGGCTGGATGTGGCGCGTGATGACCCGCATGGTCGAAGGACGCGCCACGCTGGACGAAATCGATACGCTGGAACAGGTGACGCGGCAGGTTGAAGGCCACACCATCTGCGCCCTGGGTGATGCCGCGGCGTGGCCGATCCAGGGCTTGATCCGGCATTTCCGCCCTGTGATGGAAGAGCGGATCGCGTCGTACAGAAAACGCTCGATGCCGATGGCGGCGGAGTAGGACCATGCCGAAACTCACAATCGACGGTATCGAGGTCGAAGTCGCCGCCGGCTCGACGATCCTTCAGGCAGCCGAACAGGCGGGGATCGAAATCCCGCGCTTCTGCTACCATGAACGCCTGTCCATCGCCGGCAACTGCCGCATGTGCCTGGTCGAAGTCGAAAAGACCCCGCCCAAACCCATCGCCTCCTGCGGGTATCCGGTCGCCGAGGGCATGGTCGTTCACACCGACAGCCCGATGGTTCGCAAGGGTCGTCGCGGCGTGATGGAATTCCTGCTGATCAATCACCCGTTGGATTGCCCGATCTGCGACCAGGGCGGTGAGTGCGATCTGCAGGACCAGGCCATGGGGTTTGGTGCCGATCACTCGCGCTACGACGAAAACAAGCGCGCGGTGCCCGACAAGAACCTCGGCCCGCTGGTGAAGACGTCGATGAACCGCTGCATCCATTGCACGCGCTGCATCCGCTTCATCACCGAAGTTGCCGGCGTGCCCGATCTGGGCGCGACCGCCCGTGGTGAGCACATGGAAGTCGGCACCTATGTCGAAAAGGCGCTGGGGTCCGAACTCTCTGGCAACATCATCGATTTGTGCCCGGTCGGCGCACTGACGTCGAAGCCCTATGCCTTTGTCGCCCGCCCGTGGGAACTGGCGAAGGTGGACAGCATCGACGTGCTGGACGCGGTCGGCACCAATATCCGCGTTGACGCCCGCGGCACCGAGGTGATGCGCATCCTGCCGCGCATCAATGAAGACGTGAACGAGGAATGGCTGGGCGATAAATCCCGTTTTTCCATCGACGGTCTGAAACGCCGCCGGCTGGACCGCCCCTGGGTGCGGGAAAACGGCAAGCTGCGTGCGGCGACCTGGGATGAGGCATTCGCTACCATCGCCGCGAAGCTGAAGAAGGTGTCCGGTGACCGCGTTGGCGCTATTGCGGGTGATCTGGTCGATGCGGAAAGCGTTCTGGCACTGAAGGATCTGCTCGCCAGCCTGGGTTCGGCCAATGTCGATTGCCGCCAGGACGGTGCCAAGCTGGATGCCTCCCGCCGCGACTTCTACTGCTTTAATACGTCCATCGCCGGGATCGAGGAAGCCGATGCCCTGCTGATCGTGGGCGCCAACCCGCGCCGTGAAGCGCCGGTGTTGAACGCCCGTATCCGCAAGGCCTGGCTGGCGAGCGGCCTGCCGATCGGCATGATCGGAACCGACAGCGACCTTACGTACCCGGTCACCAATCTGGGTGCTTCAGCCGCAACGCTGACCGATCTGCACGCCGGGTCCCACGACTTCGCCAAAATCCTGACAGCGGCCAAGAAGCCGATGATCATCGTGGGGCAGGGCGCGCTTGCCCGTCCTGATGGCAGCGCGATCCTGGCCGCCGCCTGGCGTCTGGCCGCGCAGGTTGGGGCGTTGTTGCAGGATTGGCATGGCTTCAACGTGCTGCATACCGCCGCCGGCCGTGTCGGCGCGCTGGACCTCGGCTTCGTGCCCGGCCCGAACGGCAAGTCCGCCGACCTGATGTTCAGCGGCGGCGTCGATCTGCTGTGGCTGCTGGGCGCCGACGAGTTCGATCCATCCCGCATCGCCGCCGGCACCTTCGTCGTTTATCAAGGCCACCATGGCGACGCTGGCGCGCAACGGGCGGACGTGATCCTGCCGGGCGCCGCCTACACCGAGAAGTCCGGCACCTACGTCAATACCGAAGGGCGTGCCCAACGCGGCTTCATGGCCGTCTATCCGCCCGGCGAGGCGCGGGAAGACTGGACGATCCTGCGGGCGTTCAGCGCCGTGATTGGCAAGACGCTGCCTTACGACACCATCGACGCCCTGCGGAAACGGATGGAACAGGTCAATCCGGTGTTCGGCCGCATCGGCCATCTGGCGCGCTTCGGCTGCTCGGACCATGCCGGCCCGGCTGGCGATCCCTCGGTGCTGTCCGATGCGCCGCTGGGTTCGTCGGTCCAAAACTACTACCAGACCGACCCGATCAGCCGGTCCAGCCCGACGATGGCGGCCTGCGTGGACGCGCAATCCGCCCCCGCGCTGGCGGCGGAGTAGCCCGATGTACGATTTCTTCCACAACACCGATATCGGCATCGTCCTGCTGACCTTCATTGAGGCGCTGGCCCTGTTGGTGCCGCTGCTGATCGGCGTCGCCTACCTGACCTATGCCGAACGCAAGGTCCTGGCGGCGATGCAGCTCCGCAAGGGGCCGAATGTGGTCGGCCCGTTCGGTCTGGCTCAGCCTTTCGCCGACGCGCTGAAGATGCTGATGAAGGAAACCATCATTCCTTCCGGCTCGAACCGCCTGCTGTTCCTGATGGGGCCGATGCTGACCTTCATGCTGGCGATGTTGGCCTGGGCGGTCATCCCGGTGAACGACGGCTGGGCGATCGCCGACATCAACGTCGGCATCCTGTACCTGTTCGCGATTTCCTCGCTTGGGGTTTACGGCATCATCATCGCCGGCTGGGCCTCGAACTCGAAATACGCCTTCCTCGGCGCGCTGCGGTCCGCCGCGCAGATGGTCAGCTACGAAGTCTCCATGGGGTTCGTGCTGGTGACGGTGCTGCTGTGCGTCGGCAGCCTGAACCTGACGGACATCGTCAGGGCGCAGCAGACGGTGTGGTTCTGTATCCCGCTGTTCCCGATGTTCGTGGTGTTCTTTATCTCCACCCTGGCGGAGACCAACCGGTCCCCGTTCGATCTGCCGGAAGGCGAGTCGGAGATTGTCGCCGGGTTCTTTGTCGAATACTCGTCAATGAGCTTCGCGCTGTTCTTCCTGGGCGAATACGCCAACATGATCCTGATGAGCGCGCTGACCACCATCCTGTTCCTGGGCGGGTGGCTGGCACCATTCAATATGGAGCCGTTCACCTGGATTCCCGGCGTCGTCTGGTTCGTGCTGAAGATTTGCGTGGTGCTGTTCTTCTTTCTTTGGACGCGCGCCACGTTCCCCCGCTACCGCTACGATCAGCTGATGCGCCTGGGCTGGAAAGTGTTCCTGCCGCTGTCGCTGGTCTGGCTGGTGCTGACGGCTGGGGCGTTGATGGCGTTTGGGTGGTTGCCCAATGCTTAACAGATTCTTCCCCATCATGAACGGGGCCAACTAGATGGCATTTCTCGACCGCACCGCGCGCAGCTTCGTGCTCGGCGAACTCGTCGCCGGCATGGCGCTGACGCTGCGTTACTTCTTCAAGCCCAAGGTCACCATCAACTACCCTTATGAAAAAGGTCCGATCAGCCCGCGCTTCAAGGGGGAGCATGCCCTTCGCCGCTATCCCAATGGCGAGGAACGCTGCATCGCCTGCAAACTATGCGAGGCGATCTGTCCCGCGCAGGCCATCACTATCGAAGCTGAACCGCGTGACGACGGCTCCCGCCGCACCACGCGCTATGACATCGATATGACCAAGTGCATCTACTGCGGCCTGTGCGAGGAAGCCTGCCCGGTGGACGCCATCGTCGAGGGACCGAACTTCGAGTTCGCGACCGAGACGCGGGAAGAGCTGATGTATAACAAGGACAAGCTGCTCGCGAACGGTGACCGGTGGGAACCGGAGCTGGCGCGCCGGCTAGAATTGGACGCACCCTACAGATGATCACCGCGATCCTGTTTTACCTTTTCGCCGCGATCCTGCTGGGGTCGGCCACCATGGTGGTCAGTTCCCGCAATCCGGTTCACTCGGTGCTGTTCCTGATCCTGGCGTTCTTCAACGCCGCCGCGCTGTTCCTGATCGCGGGGGCCGAGTTCCTGGCGATGATCCTGGTCATCGTCTATGTCGGCGCGGTCGCGGTGCTGTTCCTGTTCGTCGTCATGATGCTGGACGTCGATTTCGAGGATCTGCGCAAAGGCGTTCAGCGCTACTGGATCGCGGGGGCGACCGTCGGTGCGGTGCTGTTCATCGAATTGGCCGCGGTGCTGGGCGGCTGGAAGCTGGCACCGTCCGCCGAGCAGTTGCGCACGTCGCCGGTTCCGTCCGGTGTCTCCAACACCCAGGCGCTGGGCCGAATCCTCTACACTGACTATGTGTTTCTGTTTCAGACCGCTGGGCTGATCCTGATGGTCGCGATGATCGGCGCCATCGTGCTGACGCTGCGCGACCGCAAGACCTCCCGTCATCAGAACATTCGCACGCAAACCGAACGTGCGGTGTCCGAAACCCTGCAAATGATGTCGCTTTCGCTCGGTGCCGGGACGACGGCATCCGGCGGATACTTGCGGCCCAAGGAAACCGAACCGGAACCGGCCGATGCACACGCCGGCCATGGCCACGACGATCATGGGGGGCACGGTCATGGTCATCATTGATCGCGGGGGGCTGGCCGTCCTGTCCCTCAACCTAACAATGGCTAGGTTGGATTTGGCTGCTTACGACTGTTCTTCGACCAGACCACGCAAGACGTGGGTGGCCGGGCTAAACCCGGCCATGACACTTGGGGGGGGATCCCGTTCATGATGGCCATCGGTCTCGGCCACTACCTCGTGGTTTCCGCCATCCTGCTCGTTCTGGGCATCTTCGGCATTTTCCTGAACCGCAAGAACGTCATCGTCATCCTGATGTCGATCGAGCTGATCCTGCTCGCGGTCAACCTGAACTTTGTGGCCTTCTCCGCCGCGTTGAACGATCTCGCGGGGCAGATCATGGCGATGTTCGTGCTGACGGTCGCGGCGGCCGAGGCAGCGATCGGCCTTGCCATCGTCGTCATCTATTTCCGCAATCGCGGGTCGATCCAGGTTGAAGACGTCAACCTGATGAAGGGCTGACCATGTTCTATGCTCTCGCCGTTTTCGCGCCGCTGGCTGGCGCCCTGGTGTCCGGTCTGCTGGGCCGGATCATCGGGGACAAGGCCGCGATGGGTGCGTCCATCCTGGGCATGGTGGTTGCCGCGATCTGCGGTCCGCTGGCTTTCTTCCAACTGACCGGCGGCGCCGAACCGGGTGTGCTGGATCTGGGCACCTGGATCGAATCCGGCCGCCTGCATGTCTCCTGGGCGCTACGTTATGACACGCTATCCGCCGTGATGGTGGCGATGGTGTCGTTCGTGTCAATGCTGATCCATGTTTATTCAGTGGGTTACATGGGCCACGATGCCCGCCCCCGCTATCGCTTCTTCGCCTATCTGTCGCTGTTCACCTTCGCCATGCTGATGCTGGTGACGGCCAATAATCTGGCGCAGATCTTTTTTGGGTGGGAGGGCGTCGGCCTCTGCTCCTACCTGCTGATCGGCTACTGGTATGATCGTCCCAGCGCCTGCGCCGCGGCGATGAAGGCGTTTATCGTCAACCGCGTGGCCGATCTGCCGTTCGCGGTCGGTCTTGCGCTGATCTTCTTCAAGTTTGGCTCGATCGAGTTCGCCACCATCTTCCCCGCGGTCGCCCAGCACGGCGCCGACACCTATGCGCTGTTCGGCACCAGCTTCTCGGCGATCGAGGTGATCGGCATGCTGCTGTTCATCGGTGCGATGGGTAAATCCGCCCAGCTTGGTTTCCACGTGTGGCTGCCTGACGCGATGGAAGGCCCGACCCCGGTTTCGGCGCTGATCCATGCCGCGACGATGGTCACCGCCGGCGTGTTCCTGATGGCGCGGATGTCGCCGCTGATGGAGTACGCGCCCGATACAATGGTGTTCGTAACGTTCATCGGCGCTTCCACCGCGCTGTTCGCCGCGACGGTGGGCTGCACCCAGAACGACATCAAGCGCGTTATCGCCTACTCGACCTGTTCGCAGCTTGGCTACATGTTCGCCGCGGTTGGCGTGGGCGCGTATCAGGCC
>DAIEHR010000249.1 GCA_027353465.1 Acetobacteraceae bacterium | reverse complement strand
ATGACCTCGGTGGTGACCTTCAGCTTGTTCCAGGTGTAGTTGGGATTGAGGTAGGCGGTGCCCGGGTAAGAATCCAAAACTGCGGCCGGAACCTTGCCGTGCGGCGTATCCTGGCCTGCCTCTAGCAACAGAACCTTGTTCTGGCTCCGGGCGGACAGCCGGTTCGCAAGCACAGACCCGGCGGATCCACCGCCCACGATAATATAGTCGAACATCATGGACGGCATGGCGCTTCCCCTTGGCTTTTTTCGATCGTGTTATGCACTCTGCATGAAGTCAGCGGCCCATGCCAACAGAGGCATACGAACGCTACTTACGCAGCCCGGCGAGAGCGGGAGCATATACTTCACAATCCTTGGCCAATCGGCGAAATTTCGTTGCCTATCCGAACGGTCGCCCGACGGCCGCCCCACGGCTCGGCACCAAAAACCGCGGCTAACCCGCTCGCCCCGGAATAGGAACGTATATTGACTAATTTCCTAGGTCCATCTAAAAACCAACAATGGAAGCCCAGCCCCAGCCACCAACCCCGCCCCTAGACCTCCCGGCCCGAACCACACACGGTCGCCAGCATCAACGCCCTGATTGACGCCGCGATGCGCTCCGCCGTCCCGGACTGGCAACCACCCGGCCTGCCACGCTCCAGGAACGCCCCCCAACAGCGATCGGCCTGACCAAAAGCCGCACGGACCGGCGCGTCTTGACGGATGTAATGATTCAACCATAACCCAGGGAGAAACGGGGATATCGAGGGAACTCCATGAACGAACCAACCATCGGCCGGCGCCATGTTATCGCCGCCGCATTGGCCGCGCCGGCAATTATTGGAACAGCGCGGGCCCAGGGCCGCATGCTGAAGATGACGTTGGCCGACACGGTCGCCAATCCGGTTTACGATATCTGCAAGAAGTTCGCGGCCGACGTGCATGAACGCACCAAGGGCTCACTGGATATACAGGTTTATGGCGCCGGCCAGCTTGGCAGCCAGGTCAACGCGCTGACCGGCATGCAGACCGGAATCATCGATTTCGTCGCCCACACCACCGGCTATATGGACACGATCTGGCCCCGCTGCGCGGTGCTGGACCTGCCCTATGTCTTTCGCGACGGCGCGATGGCGGCCAAGGTGCTGGACGGCCCGGTGGGCGAGGAACTGTTCAAAGCCTTTCCCGAACGCGGGGTGTACGGCCTGTGCTGGGGCCATTGGGGCTGGCGGCCATGCTCCACCACGCTCACCAAACCGCTGACCGAACCGTCCGACATGCAGGGCCTGAAAATCCGCATCCAGCCGGGCGCGATCTTCGCGGAAACCTTCAAGCAGGTGGGCGCCATCCCGGTCGCGATTGACATCTCCGAAGTCTATGTCGCGATGTCGCAGGGCGCCGTGCAAGCGATCGAGACGCCGACGATCTCCATGGTCGCCAACAAGATGCAAGAGATCGTCAAGGTAGTGAACCAGACGAACTTCGTCTATAACGCGGGCGCTTTGATGGTCAGCAAGCGCCGCTTCGACTCCTTTACCCCCGAACAGCAAAAGGCCGTGCGTGAGGCCGCGAAGGACATGGCGGTTTACTGGCGGGCGGATGTCGCCACTGCGACGGACAAGGCAAACGAAACCATGAAGGCTGCTGGCGTGCGGATCGCCGATGTCGATACCGCTGCCTATACCAAGGCATTGAAGCCGATTTACGACAAGTTCCGCCCGGTGATCGGTGACGACCTGGTGGATATGGTGTTGAAGCAGACCGGCGCCGCCTGAGCCATGGTCACCCTGGCCGAAGACGCGGCGCTAACCGCCCTGGCGCCCCGCGAAGGGGCGGCCAGGGAGGCTTTCCGACGGTTCTGCGGCGGCGTCGATACCGCTGCACGCAGCGTTGCCGCGGCCGGGATGCTG
>DAIEHR010000220.1 GCA_027353465.1 Acetobacteraceae bacterium | reverse complement strand
GGCATCCAGACAGACTTTCATAATAATATCATGGAAGGACGTCCATGCCACAATCCAAAGTCGCCCTGGTCATCGGGGCTGGAGATTCAACCGGCGGCGCCATCGCCCGCCGCTTCGCCCGCGAGGGCTACATCGCCTGCGTCACCCGCCGCCATGGCGACAAATTGGAACCGCTGGTCCGCCGCATCCAGGGGGACGGCGGCCAAGCCAGAGCCTTCGGCAGTGATGCGCGACGTGAGGAACAGGTCACCGAACTGTTTGAAACCATCGAGCGCGATATCGGCCCGATCGAGGTGATGTCGTTCAACGTCGGCGGCAATGTGCGCTTTCCGATCCGCGAAACGACCACAAGAGTTTACACGAAAGTCTGGGAAATGTGCGCCCTGGGTGGCTTCCTGGCAGGGCGGGAGGCCGCCCGGGTCATGGTTCCCCGCAAGCGCGGCACGATCCTGTTCACCGGTGCCACTGCCAGCGTGCGCGGCGGCGCAGGTTATGCCGCATTCGCGGGTGGTAAACACGCCCTGCGCGCGCTGGCTCAAAGCATGGCCCGCGAACTCGGACCCGAGGGAGTCCATGTCGCCCACGTCGTCGTCGATGGTGCGATCGACACCGATTTCACCCGGCAGCGCGCGCCCGACACTTATGAGTCCCGCAAGGCCGTGGATGGAATCCTGAACCCTGAGTCCATCGCCGAAAACTACTGGATGCTGCACAAACAGCCGCGCGACGCCTGGACTCACGAACTCGACGTGCGGCCCTGGACGGAGACATGGTGATGCGACCCCGCGCAACGGATGGGCCGCTGGCGGGTATCCGTGTCATCGACCTGACCACGGTCATCTCCGGCCCGGTCTGCACGATGATCCTGGCGGACCAAGGTGCGGACGTGATCAAGGTAGAACCGCCGACTGGCGACATCGCCCGCCGCACGGCGGGGGATGGCGAATTCACCGCCATGTTTGCCTCCGCCAACCGGGGCAAGCGGTCGGTGGCGCTGGACCTGAAGCAGCCGGCGGCGCTAAACGCGGTGCGCCGCCTGATTGCCGGCGCCGACGTGCTGGTACAGAACTTTCGGCCCGGCACGATGGAGCGGCTGGGCCTCGACGAACCCACGATCCGATCGGCAAACCCGGGACTGGTCTATGTCTCGATCTCCGGCGTCGGGGAAACCGGCCCTTACGTTCGGAAACGGGTCTATGATCCGGTGATCCAGTCGCTGTCCGGCATCGCCGACGTGCAGGCCGACCCGGCAACCGGCCGACCGGGCATGGTCCGGACCATCGTCGCCGACAAAACCACCGCCGTTTACGCCGCGCAGGCGATCTGCGCCGCGCTGGTGGCCCGCGGGCGCACCGGTTTGGGTCAACACATAAGACTGTCGATGCTGGACACCATGATCGGCTTCCTTTGGCCAGAGGCGATGACGCAATACACCGTGGTGGGACGAGAGAACGACCCACAGCCAGCGCCTCGCCCGGACCTGATCTTCAAAACGCTGGACGGCTACATCACCGTCGGGTCGCTGTCCGATGCGGAATGGCGCGGCCTGTGCGGTGTGATCGGCCGGCTGGCCTGGATCGACGATGCAAGGTTCAAAACCCCCGCCGCGCGGTCCCGCAACGCCGCCGAACGACTGGCGCTAGTGGGCGATATACTCGCCGGCGGCCATACCGAAGACTGGCTGAACCGGCTGGACGCGGCCGAGGTTCCATGCGCCCCGGTCCTGAGGCGCGCCGAGGTGACGGACAACGTCCAGGTTATCGCCAACGAACTGATAGAATTGTACGACCAACCCGGCCTCGGCATGGTGCGCCAGCCGCGCCCCGCCGCTCGGTTTGACAAGACTCCAGCCGCCATCGCCGGCCCAGCGCCGCGCATCGGCGAACACACCGACACGGTTCTGGCAGAGGCGGGGTATTCACCAGCCGAGATCGCGGCACTGAAAACCGCCAGGGCGGCCAAGTGACGGCCACGGAACGCATCCTGTGGGGTGTCGGCACCAGTCGCACCATCCGCCCGCACTGGGCGATGCATGAGCTTGGCCTGAGTTTCCAGGTCCGCCCCATCCAGGCCCGCACCGGCGAAACCCACACCGCCGCCTTCACCGCCCTGAACGCGCGGCAGAAAATCCCCCTGCTGCAGGACAACGGCCTGGTCCTGACCGAAAGCGCCGCCATCGTCACGTACCTGTCCGATGCCTATGGCACCGAACAGACGGCTTTGCTGCCGGCAGATGTTCGCGACCGGGCGCGCTGCCTGGAATGGTGCTTCTTCATCATCAGCGAACTGGATGCGACGTCGCTTTACGTGATGCGGCGGCATGGCGACCTGAGCCACATCTACGGCGAGGCACCGACGGCCAACGCGGCGGCGGCCACATATTTCCAGAAGCAGATGCGGACGGTGGAACGGGCGCTGACGAGCAGACACGGTTACCTAATGGGCCAACGCTTCACCGCCGCCGATATCCTGCTTTCGACATGCATCACCTGGGCGGTTCGTTATGGCGTCCCGGTTGCCGACATCGTCCTTGATTACAATCAGCGCGCAACCCAGCGCCCCGCGTTCGCGAAAGCGATGACGACCAATGCCGTGCCGGATAAATAATAATTCGCCGCCATTTAAAAAATAGAACACATAGTCTATTAAGTTAAACACAGCCATCCATTGACCGTGACGACGCAGGCATAACGCTACAATTTACTACAAATTGGTTTCATTATATTTGTTATGAAGTTACGCACTTGTTGGTTGCATTTCACGCGATTTTCATCCATTGAAGTTCGGTGGTTGGTATTCTCTTTACATGAGCGCCATGATCCGAAAATCGACCGGTTTGAGGCCGACAGCGTCAGCGGAGCTGAACCGACTGCGCGCGCTGCGTCGAATTGTCATCTACCAGGGCGATCTCGATGTGATCGATCAATCGATCTCGCGCCTGGAAGGGCGGGACTGTGTTGGGTTTCAGGCGCTCGGTCCCGATGTTGATCTCTCCCAGGAAGGTGGCTCGCGTTCCTGATCAGGGTGGGATCGATGGGTTAGAGTTTCGCCGGCAGCCCTTTCCGCGCCAATCCCGTCCGGGCAGGATACCTCGTCGGATCGCGCACAAGCCATAGCGTTCCGGTGGCTGCCGATCGGCCAGAGCTGCACGCCCCGCTTGATCAGCCAATTCCACGCGCAGCTTGCCCTTGCGCCATACGCAGCCCGCATGGTTGCATTGCGTCAAGCACTGGAATCGGAGATCGCTTGGCCTACGCCCTGCAGCAACTCATCAACGGCGTAACGCTGGGAATGATCTATGGCCTGATCGCGGTCGGCTATACGATGGTTTACGGCATCATCGGTATGATCAACTTCGCCCACGGCGACGTGTTCATGGTCGGGTCCTTCCTGTCGCTGATCGCGCTTCTGGGGCTGGCCGCGCTTGGCATCACCTCGGTGCCGCTCGCCCTTGCCCTGACGCTGATCTTCGCCGCTGGCATCGCCGCGCTGTATGGCTGGACGATCGAGCGTGTGGCTTACCGTCCACTTCGGGGGTCTTTCCGGCTGGCACCGCTGATCAGCGCCATCGGCATGTCGATCACCCTGCAGAACTTCGTCCAGGTCAGCCAGGGCGCCCGCGTCAAACCGATCGAGGCGATCATCCCCGGCGGCATCCAGATCATGGACCAGGGCGGCTTCGCGGTCCGCCTGTCGTGGATGCAGATCGCCATCGTCGTCATCACCATGAGCATCCTGGGCATTTTCACCTGGCTGGTGACCAAAACCCCGCTGGGCCGAACCATGCGCGCGTGCGAGCAGGATCTGAAAATGGCCAGCCTGCTGGGTATCGACACAGACCGCACCATCAGCCTGACCTTCGTTATCGGCGCCGCCCTGGCCGCGGTCGCCGGCTTCATGTTCCTGCTGTATTACGGCGTCATCGACTTCTACATCGGCTTCATCGCCGGGGTGAAAGCCTTCACCGCCGCCGTGCTGGGCGGCATCGGCAGCCTGCCGGGCGCGGTTCTGGGCGGCCTGCTGATAGGCCTGATCGAGGTGTTCTGGTCCGCCTATTTCAGCGTGGAATATAAGGATGTCGCCGCCTTCGCCATCCTGATCGTCGTGCTGATCTTCATGCCCACCGGAATCCTGGGGCGGGCCGAGGTCGAGAAAGTATGAGGCCGCCTGCGCCGCGGCGGGCGCGGGTCCGCCATCCACGCCTCTCCCGTGCTCATTTAAGGGCTCGTGGCGGAATGTTTGACGGAGGCCACCGGCCTCTCATTGTCATGGCGGGCGCAGCCCCGCCATCCACGGCTTGCGGTGCCGGTCCTGGAAAAGGCGTGGATGGCCGGCCTGCGCCCGCCATGACGATCTCCACCGACCATGCCTCAATTATTTCGTTGCATTTCCTGAGCCATGGATCGCCACAACTTTACGGCGACGCTGCCATATGACCGCCCTCCGCGACGCTTTTCTCTCCGCATTGGTCGCCCTCGGCCTGTTCGCCCCTTTGGTCGGGCTGGTCACCACCAGTGGCGAGCACGGCCTTTACCTGGAACTCCGCCCCATCGCCACGGCGGTGGTTGTGGGTTTGGTGTTCCTCGGCCGCCTGATCGTCCTGTCGCGCCGCAGCCGCGGCCGCGCGGCTTCGCTAGCCGCCAAGCCGGCGCTGGCGGAAAGAATCTCCAAAGCGGGGAAGTATGTGACGCCGCTGCTGCTGATCGCGGCCGTGGCCCTCCCGTTTACCGGATCGCGCTACTACATCGACCTCGGCACCCTGGTCCTGACCTACATCATGCTCGGGTGGGGCCTTAATATCGTCGTCGGGCTGGCCGGCCTGCTGGACCTTGGCTACGTCGCCTTCTACGCGGTGGGCGCCTATTCCTTCGCCCTGCTGGCAACCAATTTCGGCCTGGGTTTCTGGACCTGCCTGCCTCTCGCCGGCATCTTCGCCGCCTTCGCCGGAGTCATGCTGGGCTTTCCCGTCCTGCGCCTGCGCGGCGACTACCTGGCGATCGTCACACTGGCGTTCGGGGAGATCATCCGCGTGGTGCTGATCAACTGGGTCTCCCTGACCAACGGCCCGAACGGCATCACCGGTATCCCCCGCCCGACCCTGTTCGGCCTGGCTCTCAGCATGGACGGCGGCCCCGGCACCATCGCCGGCTTCTTCAATGTCGAACCCGCCGTCATCCAGCGTATCATTTTCTTATATTACGTCATTCTCGGCCTCGCCCTGCTCACCAACTGGGTGTCCCTCCGCCTCCGCCGCATGCCACTCGGACGCGCTTGGGAGGCTTTGCGTGAAGATGAGGTCGCTTGCAGGTCGTTGGGCATCAATGTCCGCAACACCAAGCTGACCGCCTTCGGCATCGGCGCCATTTTCGGCGGTTTCGCCGGCGCGTTCTTCGCCACCAGACAGGCCTTTATCAGCCCCGAGAGCTTCACCTTCATCGAATCCGCCACCGTGCTGGCCATCGTCGTCCTCGGCGGCCTGGGCAGCCAGCTTGGCGTGGCGCTGGCCGCCATTGTCATGGTCGGCGGGCTGGAGACGCTGCGCGACTTCCTGAGTTTCCTGGGCGATCAGATGAACAGCCCCCTGTTCTCCGGCATTGCCAGCGAGTTGCCGCTGTATCGCATGCTGATCTTCGGGTTGGCGCTGGTGGTTATGATGGTGCTGCGACCCAGGGGCCTGGTGTCCGGCCGCACCCCCAGCGTGGCTCTGCACAAGGTGAAGGATATCGCCCCCGACCTTGTCGCACAGGGCCGCGGCTGATGCTGTCCGTGTCTGGCCTGATTATGCAGTTCGGTGGCCTGAGGGCCGTCGATGGCCTGTCGTTCGAAGCCAAGACCGGCGACATCACCGCCGTGATCGGGCCAAACGGCGCCGGCAAGACTACCGTGTTCAACTGCATCACCGGGTTTTACCGCCCCAGCGGCGGGTCGATCGATCTGACGCATCCCGGCGGCGCCTCCCACAAACTGCACACGATGCCCGGCCACCGCATTGCGTCCGCCGCCAAGGTGGCCCGCACCTTCCAGAATATCAGGCTGTTCGCCGGCATGACGGTGCTGGAGAACCTGCTGGTTGCCCAACACAACACCCTGATGGCGGCGACCGGCTTCGGCGTGCTGGCCGTTCTGGGCCTGGGCCGCTATCGCGCCGCCGAGGCCGCTGGTATCGAGAAAGCGAAATTCTGGCTGGATGCGGTCGGCCTGACCGCGCGGGCCGATGACCCGGCCGGCGCCCTGCCCTATGGCGCGCAACGCCGGCTGGAGATCGCCCGGGCGATGTGCATCGACCCGGTGCTGCTGTGCCTGGACGAACCGGCGGCGGGCCTGAACCCGCGCGAGTCCGACGAGTTGAACCAGTTGCTGATGCGCATCCGCGCGGGCGGCTGTTCGTTACTGCTGATCGAGCATGACATGGGCGTGGTCATGCGGATCTCCGACCACATCGTCGTGCTGGATCATGGCAAGAAGATCAGCGATGGCCCCCCGGCCGAAATCCGTAACGACCCCGCCGTGATCGCCGCCTATCTGGGCGAAGGCGAGGAAGACGAGGTGCCGGCATGAGCGCCCTGCTCTCCTTGACCGGCGTCACCGCGTTCTATGGCGCGATCCAGGCGCTTCGCGGCATCGACCTGACGGTGGAAAAGGGCGAGATCGTCACCCTGATCGGCGCCAACGGGGCCGGCAAATCCACCCTGATGATGACGATCTGCGGCAGCCCACGCGCTCGGGACGGTCAGATCGTCCACGAGGGTCAGGATATCACCGCCTGGCCGACCCATCTGATCATGCGCCGCCGGATCGCCCAGGCGCCCGAGGGCCGGCGTATCTTCAATCGTATGACAGTCCACGAAAACCTGCTGATGGGCGCCGAAGTCGCGGGCCGAACCGATACCACCGACGGGCTGGACCAGGTGTTCACCCTGTTCCCCCGCCTGAAAGAGCGCATCGGTCAACGCGGTGGCACCCTCTCCGGCGGCGAACAGCAAATGTTGGCGATCGGCCGGGCGCTGATGTCGCGGCCGACCTTGCTGCTGCTGGATGAGCCGTCGTTGGGCCTCGCGCCGCTGGTCGTGCGGCAGATATTCGGGGCGATCCGCGACCTGAACCGCACCACCGGCCTGACGGTGCTTCTGGTCGAGCAGAATGCCTATCAGGCGTTGCGGCTGGCGCATCGGGGTTACGTGCTGGTCAACGGTTCCATCACCATGGCCGGCACCGGCGCGGAATTACTCGCTCGGCCGGAGATCAGGGCGGCATATCTGGAAGGTGGGCACACGTAAGCACGACCACAGGACGCGCCTGCCCCTGTCCAGGCGGTTGCGTTTCGCGCGCGGGTCGGCAGACTGCGCCGGAAAGCTACCTGTCGGGGAGAGAAGCATGGGCTACAAGATCGCAATCATGGGCACGGGGGCAGTCGGCGCCTATGCAGGGGCCCATATGGCCCGAGCGGGCGAGGATGTGACGTTCATCGATCCTTGGCCGGCGAATGTGGAGACAATGAAGGCCCAGGGCCTGAAAGTGTCCCACATCCGCGACGTGCCGGAATGGACCACCCCAGTCCGAGCGCTGCATTTGACCGAGTTGCAGCAGACGGCGAAGGAAAAGCCGTTCGACATCGCCTTCGTGTGCATGAAGTCATATGATACCGAGTGGGCAACCATCATGATCGCCCAGTATCTGGCCCCCGATGGCTATATCGTTTCGTTACAGAACTGCATGAACGAGGAGACCATCGCCGGCGTGGTCGGCTGGGGCAAGGTCGTCGGCTGCATCGCCAGTTCTATCACCGTTGACCTGTGCGAACCCGGCCATGTGCGCCGCGCCGCCGGCAAAAGCGGGGACAAGCACACGGTGTTCCGCACCGGCGAAGTGCATGGCCGTATCACCGAACGCGCCGAGGAAGTCCGCCGCCTCGTCGCGCTGACCGATTCCGCGCTGGTGACCTCCAACCTGTGGGGGGAGCGTTGGTCGAAGCTGGTGACCAATGCGATGGCGAACGGCATGTCCGCCTGCACCGGCCTGATCAGCAAGGACATCCTGCGCAACGATACCCTGCGCCAGTTCGGCGCCCGCCTGGGCAGCGAGGCGATCCGCGTCGGCCAGGCGTTGGGCTATGAGTTGGAGGAAGTCCATCACATCGACCCCGAAATCATCGCCCGGGCCGGCGAGGGCGACGCCGCGGCCATCCGGGAATACGACGCACACCGCCTGGAGGAGGTGAACAAGGCCGGCGGCGGCGAACATCG
>DAIEHR010000219.1 GCA_027353465.1 Acetobacteraceae bacterium | reverse complement strand
AACACGCCGCATCGGCTGGCACCTGGCACACTGGTATGCTCGATGCCGATGACGCTGGCCGGGGAGACCGTGCAAGGCATCGGCTATTCCAACGACATCGCCGGCGGTTTCGCGCAATACATGCCACTGGCCGATCGCATGTTGCTGCCCGTGCCCAATGGCCTGTCCGCCGCCAATGCCGCGCTGACCGAACCGATCGCGGTAGGCTGGCACGCGGTGGAAAGCGCTCGGTTGGCGCCAGACGACGTTCCCCTGGTCGTCGGCTGCGGACCGGTCGGTCTGGCGGTGATCGCCGGGCTCGCGGTCAAGAACCTCCACCCCATCATCGCCGCCGACTACTCACCGGTTCGCCGGGCGCTGGCGCTGAAGATGGGCGCCGATGTGGTGATTGATCCAGCCCAGACCTCGCCCTATGCAAGCTGGCAGCAGGCGGCGACACCGGCGGGCTTCGATGGCAGCCGCTACGCCCAGCTTTTCGGGCTCAGCCCCAAGATGCGTCCGGGCGTGATCTTCGAATGCGTCGGCGTGCCGGGGGTCATCCAACAGGTGATGGAGGGCGCACCCGCGTCCGCCCGCATTGTCGTCGTCGGTGTGTGCATGGAAACGGATCAATTTGAACCGTTCTTCGGCATCGTCAAGCAACTGAACGTCCAGTTCGTGCTGGCCTATACCGCTCAGGAATTTGCCGACAGCCTGCACCACATCGCCGAGGGCCGGATCGATGTCTCGCCGTTGATCACCGGAACCGTGGGGTTGGAGGGCGTCAGCGGGGCGTTCGCCGACCTGGCGAACCCCGAGAAGCATGCCAAGGTTTTGGTCGATCCCTGGGGTTAGGAGACGCGCGGGAATAACCGCTTCAATTGACCCACGTCCCAGCGGAGACCGTCATGGCCGGGCGCAGTCCCGGCCATCTTCGCACCGACGGTAGAAGCGCGGATGGCCGGAACACGCCCGGTCATGACCGGCAGATAAAATCGTGTTTCAACAACACCTTATGCGGAATTGTGTAGGGAATCCGAAAGCCGGTTCTCCCTTATTTTAACGCTCATGGGGCCTGCGCCCGCCATGACGATGGCAGGCCGGCGACATCCGTCAAGCGGCTGGCTTATCTCGCTGCGTCGCCTTACCCCCCGAACGTCTCGACGATATCCTGGTGCAGCGAGCCAATCTCTCGCTGCACATAATCCAGGAACGGGGACAGCTTCCGCCCCGTCAGTTCGGCGATGTTCTGGTATGTCATCATCCCGTTCAACGCATCCAGCCGTTCGAGCGCCGCTGGCATGCGCAGGAAATATCGCGTTCGCAACTGCGTCAGATGCCATTCCGTCTGCGCGAGGTTCAACCCCACGGATCGCGGAAATGCGGTGTTGGCCAGCAGGAAACTGGCCACTTCCTGCGCGTTGTAGCCGTTGGGATGTTCGCGCCGATAAGCGTGATACCCGGCCGCCGCCCGCAGCAGCGCATTCCATTGGCCGGCGTCGATGTCGGCGTCCACCGCATCGGATTGCGGCGCCAGGGAATGAAAGCGCGTGTCTAACAATCGTGTCGTCTGGTCGGCGCGTTCCAGGTATCGGCCGATCATGTAGAAGTGCCAGGCCTGATCGCGGTACAGCGTGCCCTCGGTGATGCCGGTATGGGCCTGGGCACCGTCCTTCAACATCGCGCAGACCGAGGTAAAATGGTCTGGCGTGATGTCCGCTGCCGTCAAATGACGGATTCGGCCATGGAAGACATTGATCTGCAGCCACATTTCGGTGGAGATCAGGGCGCGTAACGTCCGAGCGTTTTCCCGGGCAGCACCGATGACGGACTGTACGGATGTGGGGTTGTCGGGCTCCAGCAAATAGAATTCGCCGACGGTACGCTGCGTGGCTTCGGAATGCTTCTTGTAGAACTCGGTCAGGTCGCCATTGATGCGCGGGATCGACAGCCAGTTGCGGGTGTCGTCGGCATCGCGGGCGAAGGTGTTGGTCACGTCCAGGATGCGCGCCATGTTCTCGATCCGCTCTATATAGCGGGCGAGCCAGATCATGCCTTCGGCGTGACGTGCGATCAGATGGACTTTGTGGGGTTTGGCAATGGCGTTCATTCGGCGAGCACCCAGGTATCTTTCGAACCGCCGCCCTGCGACGAGTTTACAACCAGCGTTCCGGCCCGCAGCGCCACGCGGGTCAGACCGCCGGGCAGCACCCAGGTATCTTTGCCGGTGACGGCAAACGGGCGCAGATCGATGTGGCGGGGACGGACGCCGTCCGCGCATAATGTCGGGGAAACCGATAGTTTCAGCGTCGGCTGGCTGATGTAATTGGCTGGGTCGGCCTTCAGCAGCGCCCGAAATTCCGACAATTCGGTCTTGGAGGCATGCGGCCCGATCAGCAGACCGTAACCGCCGGACTCGGCGACAGGCTTCACCACCAATTCGTGCAGGTGATCCAGTGTGTACGCCAGCGCGTCCGGTTCCGCGCAGATCCGCGTATCCACGTTCGGCAGGATCGGCTCTTCCGACAGGTAGTACTTAATGATGCGCGGCATATAGGCGTAGATCGCCTTGTCATCGGCCACTCCGGTGCCGACCGCGTTGGCGATCGCCACCTGACCGCGCCGCCACGCCTCGATCAGGCCGCGGACCCCCAACATGCTGTCGGGGTTGAACGCGTCCGGGTCCAGGAAATCGTCGCCGATGCGGCGATAGATCGTATGCACCTGCGCCAGTCCGGAGGTTGTTCGCATCCAGACCTTGCCGCCTTCGACGGTCAGATCCCGGCCCGCAACCAGCGGGACGCCCATCTCCCGAGCCAGGAACACATGCTCGAAATAGGCGGAATTGAAGATTCCGGGCGACAGCACGACGACCTGGGGATCCTCGACGCCCGCTGGTGCGATCTCGGCCATGGCGTTGTGCAGGCGGAGCCCGTATTCATCCACGCCGCGCACCCGCAGGCTGGTCATCAGGTCGGACATGACCCGCAGGCTCATGTGCCTGTTTTCAACGACATAGGCGACGCCAGAGGGCGTGCGGGCATTGTCCTCCAGCACGCGGAAGGCGCCGGTTTCGTCGCGGACAATGTCGGTGCCGCAAACATGCACATAGGTGTTGAACGGGACGTCGAAGCCGACCATCGCCTGGCAGTAGCCGGCGTTTTTCAGCACCAGGTCGGCTGGGACGATGCCATCCTTCAGTATCTTCCGCTCGTGGTAAATATCGTAGAGAAACATGTTAAGCGCGCGGACACGCTGTACCACACCGGTTTCGATCTGGTGCCATTCCGCGGGGGTGATCACGCGGGGGATCAGGTCGAACGGCAGGATGCGGTCGATCGCCGTGGCGTCGGAATACACCGTGAAGGTGATCCCCCGGTCCAGCAGATCCCGCTCCGCGTCCTGGGCGCGCCGACGCAGGCTCTCGATCGGCAATGACGCGAGCCGCGACAGCAGCAATGTCAGGGTGGGATGCTGGGGTTGACCCGGACGCAACATCTCGCAGAAGAACGAATTGGGATCGTATCCCTGCATGCTGCCGTGGGGCTGCCGTTGAGCTTGCAACTGGCTTTGGACCTGAGTCTGGCTCATACCACCCACCGGCATCCGCATCTCCATTTTGCAATGCGGTATGATAAACAAATCAGGGGGGCTGGGAAGGACTTTTGTCAGCTTCCAGCGCCCTGTTTGGGCTAACGATCTGGCGGGAGGGTATTTTGGCTGACACGACGAACACAGCACAGCGGGAGAGCGAGATCGCGGACGCGCGTGCCCGATCCGCCGCCACCATCCGGCCCACCGTTCCGGACCTGGAGGCGATGCTGTTTCACGCCTTCCCGATCCTGGACCACGGCTTCGTGCGGGTGATCGACTACATGGGCGACGACTCCGCCATCGTGCAGGCCGCCCGCGTGTCCTATGGGCGCGGCACCAAGCGGGTGCAGGAGGACGCCGGCTTGATCCGCTACCTGATGCGCCACCGGCACACCACGCCGTTCGAGATGTGTGAGATCAAATTCCACGTCAAACTGCCGATCTTCGTCGCGCGGCAATGGATCCGGCACCGTACCGCCAGCGTGAACGAGTATTCCGCGCGTTATTCGATCATGGATAAGGAATTCTACATCCCGGCCCCCGAACAACTCGCGGCGCAGTCGGTGGTCAACCGGCAGGGCAGGGGCGACGTGCTGGAAGGCGAGGAGGCCGCCGACGTACTGCATCTGCTACGCGATGACGCCGAACGCTGCTACGCGCATTATGCCTCGATGTTGAACGAAGGTGAGGGCGCCGATCCCCACCGCCGGGGCCTCGCTCGCGAGCTTGCGAGGATGAATCTGACGCTGAACACCTATACGCAGTGGTACTGGAAGACCAATCTGCATAATTTGTTCAACTTCCTGTCCCTGCGCGCCGACTCGCACGCCCAGTATGAAA
>DAIEHR010000225.1 GCA_027353465.1 Acetobacteraceae bacterium | reverse complement strand
GCCCGATCAACTTCAATGGCGACCGTTCTGCCGGCCTGCATGGGGGCACGGCACGGCGGTTTGACAGACGCCGCGCCGTGCCCGGCTAAACCAAGCGCCAGTGTACCAGCGTGAAGGGCGGACTGGCGGTGTCATGATGCTCAAACACCGCTTCAACCCGGGCGCCGATCGGCACGGGCTGTTGGGGATCGCCGAGCAGATTGCCCACCATGCGGACGTTGCCGGCACCGGGCAGTTCCACCAGCGCGGCGATATAGGGGCCGTGGCCGTTCAGCGCGGGATGCACCGGGTGCCAGACGCGCTGGTAGCTGTAGATGACGCCACGGCCTTCGACCTCACGCCAGTCCAGGTCGAAGCTGTTGCAGCGGTGACAGATCCATTCCGGGCCCCACTGCCAGTGATTGCAGCCCTTGCAGAACTGGATGACCAGTTTTTCGTTTCTTGTGCCTTCCCAATACGGGGTGGACAATCCATCGGCGCCGGCGGTCGGCGCGGGCAAGCCTTCGGGTAGATACGACATCACAGAGCGGCCTCCGAACCTAGGATCAAGGAGCTGACGGGTGTCACCATCGGACCCCCGATCACGATAACGGTGTCGTTGCGCGGCGCCTGATTGACCGACACGCCGCGGATCTGGCGCACCGCCTCATTCACCAGTTCCAACCCGTGCATGTAGCATTCGGCCAGATTCCCGCCGCTGGTGTTCAGCGGCATCTTACCCGTGGGTGCCAGCAGGTTTTCCAGGCGCAGCAGGTCGTTGGCCTCCTCCGGCTTGCAGAAGCCGTGTTCCACCAGGCTCATCAGCACGCCGCCGGTGAAGTTTTCGTAGCACTGCACCACGCCGATGTCCTTCGGTCCCATTTTTGCCATTTCGTAAAGATTTGGCGCGACGGTGGCGAAGTGGGAACTGGCATAGTTCGGCGCGTTGTGGACCGGGGCGGCGCAGCGGTGGTCGGACCCACCGGCCACGCCCATCAGGTAGCTGGCCTTGTGCGGCAGGTCCCTTGCCCGGTCCGCCGGCATGATGATCACGGCGGCGGCGCCGTCGTTCTCCAGGCAGCAATCGAACAGATGGAACGGTTCAACGATCCAGCGGGACGCGTCGTATTTCGCCTCATCCAGCGGCCGGCCATACATCACTGCGCGCGGGTTGTTCTGGGCGTGGTGATACGATGCCATGGAGATGGCGCGGAGGGCGTCCTGCTTCACGCCGTGGTCGTGCATGAAGCGCACCACCTTCATGACGAATTTCTGCGCCGGCGACATAATTCCATACGGGATGGTGAACGCGTCGTCGCCGGATGCGAGCGGTGCGCCCGTTCCGCGCCCAAACCGAGCAAACTGGCCTTGGGCGAGTGCTCGGAAGGCCACGACGCAGTTGGCCATGCCGGAGGTTACGGCCGCGGCCGCGTTGCCTACCGCCGCGGCGACACCGCCGCCGCCTCCGCCCCACTGCATGTTGGAGAACCGAAGTTCCTTGGTGCCGAGTGCCGCCGCCAGGCGGGATGGGTCGTTGCGGTCGTTGGAGTACGAGGCGAAGCCGTCGATGTCCTTGGGGTCGATCCCGGCGTCCTTTGCGGCGGCCAGGATGGCCTTCAGGGCGAGCTTAAACTCGCTGTCCGGTGACTGGCCGTGTTTGTAGTATGGGGTCTCGCCGATTCCAGCGATGACGACTTTCCCGCGTAACGTTCGTTCGGTCATTTGGTCCTCCCACAGGCAGTCTGTACCGGGTTTCGGGGAATGGCCAGTCCGAGCGCCCGGTTCTCGGCGCTTCGTTCCACCGGGGCGTATGCTTTTCTCCGGCGGGCGGTTATTCTGCACCGTATCGGGATGCGCCCGGCCGTGACGGTAGCGGTTCGGGTTGCTCACCCTATCTCCTCCCACCTCACAGCACGGGAAACGCACCCAATGCCTGGCATCCTGACCGACCTTCGCATCGTGGAGGTGTCCGCATTCATCGCGGCGCCGCTCGGCGGCATGACCTTGGCCCAGCTTGGCGCGGACGTCATTCGTATCGACCCGATCGGCGGCAATATCGACGCGGCGCGCTGGCCGCTCGCGCCCGGGGGCACCAGCTTGTACTGGGCCAGCCTGAACAAGGCGAAGCGGTCTGTCTGCCTTGCGCTCAACACGCCGGAAGGCCAGGAGATCGCCCAGGCGCTGATCCGCGGCGCTGGCACTTTGTTGACCAATCTGCCAGCCGGAAAATGGATGGGCTATGACGTGCTGCGGCAGGCGCGCGAGGACCTGATCGTGCTGCGCCTGACCGGCAATCCTGATGGCAGCGCGGCGATCGACTATACCGTTAACTGCGCCGGCGGATTCCCGCTGGCAACCGGCCCCGCGGGCGTCGGGCCGGTGAACCATGTTCTGCCGGCCTGGGACATCGCCGCCGGCCTGTATCTTTCGACCGGATTGCTGGCGGCGGAGCGCGCGCGCCATCGCACTGGTCATGGCCAGGAGGTGACTTTGTCGCTGGCGGACGTGATGCTGGCCTCGGTCGCCAACCTTGGCTACATCGCCGATGTGCAGGTCAATAATGCGGTCCGTCCCGCGATGGGCAACGATCTATACGGCGCGTTCGGTCGCGATTTCGCAGTGGCCGGCGGCCGGCGGATCATGTTGGCCGCGATTTCCAACCGCCAGTGGCGGGCGATCGGCAAAGCAACCGGCCTGCCGGATAAGCTGGCGATGATCGGCCCGATGATGGACCTGGACCTCGACACCGAGGGAGGCCGCTTCGAAGCCAGACACGCCATCGCCGCCGTGCTGGAACCCTGGTTCGCCCGCCGCACCCTGGATGAAGTCCGCGCTGCGTTCGACGGCAGCGGCGTGCTGTGGGGGCCATACCAGGATTTCGGCCAGTTGGTGCATGAGGACCCCCGCTGCTCCATGGCGAATCCCCTCTTTGGCGAGGTTGATCAGCCGGGCGTTGGCCGGATCATGACCAATGCCTCGCCGCTCGGGTTCAGCGCCGACATTCGCCCGGCCGCCGCCCGCGCCCCGCGCCTGGGCGAACACACCGAGGCCGTACTGACCGGCGTGCTCGGTCTGTCCTCCGCCCAATATGGCAAACTGCATGATTCCGGCATCGTCGCCGGCCCGACCGAGCGATAGGAGACTGCTACGATGACGAATGCCGGCGAACTGCTGGATCTGTGCGGCGCCGCGATGACGCTGGCGGAACAAATGATGGAAGCATCCCGCAGGGCGGTGGCGCAACTGGTGTCGCGGAACGGCAAGCCGGACGCGGCGCTGGTGGATGTTCACCAACTCGCGGCACACGGGTTTGCCTGGCAAGCGACCTATGCCGAGGCGCTTCGTCAGGCCCTGCGCTGGGCCCGGGCGCTGGAGGCGGCCGGGTCCTTTACCGACGTGGAAGCGGCGATCCTGCGGCTAGCCTTCGCGGAGTATGTCGCGCAACTGGCGGGCGGCATTCCGATCAGCCAGACGGAGATGGTGCGCCCGTCCGATATCGGCTTGGCGCCGGAACTGGCGATCGGGCTGCTGACCAGTCCGGTGCTGGCGCGGCTATCGGACCCCGCCGCGCTGAATGCCAGCCGGCAAACCCTGGCCGCCGCGGCGATCGACTGGCGGTTCGGTGATGTGGGGATCGAGGACGATACAATTTCGGCGATCCGCGATCAGTTCCTGCGCTATGCGGCGACCGAGATTGCGCCGCACGCCCAGGGCTGGCATCAGCGCGACGAACTGATTCCGATGCCGGTGGTAAAGCAACTGGCCGAAATGGGCGTGTTCGGCCTGACGGTGCGCGAGGAAGACGGCGGCAGCGGGCTGGGCAAGATCGCGATGTGCGTCGTCTCCGAAGCGCTCAGCGGCGGTTATATCGGTGTCGGATCGCTGGGCACCCGCGCTGAAATCGCCGCGGAACTGATCGGCATCGCCGGTACGGCGGAGCAGAAGGCGCGCTGGCTGCCGGCCATCGCCTCGGGGGCTATTCTGCCGACAGCGGTGTTTACCGAACCGAACACCGGTTCCGATCTGGGCAGCCTGCGGACGCGGGCGGTACGGGATGGCGACTTCTACCGGGTGACGGGTGCGAAGACCTGGATCACCCACGGATCACGCTCCGACCTGATGACGTTACTTGTTCGCACCGACCCGAACGAAGCCGGCTACCGCGGGCTGTCGATGCTGTTGGCTGAAAAGCCGCGCGGCACCGACGAAGATCCGTTCCCCGCCGAGGGCATGAGCGGCAGCGCCATCGACGTGCTGGGCTATCGCGGCATGAAGGAATACGAAATCGGCTTCGAGGACTTCAAGGTTCCAGTGGCGAACCTGCTGGGCGGGGTCGAGGGCCAGGGTTTCAAGCAACTGATGGAGACGTTCGAGAGCGCGCGCATCCAGACAGGCGCGCGGGCTCTTGGGGTCGCGCAGAACGCGCTGGAGCTGGGAACGGCCTATGCGCGGGACCGTAATCAATTCGGCAAGGCCATCATCGGTTTTCCACGCGTCGCCAACAAGATCGCCTGGATGGTTACCGAAACGATGCTGGCTCGGCAGTTGACGTATTTCGCCGCGCGGCAAAAGGACAGCGGCCAGCGATGCGATATCGAGGCGGGCATGGCGAAGCTGCTGGCCGCGCGGGTGGCGTGGTCGAACGCCGATTGCGCCCTGCAGGTGCATGGCGGTAATGGCTACGCGGTGGAATACCCGATCAGCCGGGTCCTGTGCGACGCGCGTATCCTGTCGATCTTCGAAGGCGCAGCGGAAATCCAGGCACAGGTGATCGCCCGTGGGTTATTGGGGCGGCAGAATTAGGCTGCTGGCGTTTGGCGGGGGAGAGTGTCTCACCCCTCGCCAAACGTCTTTCGCAACGTTGGCTTATGTACCTTCCCGGTGGCATTGCGCGGCAGCGCCTGCGTAAACACCACCGAATGCGGCAGTTTGTACCGAGCGAGATTGGCCGCGCAGTGGGCCACGATGTCGTCCTCGGTCAGAACGGCGCCAGTTTTGAGTACCACCACCGCGCGGCCCACCTGACCCCAGCGCGTGTCGGAAATACCGATTACCGCTGCCTCGGCGATGGCGTCGTTCTGGTAGAGTACGTTCTCCACCTCGGCGGGGTACACATTCTCCCCACCGGAAATGTACATGTCCTTCCAGCGGTCCACGATGAAGTAATAACCTTCGTCATCCACCACCGCGGCATCGCCGGTGTGGAGCCAGCCATCTGTGAACGCCGCCGCCGTCGCTTCCGGCTGCCGCCAATAGCCTTTCGTAATATTCGGACCCTTCACCCACAGCTCGCCGATCGTGCCGGGTGGGGCGTCGTCGCCGTCGTCGCTCACTACGCGGGTTTGCATGTTCAGCATCGGCTTGCCTGCCGACCCGACCTTACGGACCGCGTCTTCCTTATCCAGCACCAGCACCAGCGGGGACGTCTCGGTCATTCCGTATCCCTGCTGCAGCAGGGCGCCGCGCTGCTGCCATTGGTGCAGGATGGTATCGGGCGTGGGGGCGCCACCGACGCCGGCAAACGCCAGCCTGGTCACATCGGTTTCGGCGAACCTCGGATGCTGGCCCATGAACTGATAGTTCGCCGGCACGCCGAACACATGGGTGATGCCCATGGCCGGGTCGCCAATCAGCCGCAAAGCCTCCCCGGCGTCGAACGCGCGCATGATGACCACGCTGCCCCCGGCCTGGAATACCGGATAGGAGAATACGTTCAGGCCACCGGTATGGAACAATGGCAGCAGGCACAGGAATACGGTGGAGCGTCCAACCGATGCGGCACCGAAACTGTGAACGCTATTCCAGAAATTCATGCCATGGGTAATGATCGCGCCCTTGGGCCGCCCGGTTGTGCCGGACGTGTAAAGGATGGTCGAGATATCGTCCAAGGTGGCGGCAACGGGCTGATCCAGCGGCGGCCCGTCGTAGGCAAGGCCCTCGAATTCCTCGCCAAGCGATATTTGGTTCGGAATGCCGCCGGATGCGGCCAGTTCGGCGGCACGCGCGGCGAATTCCGGGTCATGGATCAGCATTGCCGGGGCGCAGTCATCCAGGATTGCTCGCAGTTCCGGGTTGGCCAGCCGCCAGTTCAGCGGCACGAAGATGGCGCCGATGCGGCCGCAGGCGAACTGCACCTCGAACGTATCAGTGGCGTTCGGGGCCAGCACGGCGACCCGGTCCCCCGCGCCGATACCGAACTGGTTTCTGAACGAAGCGGCCAGTCGGGAGATACGGCTATCGAACGCGCGGTAGGAATGCCGCCGACCGGTCGCCAAATCCACCGCCGCCAGCGAGCCGGGTTGGCGCATCGCATGATGGGCGATGCAGTCATAATACGGTATCGACATGTACGTCCTCCGTCAGGCCAGGGGAATGCGAACCGGCAGGGAACCGATCGAGCGCAGGACATTGGAATACGCGCGCGTCGGCGGCCCCATGACCTCGATCATCGGTAGATCCCGCTTCAGGATTTCCTCCCATAAGATCGTCAGTTGCATCTCCGCGAGGCGGTTGCCGACGCAACGATGAATGCCGAACCCAAACGACAGATGCTGGCGCGGACGGGCGCGGTCGATGATGAAATCGTCAGGCCGTTCGATGGCTTCCTCGTCGCGGTTGCCGGACAGGTACCACATGGCGATTTTGTCGCCCTTGCGGATGGTCTTGCCACAAAGGGGGGTATCTTCCAGGGCCGTTCGCCGCATATGGATCACCGGCGTCTGCCAACGGATAATCTCCGGCACCATACCGGTTACCAGCGAGGGATTAGCCCGCAGCTTCCGGTATTCATCGGGAAAAATGTTCAACGCCAGCAGCCCGCCGGAGATGGAGTTCCGCGTGGTGTCGTTGCCGCCGACGATCAGCAGCAGCAGATTGCCCATGAACTCATGCGGGCGGGATGGCAGATCCCGTGTTGCTTCCCCATGCGCCAGCATTGAAATCAGGTCGGATTTGGGCGGCTGGTTTTGCCGCTGGGTCCAAAGTTCGGTGAAACACGCCACTGCCTCGTCCAGGATTTCGTTGCGCTTGGCTTCGGAATCGACCTCGGTGCCCGCCCTGGTGTTCACGGTGGCGACATTCGACCAGTAGGTCAGCTTTTCCCTTTCATGAAATGGGAAGTCGAACAGCGTCGCAAGCATTTGCGTGGTTAGTTCGACGGAGACGCGTTCCACCCAGTCGAATGTCTCGCCGCGGGGCAGATCGTCCAAGATGCGCCCGACCCGCTGGCGAATGGTGGCGGACAGGTTGGCCAGGTTCATGGGTGCCACGATCGGGGCCACGATCTTGCGCTGCCCGTCATGCTTCGGCGGGTCCATCGAGATGAAGCTCGGGCGCCGGAAATCCATCGGCAAATCCCGCAGCACGATGCCGCCCATGGCGGCGTCGGAGGAAAACGACTTGTGATCGGTGTCCACCGCCATGATGTCGCGGTAACGGGTGATTGACCAGTACGACCCGTACATCCCGTTTTCGCACCAATGGACCGGATCCTCCC
>DAIEHR010000223.1 GCA_027353465.1 Acetobacteraceae bacterium | reverse complement strand
CGGTGCGATTGTCGCAGCCCTCGTGCTGGACGATGGTCTCCGCGATCTGTTGCCCGATCGTATAGACGGGGTCTAACGCGGCCATCGGCTCCTGAAAGATCATAGAGACCGCGCCGCCGCGCAGTTTCGCCAGGGCAGCGGGGGGCAGGCCCAGGATTTCCTGGCCGTTCAGCCAGACCTTGCCCGAGATGCCGGCATACGCGGGCAGCAGCCCCATCAGGGCCTTCAGGCTCACACTCTTGCCAGAGCCCGATTCGCCCAGGATGGTCAGGGTTTCGCCGGCCCGGAGCGAGAAATCGACGCCATTCACGGCGGCGACATCGGTGTTGCGGCGGGTGAACCGGACCGTCAGGTCCTCGACCCGCAGAACCGGGGTGGATGCGGTGTCAGCCATGATGCACCGCCATCGCTGATTGGGCTTCGGGGATATGGCACGCGACGACGTGGGTGCCGTCGGTATCGCCGTCGAACGGGGCCGCTAGAGGCGGCAGTGTCTCCGCGCACCGTGGCTGGGCGAACGCGCAACGGGTGCGGAAGCGGCAGCCGGAGGGCGGATTGATCGGGTTAGGCGGATCGCCGGTCAGCGGCATCTCGGTCGTGCGCCGGTCCGGGTCCAGGGTTGGCTTCGAGGCGAACAACGCCCTGGTATAGGGGTGCCGGGGACGGCGGTAGATCGACTCCACCGGCCCGGCCTCGACCACCCGGCCGAGATACATGACCATGACCCGGTCGCTCATATACTCCACCACGTTCAGGTCGTGGCTGATGAACAGATAGGTCAGGTTCAGCGACTGTTTCAGGTCGGTCAGCAGGTTCAGCACCTGTGCCTCGACCGATTTGTCCAGCGCGGCGACGGCTTCGTCCAGGATGACCAGGCGCGGTTCAAGCGCCAGCGCCCGGGCGATGTTGACCCGCTGGCGCTGGCCGCCAGACAGTTCATGCGGGTACCGCCGCGCATACTGCCGCGGATTCAGCCCCACCCGCGACAGCAAATCCTCCGCTCGGTCATACGCCTCCCTCCGCCCCAGCCCGTGCATGCGCGGCGCATAGGCGATGCTCTCGGCCATGGTCATGCGCGGGTTCAACGAGGTGTAGCTGTCCTGGAACACCATCTGCATCTGCCGGCGCATGTCGCTGACCGAGATACCGCGCCTGTCGCCCACCGGGTCGCCGTCGAAGATCACTGATCCGGCGTCCGGCTCCATCAGGCGCATGAGCAACCGAGCGGTGGTGGACTTGCCGCAGCCGGATTCGCCGACGATGCCCAGGGTCTCGCCCTTGCGGACGGAGAACGACACGTCATCGACGGCCTGCACCGTGGCGACCTGACGGTTCAGCAGCCCTCCGCGGACGGGGAAATGCTTGCGCAGGTTATCGACGATCAGCAGCGGCTGCGCCGGGCCGCCGCGATCACGCGGGTCAGGAGAGTGGGGGTCTTGCTTCAGGGACGCGCTCATTTGTTCAGCCTCACATCCATGGCGCTACGGAACCCATCACTCATCAGGTTGAAACACATCGAGGTGGCGAAGATCATCAGGCCGGGCAGGGCGGCGACGTAGGGCTGCACATAGATTGCCTGACGCAGCGAATTCAGCATCAGGCCCCATTCGGCCTGCGGCGGGGTGACGCCCAGGCCCAGGAACGACAGGCCGGCGGACAGGATGATGGAGACGCTGATCAGGCTGGTGGCATAGACCAGGATCGGACCCAGGACGTTCGCCAGTACATGGTAGCGGATGATCTGCGGCGTCGTGGTGCCGGATGCCCGGGCGGCCTCCACGAAATCCAGGTTGCGGGACTGGGTGGTCACCGTCTCCGACACCCGCACCATGGGCGGAATGAACACCACGGCCAGCGCGATGATGGAGTTCGACAGGCCGTTGCCCAGCAGGCCGCAGATGGCGATGGCCAGCAGGATGGAGGGGAAGGCGTAGAACACGTCCATGGTGCGCATGATCAGCGTGCCGACGATGCCCCCGGCGTATCCGGCCAGGATGCCGAGGAACCCGCCGACGATCAGCGAGATCGTCACCGGCATGATCGCGGCCAGCAACGACAGGCGCCCGCCGTAGCACAACCGGGTCCACAAATCGCGGCCGGTTTCGTCGGTGCCCAGCCAATGACCGGGCGTGCCGATGGGCTTCAGGCGGCCGAGGACGCTGCCATGGTAAGGGTCGTAATGGGTGACCAGCGGCGCGCCCAGGGTGATGAAAAGGATGCCCAGCAGCACCAGCGTCACCGCTATGGTGGTCTTATCGGTCAGCAGTCGCTGCCCGACGGATTTCCAGTAGCCGGGCGCGGGGGCGGCGGGCGCATCCGGCCTGGAGACGAGTGGCGTGCCCATCGCGATATCGGACATGTCGGGGCCTCCGTTCAACGGCGAATACGGGGGTCGATCGCTGCCTGGGCGATATCGACCAGCAGGTTGAGCATGACGAAGAAGGTCGCCAGCACCAGGATCGTGGCCTGCAACACCGGGATGTCGCGGCGGAAGATCGCCAGGTTCAGCAGGTTGCCGGACCCCGGCCAGTTGAACACGGTTTCCACCAGGATGGACCCGCCCAGCAGGTAGCCGAATTGCAGGCCCATCAGAGCCAGAACCGGCGGGGCGGCATTCCTGGCGATGTGGCGGATCACCGGCCAGCGCGTCAGGCCCTTCGCCGACAACGCGCCGACGAAATCCTGCCCCACTATGTCCAGCACGGTCGCGCGGACCAGGCGGCCGATGACGCCCATTGGGATCAGCGACAGGGTGATGACCGGCAGAACAAGGTATTGCAGCCGGTCATACAGCGGCAGCGAATCATCCCCCATGCCCTGTGCGGGCATCCAGTCGTGCAGTACCGCGCAGAACAGCACCAGCACGATGGCGCACCAGTAATGCGGCAGCGACACGCCCACCGTGGCGATGGCGGAGAACACCTTGTCCGGCCAGCGACCATGATACAGCGCAGAGACCATCCCGCAGAGGATGCCCATGGAAAACCCGAGGGCCGCGCCCAAGATGGCAAGAACGAAGGTGTTTTGCAGCGCGGCGCTGAGTTGGCCCCAGACGGGGGTGGCGTTGAACACCGATAAGCCGAAATCGCCCTGAACGGCCCGCAGCAGCCACAGCAGGTATTGCATGTACAGCGGCTTATCGAAGCCGAAAGCGGCCTTCATCTGGGCGATGATCTCGGGCGAGGCTTCGGGCGGCAACAGCATGTCGATCGGGTTTCCCGGCACGATATGCACCAGCCCGAAGACGACGAGAGAGACACCGAGCAGGATTGGGATGGCCTGGATCAGGCGGCGGATTGCGAAGAGAAGCATGCGGTCGGACAGCTCCCAATGCCAGGGTTGCGTCGTATTGCGACGGTGCGGCACATGCTGCGATGCAACATATATGATGAGTCCTAGCACAGCGCGAGCGTCTGTCCAGAGGCTTGTTGAGTGATTTATGGGCTATTGCATTATATTCGACACAGTCATAGCGTCGTGGCGGTAGATAAGTTTAATATCTAGGCAATCATGAGGTTCGCAATGCATCGAAATTCCATCCTTCCCGCGGTTCTTGAACGTGTCGGGCAGAGAAGGGGCGGTATCCCGGTATTCGACCGCCTCGATTCTAAGCGAACTGCTCATATCGTAGTCGATCTGCAAAACGGCTTCATGGCCCAAGGCGCCGTCGCGGAAATAGCCGAAGCACGGGAGATCGTACCGACCGTCAACCGCATCAGCCAGGCGGTTCGCGCCGCTGGCGGGCTGGTGGTCTATATCCAGAACACCTTCGATGAGGTCGCCATCAGAACATGGTCCACCTACTTCGACCATTTTTGCTCGCCCGCCCGGCGGCAGATGATGATCGAGGCGTTTACCCCCGGCTCCGAGGGTCATGCGGTGTGGCCCGGGCTGGAGGTTCTGCCCCAGGACCTCAAGGTTCAAAAACGCCGGTTCGGGGCGTTCGCGCCGGGGGCCTCCGACCTGCACGAAATCCTGCAAGCGCGGGACATCGATACACTCGTCATCACCGGCACCGCCTCCCAGGTTTGCTGCGAGTCCACCGCTCGGGATGCTATGATGCTGAACTACAAAGTGTTTTTCGTCGCCGACGGCAACGCCACCTTCACCGATGAGGAACACAATGCCACCCTCTCGGCGATGGCCTACACGTTCTGCGATGTGATCGAGGCCGATGCGCTGGTCGAACTGATCCAGCAGGATCAGATGGCTGTGGCATAGGCTTTGCAGCACATCCTCTCAGCTATGGCATGAGAGGCTGACAACAGAATGCTCAGACGTGATCTACTCGCCGGCATCGCCGCGAGCGCCGCACTTCCCGCCTTTCCGGCCTTCGCGGCCGCCGGCGGGACGTTGCGGGTGGCGATGACCGCGGCGGATTTACCCAGCGCGCATGGCATTCCGAATAATGGTTTCGAGGGTTACCGCTTTCTCGGTTACCCACCCTATGACGGTCTGGTGAATTGGGATCTTCGGCATAATCCGGACAAGCCGGCGGATATCACCCCCGGCCTGTTCACTGCCTGGAAGATCGACCCGGCCAACCCGCTGCGCTGGCTGTTCACCGTGCGGCAGGGGGTAAAGTTCCATGACGGGTCGGACTTCAACGCCGATGCGGTGATCTGGAACCTGCAACGGATCTACGACGACAAATCCCCGCATTACGACGCGCCCGCCGCGCCGATCGTCAAAGCGGCCGTGTCGATGGTCGATACCTATGCAAAGGTCGATGACACCACCGTCGCGATGACGACCAAGTATCCGTTCAGCTTCCTGCCGTATCTGCTGACTCGCGTGCTGATGGTCAGCCCGGCGCGGTTCGACGCGGTGGGCAAGACCTGGGCAGAGTTCGGCAAGAAGCCGTCCGGCACCGGCCCGTTCAAGATTACCCGGGTGGTCCCCGGCCAGTATATCGAGATGGTTCGAAACGAGGACTACTGGGACAAGGAGCGTATCCCGAAGCTGGAGAAGCTGATCGTCAGCCCGATGGCGGAAGCCACCACGCGCATCGCGGCGCTGCGCTCCGGCCAGGTGGACTGGATCGAGGTGCCGGCGCCGGATTCCATTCCGTCTTTGAAACAGGCTGGTTTCAATGTCACGCTTTGGCCGTATCCGCACACCTGGCCATACGTGCTGAACACCGAACCAGGATCGGCATTCAGCGACGTGCGCGTGCGGCAAGCCGCCAATTATGCGATCGACCGAGCGGGGCTTTGCCAATTGCTGAACGGGATCGCGAAGCCGGCGGTGGGTCTGTATCCGCCCGGCCATCCGCTTTTCGGCAATCCGACGCAGCAATACGGATACGATCCCGCCAAGGCGAAGGCGCTGCTGGCCGAGGCCGGTTATGGTCCAGGCAAGCCGGCGAAGGCGAAGATCATGATCTCCACCTCGGGGTCAGGCCAGATGTTGCCGATCCCGATGAACGAGTTCCTGCAACAGAATTTTGCCGCTGTTGGGATGGAGGTCGATTTCGATGTCGTGGAATGGGGCACGATGCTGGTCGCCATTCGCAGCGATCCCACGACAACCCAGTCGCATGGCGTGCAGGGGATCAACATCAGCCTGAGTTCGGTCGATCCTTCAACTATGTTCCGGTATTACGCGAAGGATAGTTTCTCGCCGACCAACTATAATTGGGGTCACTACGATAACGCTGAAGTTACGACGATGCTGAAGAAGGCCCAGGCCAGCTTCGACGTTGCCGAACAGACCAGTATCCTTGCCAAAGCGCATGCGAAGATCGTCGATGAGGCGGCTTGGCTGTTTATCGTTCATGACCTGAACCCGAGGGCGATGTCGAAGAAGGTTCAGGGGTTTGTGCCGGTGCAGAGCTGGTTTATCGATTTTACGCAGATTTCGATGGCGTAAGGGGCGATGCGCTGTCCGGATCGGGACAGCGCATTCCGCTGAAATACAGGGTCTCCCATCATTTCTGGACGACAAAACTGGCGGGGTTCCTGAAGATCGGATCATTGCGCGGAGCGATCTTTCGAGTTTCATGGGGTCTGATCGGCCGCGGTTTCTGGCACAATGACGACGGGCCGGAGGCATCGGCGTTCAGTGGCCCTCGTTAGACGCCAAAGCCGTTGTCGGCTGGGATGATTTGCTTGGAAGGGCGCGAAGGGCCGCTGAGGGCCGCGAA
>DAIEHR010000212.1 GCA_027353465.1 Acetobacteraceae bacterium | reverse complement strand
CGGTGCGCCGCAGGTGGCGTATCGCGAGACGATCTCCAAGGCGCATACCGAAACCTATACCCACAAGAAGCAGTCCGGTGGGTCGGGCCAATACGCCGAAGTCAAGATCATCTTCGAGCCGCTGGAGCGGAACACCGGCGTTCAGTTCGAGAACAAGGTGGTCGGCGGGTCGGTGCCGAAAGAATACATCCCGGCCGTCGAAAAGGGCATCAAGGTGCAGGCCGATACCGGCGTGCTGGCCGGGTTCCCGACCGTCGATTTCCGCTACACGCTGGTGGACGGCAAGTACCACGACGTCGACTCGTCCGCCCTGGCGTTCGAAATCGCGGCGAAGGCTTGCTTCCGTGAAGGCATGAAGAGCGCCGGGCCGATCATCCTGGAGCCGATCATGGACGTGGAAGTCACCACGCCGAACGATCACGTCGGCGACGTGGTGGGCGATTTGAACCGCCGCCGCGGCATGATCCAGAACCAGGAGAGCTCCGGCTCGACGGTCATCGTGCGGGCGCATGTGCCGCTGAAGGAGATGTTCGGTTACATCTCTCACCTGCGGTCGATGACCAAGGGACGCGCCTCGTTTACGATGCAGTTCCATCACTACGATCCGGTGCCGCGCAACGTGGCGGATGAGATCATGAAGAAAAGCGCCTGATTCATCGGGCGTTTGGATTTCGGAAGGGGCGCGGACCGAGTTGGGTCAGCGCCCTTTTTCTTGGAGCCGTCCGGTTCAGCCGGGTACCTCACGCGGACTGTCGGGCGCAGCCGTTTCCGCCGGCCGGACCTTTTCCTTGTCGCAATCAACTTGTTGCGCTAATTGCTTCTGAGCTGCATTGGGTGAGTATCGATGTTTTTCAAACAGAAGTTCATCGTCGCCGCACTGTTCGCGGCCGTACTCCTCGCGACCGCCCCAACCTTCGCAGCGCCGGTTCCCGACGGTCCCGCAGGCGATGCCTTTTACGTTCCGCCCAAGCCCTTCCCGGTGGGCCTGGCCGGGTCGGCCATTTGGACCCGACCGCTTGACGGGACGATGGCGCTTCCCGGCGCCGCCAAAAACCTGCTCGTTCTCTATCGTTCGCTCGACCCGGCCGGACACATCGTTCCGGTTTCCGGCACCGTCTCCATCCCGCCCGGTACGCCGCCGGCTGGCGGTTGGCCGGTTATCGTCTGGACTCACGGTACGACGGGCCTCGCGCCGATGTGTGCCCCCTCGCTCGACACCAAGAACGGGCCGGAACATGAATATATCGCCGTGATTCAGACGCTGCTCGATGGTTTCGTGCGCCATGGCTATGCGGTGGTCGCGACGGACTATCAAGGCCTCGGAGTAGCGGCCGGCCTCCATCCGTTCCTTCAGGGTGTGCCAAACGGGCAGAACGCCCTCGACATGCTACGCGCGGCTCGGCAAGTGGAGCCGGCGATCGGCACGCGATATGCCGTGATCGGGCACTCGCAGGGGGGGCAGACCACGCTGTTCACCGCCGCCGAGGGGCCGCGCTACACGCCAGAGTTCAAGCTCATCGGCGATATTGCGTTCGCCCCTGCCTCTCATGTCGCGGCGCGTCTCGATGCGGTTCGGCACTCCGCGAAGGTCGAACTCGCGCTGCCCTATGTGCTTTATGTGCTGCAGAGCTACGCAGCCTACCACCCTGGGATCGACCTGAAGCGCATCCTGACGCCCGAAGCCTTGTCGCATCTGCCAGACCTCCAGATCGCGTGCATGACCCGCGCGCTTACCACCGGCGAATTGGTCCACAGCGATCGCCAATCAGCAATTCCTGTCGCATCCCGATCTCGCGGCACTTCTTAAGGTGGGCGCGGCCAACGAGCCGGGACGGCTGAAGATCTCCGTGCCGACAGCGATCTTTCAAGGAGAGGCCGACGTTACGGTCCGCCCGGGCGACACGGATGTTGTTGCCAAGCAACTCTGCGCCGGGGGTAACAAGCTTGAATACCTCCCGTATCCAGGCAAGGATCATGACGGCGTAATGGTGGCGGGGGCCGAGTTCGCGAGAGACTGGGTGGACGCACGCTTTGCGGGCAAGCCGGCGTCAAGCAACTGTGCCTCGCTGCCTTCCGCCGGGGCCAGCCATTAGCGGCCACCCACAGTCTGTTCCAGCGGAAAAGGCAGCTAGTGCCGGGTCGTCCGAGGGGGAATTACCGCGGTTGCGAATGGAGAATGTAAGATGATTTTTGGTAGTGCACGAATTTCGCTTCTGGCGGTCGTTCTCGCGGTACCTGTCTCGGGTGTGGCTTGTGCAGCGGACAGCTATCTGCCGAACAATCTCGACAAGTCCGACATGGCTGTCATGCAGGATGCGGCGAAGCAGATGCCTCGCCCCCCAGCCGCTTCGGGTGCCCGGACAGCCTGGAGCAATCCAAGGACCGGCCATTCCGGTACGGTCGTTTTCATCAAGGATCTGCGTAAACAGGATATGGCTTGCAAGCTGTTTCGCTACACGTTTCATACTGGCGCCGCGACCGACGGCAACCCGTATATGCTGACCTGGTGTCGGACGCCGCAAGGCGATTGGTCGATCGTGAATTAGTAACTTAATTGAAACAAATAGACTGGCTGAAGGGGTGAAGCCGCAGCCAATGATGGTCTGGAACATTGGGCGGAGACGGGTGGCCCTATTCAGGGCAGCAGCCAGATAGGGTCCTTGATCCGGGAAAGAAACGCCGTATGCGCTGCCAGTTCGGCCTCGGTCGGGACGATCGGCAGGGGCGTGCGCGGGCCAGTCCGGGTGTAGAACGTCACCGGCCCGCGCGAGTCTTGCGCCGCCAATGACAGGCCGCGCTGACGACCGCCGGTGAGTTCGACGTAAACCTCGGCCAGCAGCTTGCAGTCCAGCAGTGCATTGTGGGTGGTGCGGGCCGACAGGTCGATCGAAAACCGGCGGCATAACGCGTCCAGACTGTTCGGCATGCCGGGGAACCGCGCCTTCGCCAATGCCAGCGAGTCGATCATCCGCTCCCGGTCCAGCGGCGGCATGCCTGCCCGGCCGAACTCCATGTTCAGGAACCCGAAGTCGAACGGGGCATTATGTGCGATCAGCTTGCTGTCGCCGAAGAATGCGGCGAGCGATTCAGCAATCTCGGGGAACAGCGGCTTTCCCACCAGATCCGCGCTGGTGAAGCCATGGACCCGCGACGCCTCGGGCGGGATGTCGCGCTGCGGGCCGATCATTGCGTGGAAATGACGACCGGTTGGCAGATCGTTCACCAATTCCAGCGCCGCGACCTCGATAACGCGATCACCCGTGAGCGGGTCGAGCCCTGTAGTTTCGGTATCAAACAGGACGCAGCGGTCACCAAGCTGGACCGAGATATCGTTCATTCAAAGGAGTTCCTGGCTTGGCGGTCACATCTGGCCATTGAGCGAGCGGGGGAATGGATGTTTTGTCCCATCCGGATCAAAGGCGGCATCGGCGTCCCACGCCCCGGATCCTAGTTGGCCTTCACTTTCACGTAACTTCCAGGGGCGTCCTCGATTACCGTCAACTTGCGGTCGCCAGGCTGCCGGGCGGGGACCTGGGCCTTGCTGGACGCCAAAATCCAGCGCTGCCAGTCCGGCCACCAGGAGCCTGCCATTTCGGTGGCACCCTGAAACCAGGCATCCGGGTCGGGCGGCAGGTCGGTATTGATCCAGTGGCCGTATTTGCCGCCCTCGGGCGGGTTGACCACGCCGGCGATGTGGCCGGACGCCGCCAACACGAAGCGCTTCGGGCCGCCCAGCAACTGGGTGCCGCGATAGGTCGATTTCCATGGCGCGATATGGTCCTCGCGGGTGGACAGGAAATAGGCCGGAGTCTTGATCTTGCCCAGGTCGATCGGCACGCGGTCCAACTCGATCCCGTTCGGCTTTGCCAGCAGGTTTTCCTGATACATCTTGCGCAGGTAGAAGCTGTGCATCCGCGCGGGCATGCGGGTGGAATCGGCGTTCCAATACAGCAGGTCGAACGGGAAGGGGTCGTTACCCATCAGATAGTTGTTCACCACGAACGACCAGATCAGGTCGTTGGCGCGCAACATGTTGAATGTGGAGGCCATCTCATCGCCATCGAGGTAGCCGCGCTTGTTCATCTTGTCTTCCAGCGCCTGCAACTGCTCCTCATCGATGAAGACGCCAAGCTCCCCGGCTTGCTCGAAGTCCATCATGGTCACGAAGAAGGTCGCGGTCTTGATCCGGTCATCGCCCTTGGCGGCCATATAGGCCAGGGTGGAAGCCAACAGCGTGCCGCCGAGGCAATAGCCGATGGCGTTCACTTCTCGTTCGCCGGTGGCTTGCTCGATCGCGTCGAGCGCCGCGAGGTAGCCTTCCGTCATGTAATCATCGAAGCCCTTTTCGGCGAGCCTCTCATCGGGGTTGACCCAGGAGATGACGAACACCGTGTGGCCCTGTGACACCGCCCAACGCACGAAGCTGTTCCGGGGGCGCAGATCGAGGATGTAGAACTTGTTGATCCAAGGCGGCCCAATCAACAGTGGGCGCTTCAGTACTTTCTCGGTGTTGGGCGTGTACTGGATCAACTGCATCAGGTCGTTCTGGTAAACCACCTTGCCGGGGGATACGCCGATGTTCTCACCGAGCTTAAAGGCATCGGTGTCTGTCATCTTGATACGAAGCTGGCCCTTGCCGCGCTCCAGGTCACCCAGCAGGTTGTTCAGCCCTTTCAGCAGGTTTTCGCCGCCGGTCTCGGCGGTTTTGCGCAGCACTTCGGGGTTGGTCAGCAGGAAGTTCGACGGGCTCATGGCGTCGATGAACTGGCGTGAGTAGAAATCGACCTTTTGCGCCGTCTTGGGGTCGAGGCCATCGACATGCGTGACGACGTCTTGCACGAAACGGGCAGAGAGCAGGTAGGATTGTTTGATAAAGTCGAAGACCTCGTTCTCTTTCCAGGCGTCATCCTTGAAGCGTTTGTCGGACTTGGCGGCGTCGATCACGGATTCGGTTTCAATTCCCATGATCCGGCGCGTGGTGTTCTGCCACAGCGTCACGTAGTCCTGCCAAAAGCCAAGCTGCGCCTGCATCAGGCGGGCAGGATTGGCGATCATCCGGGCCGTCATCTCCAGGAACGCCCGTCCGATATTCAACGGGTCGGCGGCGTGGTCTTCATGGGATTGCCGCTTCAGCCACTCGCCCACCAGACGTTGGGAGCGTTCGGCGATATCGGCCATGGACCGACCGACCTGTGAGGGATCCGGCATTTTGAAGCCAGCCTGGTCGGGCGCTGTCGGGGCGGTTGAACCGGCTGCCTTGGTGGTTCCCAGGGTCTTATCGTTCGAAGCCATAGAGACATCCTTTGCGTCAGCGGCACCAACGGCTACACAGACCGCCAGTAGCGGAGAGCGGAACTGGCATATGGTGGTCAGCGAAAGTCGTGCGCAAGTTAGTTGTGCGAAAAAAACCGGGCAACCGGCAATATACACTGCTGCCATGTTGGCCGCGACGGGGTGGCTTTTGGCAGGTTGCTCAACGCTTTCCGCGATGAACCCGATTGATTGGTGGCATCGGCAGGAGGGCGGCAAAATTGCGGAGGAGCGTCCAGCCCCGCCTGGGGCGGACGACCCGTTCCCAAAAATCGCCACGGTTCCGGCTAAGCCCGAAGCGCCGGATCAGGATGCGCTGAAGAAACTGACCGATTCGCTGATCGCGGACAGGACGAACGCGCAGCATGCCGCGCAGGAGGCGCCGCTTGCCGATCCGTCGTCGCCCAGCGCGTCGCCCAACCTGTTCGGTGTGGGTACCGCACCGCCTCCGGCGCCAGTGATCGCGTCCCCCGCCGCCCCGGCTGGCGCCGCCGCACCGACGCCAGCGGCCAGTGGTGCTGCCAGTGCCTCCATCCCGGCGGTGACCGCGCCGCCCGCCCCGCCTTCAGCCGCCCCGCCTTCGGCGGCCCCGCGCAAAGCCGTGCAAAGCGCCCCGCTGCA
>DAIEHR010000173.1 GCA_027353465.1 Acetobacteraceae bacterium | reverse complement strand
CGCGACCTGACCGCCGGATGTGATCGTCCACGTGTTGCCGCTGGCATCGACGATCGCACCCGTCGCACCGGTCACGACAGTGTCGTTCGCCGATGGGGTGGGCTTCGCAGGCGGCGTCGAGGGAGGTGTCGGTGTCGCCGGCAGCGGGCTGGTCGCGGTGCCCGCGGCCGGTGCCCATGATGCGTTCGGCTGCGTCTCACCCCACCAAAGCTTGCTGGCGTTTTCCTGCCAGATCGTGCCGTTCACATAGGCCAGTTCGACCACGCCGGACGTTGTGGTGTCCGCCACGCCGTTCACCGCGACCTGACGGCCGGATGTGATCGTCCACGTGTTGCCGCTGGCATCGACGATCGCACCCGTCGCACCGGTCACGACAGTGTCGTTCGCCGATGGGGTCGCGGTGGGCGTCGGGGCGGGCAGGGTTACCGAACCCCCGGTGCTTTGGCTGTACAGCCACCCCAGCGGAGAGTTGGCACCCGTTTGCGTATAGTAGGTGTCCCAGACATCGTGTCCCAGGCTGTTGTCCTGGGTGTATTTCATGTCGCCGCCGATCGCCTGCTCCGCGGCGTAGAGGTTCTGGTCGAAGGCCAGCGGCACGGTGGTATCCTGCCCGCCATGGATAGCCCAGAACGGCACGTTCTTCAGCCCCGACACGACCGACGCATTCGGTTGCGGATAGCCCTGGCCGTAATCGGCGCCGGCCAATGCCAGGCCGGCGGCGAAAATTTTACCCTCGGTTCCGGTATAGGCATTGTACTTGATCAGCATGTCCTCGGTGCCGATACCGCCCATGCTGTTGCCGGTGACATAGGTCCGCGTCGGATCGGTCGAATATTGCGCCATCACCTGCTTCAGCGCGGCGATCGCGTTAGTTTCACCCGCGCTGTCGGCGGTGCTGACCCCACCGAAATTAATCGTTTGACCGGACGGATCAGCACTTTGGTCCAGCAACGGCATAACGATAATCGTCGGGTTAGCGGAACGGAACGCCGCCGTGTTGAACCACGGATCGACCTCGGCGAGCAGGCCGGACACGTCAGTGCCCATATCCAGCTGATGCAGATACAGTGTAGTGGAATACTTGACGGAAGGGTTGTAGTTCGCCGGCAAAAGCACCTCGTATTGCATCCCGTTGATGCTCTGGAGAATCCAGTTTCCCGGCGTAGCTGTCGCCGCGGAGGTCGAGGTCTGTGTGCCGCTCATTGTCAAAATGCTCCTTGGAACGTGATCAATGATCAGGGGCTTTTCACGGACACGTGACGCACTTCAACGGGAAAACGTGACCAATGCGACACGCTCATCAAAATTTACAGATCATTACGTTTCACAAAATCGATTTGATTGTCGATTTTCTGGTCCGAATGACTGAATCTGACACCACGACAGTTGCAATACAAAATCGGTCTGAAAAGACGCGGCCATTTAGCGGTCAAACGTGATATTGTTGTTTATATATCGATTCATATTTGAATTCGGAATGAATGCGGCCCTTGCAGCCTGGGAATTCCCCTGACGGGTGGCGTCAAGTCGCCATCGGACGCGCCCAATCGCCCTTCGATGACAGACGCGGGAAAATCGGCCATGATCGCGCAACCGCAACCAACAGACAGGGCGTACACTTGCTGCAACTCGTGGCGTTAACCCGCCGGTTTGGCGACACCTGCGCGGTGGACCGCGCCAGCGTCAGCATCGCGGATGGCGAGATGGTTGGAATCATCGGGCGTTCCGGCGCCGGAAAATCCACCCTGTTGCGGCTGATCAACCGCCTGATCGACCCGACCGAGGGCCGAATCGACTACAACGGCACGGACGTCACCGCACTGCGCGGCAAGGCATTGCGCGCATGGCGTGCCCGCACGGCGATGATCTTCCAGCAATTCAACCTGGTGAACCGCCTGGACGTGCTGACAAACGTCATGTGCGGTCATCTGTTCGACATGCCGACGGTTCGGGTACTGCTCAAATGGTTCACCCCCGCCGAACGCGCGCTGGCCATCCAGGCGCTTGACCGTCTGGGGATGGCGGATGTGGCGATGAACCGCGCCGACGCCCTCTCCGGCGGCCAGCAGCAGCGCGTCGCCATTGCTCGGGCGCTCATGCAGAAGCCCCGCATCATGCTGGCGGACGAACCCATCGCATCGCTGGACCCGCTGAACGCCAAGCTGGTGATGGACGCGCTGGCCGACATCAACCGCCGCGACGGCATCACCGTGCTGACCAACCTGCATACGCTGGACACCGCCCGAGCCTATTGCAGGCGGATCATTGGGATGTCGTCGGGGCGCATTGTGTTCGATGGCGCGCCCGAGGCCCTGACCGGCCCGGTACTGCGGGACATCTACGGCCAGGCCTCCGATCAGGCCCTGGACGAACGCCTCACCTCCACTAGTCTGCCAGCGTCTTCGCCCGCCGTCCTGGCGGGCCAAACTCCGATCGGAATTCTATCGTCATGATCCGACGTCTGTTTCTTTGTCTGATGACCGCGGCAATCGGGCTCGGCCTGCAAGGTGCCCCCCGAGCCCAGGACTGGAAATCGCAGGTCAAGGAGCTCCGCATCGGCCTGCTTGGGGGAGAAAACACATCCAGCCGGCTGGCTCGCTATGACGGGTTTCAGCAACTGCTGCAAGAACGGCTGGGCATACCGGTCAAGCTGTATCCTGCCGCCGACTATGCTGGTGTGATGCAGGCGATGGCGGCAGGGCAGTTGGACCTGGCGGAGTTCAGCCCCTCGGCCTTCGCCGGCGCGTGGCTGGACTGCAAATGCATCGATCCGACGGTGGTGCCGCAGGAAAAGGACGGCTCGATCTTCTATATTTCGGTGATGGTGACGCGGAAGGACTCTGGCATCACGTCCCTGGCGCAAATGAAGGGCCATTCGCTGGCCTGGGCCGATCCCAACTCCGCCTCCGGCTACCTGATCCCCAGTGCCACGCTGAAGGCGCAGGGCATCGATCTGGCAGACGGGGCGTATTTCTCCCGCACCGGATTTGCCGGCGGGCATGAGCAAGGGATCATCGCCGTTCTAAACAAACAATACGACGCGGCCGTCACCTGGACCTCCGGCCAGGGCGACATCGCGCAGGGATTCAGCCGGGGCGCGCTGCGCGGGATGGTGGACCGGGGGATGCTGAAAATGTCCGACGTCAACATCATCTGGAAATCGGGCAAAATCCCTAATGGCCCCTGGGGCTTGCGCGCGTCGCTGCCCGCCAGCCTGAAAGCTGCGTTCACCGACTTCATGCTGGATCTGCCGAAGTCCCATAAGGACATCTACGATCAGGTTGAGCAGGGTTCGGGCGTGGGTTACGAACGTGCGACCCTGGATCTGTACAAGGACATCATCGACTTGCGGGAAAACGAACGGCGGGGCAACCGTTGACGTTACCGGTGCCAACCGACGATCCATCCTGGCGGTTGTTCCAGCAACGTTTCGGGGCGCTGCGCCGGAAGCAGCAGATCGAATCCGGATCGATGGTGGCGGCGGTTGTGGTGTTGTTTGTAGCGGCGGCAATCTGGACGGATTTTTCGCCCGGCACATTGCTGCGCGGCGCCCCGCGTGTCGGCGAGTATTTTGGCAAGCTGCTGTCGATCGAGCCCAAAGGCGTCGCCGCACCGATCCCGGTGCTGGCCCTGCCCCATCTGTTCGGCGGGGTGAAGCAGCCGCAGTCCATCGCCTATTGGTTCTACCGGTTCAACGTGTATGTCGCACTGCTGTGGCAGACCATTCAGATGGCGATCCTGGCCACCGCATTGGGGGCCAGCGCTGCTCTCGCATTGTCGTTTCCCGCGACCGGAAACTTCGTGCGCAGCCGAACGGTCGTGTTCGTCACGCGGCGGCTGCTGGAGTTCATGCGCTCCGTTCCGCAGGTGGTGCTGGCGTTCATCCTGGTCTGGCCGTTCGGTATCGGGCCGCTGGCCGGCATCGTCGCCATCGCGGTCCATTCCACCGGGGCGTTGGGCAAGCTGTTCTGCGAGCTGAATGAAAACGCCGATACGGGCCCGGTGGATGGCATCCGCTCGGTGGGAGGATCGTGGCTGGCGCAGATGCGCTATGGCGTGGTGCCACAGGTCACGCCGGGTTTCCTGAGCTACGCGCTGCTACGGTTCGAGGTGAATGTGCGGTCCTCGACAATCATCGGTTTCGTCGGGGCCGGTGGGATCGGGCAGGAGCTGAAGCGGGTCATCGGCTTCAACATCTACGAAGAGGTCAGCGCGATCTGCATCATGATCCTGCTGATCGTGGTAGGCATCGACCTGCTGTCGGCACAAATCCGCCACCGCGTGATCGGGGCGCTGGCATGAGCGCGACACTGGACATCGCCGCCGTCCGCGCCCGCCACCCGGCGGTGTTTCGCGGCAAGGGCGCGCTGCATTGGCTGCTGCTGGCCGGGGCGTCGGGCTATTTACTGTATCTGATGTGGCTGTTCGATTTCGGCCGGGTGTTCACCGACCTGCCGAAAGTGTGGGTCATCGTGCGGCTGATGCTCGACTGGTCGGGTTTCGCCGGCTGGGACCATCTGGAACTGTGGCGCTCCATGCTGGAAACCGTGGCGATGGCGTATCTCGGGACGACGATCGCCGTGGTGTTCGCCGTGCCTTTAGGCTTCCTGGGTGCCCGCAACGTAATCCCGCAGCGCGTGTTCCGCGTCTTCACCCGCCGTATGTTCGACGGATTGCGTGGGCTGGACCAGTTGATCTGGGCGCTGGTTTTCGTCCGGGCGATGGGGCTGGGGCCGATCGCTGGCATCCTGGCGATCGCGGTGGTGGAAACCGGCGTGCTGGCGAAGTTGTTCGCCGAAGCGGTGGAGGCCATCGATCGCGGGCAAGTGGAGGGTATTACCGCGGTTGGCGCCAACCTGGCCGGACGCCTGCGCTTCGCGGTGCTGCCGCAGGTGCTGCCGGTGATGATCAGCCAGGCACTGTATTCCATCGAGTCCAATGCCCGCGAGGCGACGATCCTGGGGCTGGTAGGGGCCGGCGGGATCGGGCTGCGGCTGTCGGAGCGGATACAGATCAATGCCTGGGATCAGGTGGCGTATGTGATCGTTCTGATCCTGATCTCGGTCTCGGTCATCGATACCACGTCGCGGTATTTGCGGCTGCGGCTGATCGGGGTGGTGAGGTAGCGATGACGAGCGGTCGGCGCGGACCGTCGTGGTGGGCGTGCGAGGCCGTAATCCAATCCCGACTGGCGAGTTTTTTGACTCGTTGATTAATCGGATTGTCCATGGAGCGGATTATCGGTTCCTCGCCGCTTATTGTCTGTTGGTAGGGGACATAACAGCCACGGTGACCTCGGCTTTCCGACGGCTCCCGAACAGGCTGATATCGTCACCTTCGCTCTGCCACGCCGAGGCCCGGGTTGCGGGCTAACGCCTGTTCGCTGCGACCGGCAGCACCTGCGTCGCCCTCCGGGGTATGGCTCATCGCGTCCCGGTGGTGGGTTTGTCGCGAGAAAGCAAGGACCTAACGCAAATAGGAAAGGCGATGCCACTGATTGCGCAGATGAAGCGGTTTACACCGCATTCGCTATCCGTTTGATTTCCAGGCGTTTCATCCCGAAGTTGAGCAGTAAACCCAGCCTCAGGCCCGAGGCCTTGAGATAGTTGATGCACTGGGCGTGATGGACCTCGTTCAGTGCATTGACTGCCTTTAACTCAACCAGCAGCACCCGCTCGACAATAAGGTCCGTCACCTATTCCCCGACGACGATTCCATCGTAAGTTATTGTGAGGGTACGCTGCTGCTCGACGGCGAGCTCGGCTTTGCGTCGTTCGTGGGCCAAGGCGTTCTCATGCACCTTTTCGAGAAATCCGGTTATTCCCCAAACGGGGTTGATGGCTTTCTCTCGCATGCCGCCGTGATAGCTCAAGCTACCGCAATCCGAGTTGGGAGTTGGCAGATTTTGTCGCTTTCGCTCAGCTCAACACCGATGACTACGCCATAAGATATTGATTTATATAATGTTACCACAATACCACAAAAATACATCAGAAATATGATAACGGGCTGACGGGCTAATTGTATTATGCGACCGCCGATCTTAATGTGTTATCACAATCCAACCAGAAAATTTGGAAACTGTGATAACAGGTGGATCCACGGGCAATTTTGTAGAGCTCACCGCCGAACAACGTCGGGAAACGGTGAATACGCGCCAGCTCTGGGAGGCTTAAGCTCAGGCGGAAGAACAGACTGTTCCTGGCCCGCTGGGACAACCTTACGGCCGAGAAGCAGGACAAGCTCGCCGCGGCGGTCAAGGACTTCCCGTTCCTCGAGGAGGCGTACGCGCTCAAGGAGACGTTCTTCGACCTGTATGAGATGGACAGCCGTGAGCAGACCGAGAAAGCCTATGACCGCCTGCGGGATGCCATCACGCCGGAGCACCGCAAGTATTTCGGCAAGCTGGTGCGGACGGTCGGCAACTCGCAATCGGAAATCTTCAACTTCTATGAAGCCCGATTCACCAATGGTCCGCTCGAACGGATGAACCGCGCTATCAATGACATCTCCAGCGCGGACTACAGCTGTGATTTCGAGATCCTGCGCTACAAGGCATTGCTTCGATACGGGAACCTCGTCCCGCTCGGCGACCTGGCGATGTTCGAGACGGGCAAGATATCACGCGAGGAACGGCGGGAGTTGGCGAACATTCCTGTCGTCCAAGGATTCGACCTGTCAACCCTGGCGCGGTCGCTGCGGCGTGGCGCTTTCTGACGGCTAACCGGCCATCCTGGATGTCTGGAAATTGGCCGTCATCAACACAGCGAAGGCTGTCGTCACAACGCGTTCGGCGCCGCCATCAACCCCGTTTGGGGAATAACCAGAAATCCAGCTCCAAGCGCATTAAGAACGGTGAATTCACCGCCAATGACACGCCGCGATAGCTCGTTCAGATTGCTTTCATCTGCGCGCATCCGCGAAATCGCCTTCCTTATTTGCGTCAGGCCCTTCCTTTGCGAAAGCGCCACTAAAAGGTTATCGAAGATCGGCTCTCCGGCGGGACCGCATGCTGTACGCAAGCAAGCCGAATGGATCACCCGCGGATGAAGGCCCGAAGCTTTTGCCGGGTTCCTCGCGCACAATATGCTGCATGGTCACAGGCGGTGCTCGGCTATCAGCGCTTCGACGGCCCGTGCGGAGATGGCCGGGACTGCCGCCCGGCCATGACGCGATAGCAAAGACACAAGAATCCGACCACCGTCATCGGTGCCCCTGGTAGGCGCCCCCCTACGTCCCGCAGAACGTCTGCAGCACCCTCTCCTCCTCCCGGGGCGGCGCCGCGTACAACGCCAGCGCTGGATCGTCGTCGAACGGTCGCGCCAGCACTGCCAGCAGATCCTCGAACGGCTGGAAATCGCCCCGTTCCACGGCAGCGGCCAAGGCAGCCTCCACCAAATGGTTGCGCGGGATAAAGATCGGGTTCACCGACCGCATCGCCGCTGCCGGGGCTTCCTCGCCCGTCAGCCGGTCGCGCCACCGTTCCAGCCACGCATCGAACGACGCGCCGTCGCCGAACAATGATCGCACGCCCGCCGCGTCCCCGTCCGCGGCATCGGCCAGACGCCGGAACGTCAGGGTGAAATCCGCCCGGTTAGCGGCCATCAGCTTCAGCAAATCCCCCGTCAGCGCGTCATCCCCTTCCCGCTGACTTTGCAATCCGATCTTCCGGCGCAATCCGCCAAAATACGCCGCCTGGAATCGCGGGGCGAATGCGGCCAGCGCGTCCTTCGCCGCCTCCTCGTTATCCTCAAGCAACGGAATCAGGCACTCGGCCAACCGAGCGAGATTCCACAATGCGATGCGGGGCTGATTGCCATAGGCATAGCGGCCCTGTTCGTCGATCGAACTAAACACCGCGCCCGGATCGTATTCGTCCATGAACGCACAAGGGCCGTAGTCGATCGTTTCACCCGAAACCGAGCAGTTGTCGGTATTCATGACGCCGTGGATGAAGCCGATGCATAGCCATTGCGCCATCAAATCGGCTTGGCGGGCAACCACGCCGTCCAGGAACGCCCGATAGGGATTGGCCGCCAACGCGGCCCGCGGATAGTGCCGCTGGATCGCGTAATCCGCCAGCAGCCGCACCGCCTCGGCATCCTCGCGCGCGGCGAAATACTGGAAGGTTCCGACGCGGATATGGCTGGCCGCCACCCGGGTCAGCACGCCGCCCGGCAGCATCGTCTCCCGGATCACGGCCTCTCCGGTGGCCACCGCCGCCAGGGTTCTCGTGGTCGGGATGCCCAGGGCGAACATCGCCTCGCTGATCAGGTATTCGCGCAGCACCGGCCCCAGTGCCGCCCGCCCATCGCCGCGGCGGGAAAACGGGGTTGGCCCCGACCCCTTCAACTGGATGTCGCGGCGGATGCCGTCGCGCCCGACCACCTCGCCCAGCAGATTAGCGCGCCCGTCCCCCAGTTGCGGCGAAAAATGCCCGAACTGATGCCCCGAATACGCCTGGGCCAATGGCTGCGATCCCGGTGCCACGGCGTTGCCGGCCAGGATCGCCACGCCCTCGGGGCTGGCCAGCGCCGCCGGGTCGATGCCAAGGGTCTCCGCCAACCCGGTGTTCAGCCGGATCAGCATCGGTTCCGCGACCGGCGTAGGGTCCAACCGCACATAGAAGCGGTCAGGCAGGCGGGCATAGCTGTTGTCGAATGGAATTTGCATCGGACGATCCTATCCCGATATTTCGCTGGGGCGCATCCCTCCCTATGTTGGTGTGCATGATCCCTTTGTCAGTCCTCGACCTATCCCCTGTTCCCGAAGGTGCCACCGCCGGACAGGCGCTGCACAACTCCATAGACCTCGCCCGCCATGTGGAGGCGCTGGGTTACAACCGCTACTGGATGGCGGAGCATCACAACATGCCCGGCATCGCCAGTGCCGCGACCGCCGTCGCCCTGGCCCATGTGGCGGTGGCGACCAGCACGATCCGCATCGGCGCAGGCGGTATCATGCTGCCGAACCATGCCCCGCTGTTGATCGCCGAACAATTCGGCACGCTGGCGGCGCTGCACCCCGGCCGCATCGACCTCGGCCTGGGCCGCGCGCCGGGTTCGGACCAGATCGCCGCCCGGGCGATGCGGCGGAACCTTGCCTCCGATTCCGACCAGTTCCCCCGCGACGTGGTGGAACTCATGAGCTACTTCCTGCCAACCGAACCCGGCCAGGTGCTGCAAGCCGTCCCCGGCGCCGGGGAGGATGTCGCGGTCTGGATCCTCGGCTCCAGCACCTTCGGCGCGCAGCTCGCCGCCCATCTGGGTCTGCCTTACGCCTTCGCCTCGCACTTCGCCCCGGGCCAGATGCAAGACGCCGTGGCGATCTACCGGGAGCGTTTTCGTCCATCCGAACACTTGGCCAAGCCGCACGTCATGCTAGGCATCAACGTCTTCGCCGCCGACACCGATGCCGAGGCCAAACGGCTGTTTTCCTCCTTGCAGCAGGCGTTCCTGAACCTGCGGCGCGGCCGTCCCGGCAAACTTCCGCCGCCAGTGGACGATATGGAACCGCTGCTGGACCGTCACGGCAGGGCGATGCTGGCGGATGCACTCCGTTGCTCCGTCGTTGGCGGTCCGGACACGATCCGCCAGGGCATCGAGGCGTTTGTAAAATCGACCGGCGCCGATGAACTGATGGTCACGGCGCAAATCTTCGACCCAGCGGCGCGCAAGCGGTCGTTCGAGATCCTGGCACATGCAGTCGTGAAGGCGACATAGGCCGAACCGACCACGCCAGACTTCGCAAAACTACGTTCGACTCCGTAAATCCCGACGGACGCCTGAATCGACAGTTTTTCAGCAGGTACATTGCGCTGTCGGGATCGATCGGCACGAAATGCTTTATGTCGGCATCGATTCACGTCATAGCCGCGGGATGCTGCCCGAGTCCTTCCGCACCGAAAGGCTGTTCCTGCGCCCGATCGCGATGGCGGACGCCGGACAGATCTTCGCGGCCTATGCCCGGAACCCGGAGGTCACCCAGTTCCTGATCTGGCGGCCCCAGATGACCCGCCGCGATATTGAAGCCTATATTCGAAGCTGCCTGGAAACCCCGCCGCATCGCGCCCGCACCTATGTGCTGCAAGGCCGCAAGGACAGCGTGATCCGGGGCGGCCTGGACCTGCGCCAACCCGACAAGCACAGGCTGGAATTCGGCTATGTCCTGGCCCGCGCCTGGTGGGGCAAGGGACTGATGACGGAAGCCCTGACCGAAATTGTCCGGTGGGCGCTGTCGCAGCCCTCGATCTATCGCATCGGCGCCGTCTGCGACGTGGAGAATATCGGCTCCGCCCGGGTGATGGAAAAAGCCGGACTGGTCCGCGAGGGATTGCTGCGCCGCTACCTGATCCACCCCGGGATGGGCAAGGAACCCCGCGACTGCTTCAGCTACGCTCGGGTCCGATAAACCGGCGGCGGAGCGCTGGCTGGGATGACGAATAAAGAAGAACGGGAGTGGTGAACCCCCCTGCCCGCTCCCTGCGGCGAAAGAAACCGATCAATTGACGGAAGTCACCGGCCTATCATCGTCATGGCGGGCGCAGGCCCCGTGAGCGGTAAAATAGGCGAGCACCGGCTTTCGGGTTCCCTCTGCCCTTCTGCATAAGGTGTTGTCGAAACACGATTTTATCTATGTGTCATGGCCGGGCGTGTTCCGGCCATGACGGTGAGAGGAAAAAGCCGCCTTCTATCAATGTGGTATCGAATTTATCGGCCGACAACGACGTCGCGGACGGGACAAAGAGCCAGAGGCCCGCCCCCTATTTTAACGCCGCCATGACAGTCTCCACCGACCGTGCGTCCACTAGAGAGATATTTCCCTTCAGCCTCTAGCAATCCATGTCGTCGTTGGTGCGCCGGACCAGGATCTCTCGCTTGCCGACATGGTTGGCGGTGCCGATGATCCCTTCCTTCTCCATCTGCTCGATCAGCTTGGCTGCCTTATTGTAACCGATGTTCAGATGCCGCTGGATGAACGAGGTCGATGCCTTGCCTTCCCGAGCGACGATGGCGACCGCCTGATCGAACAGGCTCTTGTCGCCGTCGCTGGCCCCGGCGATCCCCGACATCCCCGAGTCGCCGTCACCGCCGTTGCCCTCAACCGGTTCCGTCACGTCGTCGAGATAGGCCGGCTCGCCTTGTTCGCGCAGGAATGCAACAACCTTCTCCACCTCCTCATCCGAGACGAACGGACCGTGAACGCGGGTGATGCGGCCGCCGCCCTGCATGAACAGCATGTCACCCTGGCCCAGCAATTGTTCGGCGCCCTGCTCGCCCAGGATGGTGCGGCTGTCGAACTTGCTGATCACCTGGAAGCTGATGCGGGTTGGGAAGTTGGCCTTGATGGTGCCGGTGATCACGTCCACGGAAGGCCGCTGGGTCGCCATGATCACATGGATGCCGGCGGCGCGGGCCATCTGCGCCAGCCGCTGCACCGCCTGCTCGATCTCCTTGCCGGCGACCATCATCAGGTCGGCCATTTCATCGACCACGACGACGATGAACGGCAGCGGCTCCAGC
>DAIEHR010000167.1 GCA_027353465.1 Acetobacteraceae bacterium | reverse complement strand
GGGAACGCCGTTTTCCATCCGGATGCCCCATTCGTCCACCGGCTTGCCGTTCGGCAGGCCGCGGTCGCCCGACCCGGCCATCGACAGCCAGGCATCGGTGAAGCGCCAGCCCAGCGAGGGGTCTTTCTTGCCGTAGTCCATATGTCCATAGACGCGGACGCCGTCGATTTCCTTGACGTCGTTGGTGAAGAAGTCGGCGATGTCCTCGTAGGCGGACCAGTTCACCGGAACGCCGAGTTCGTAGCCGTATTTCTGCTTGAATTTCGCCTTCAGCTCCGGCTTCTGGAACCAGTCATAGCGGAACCAGTACAGGTTCGCGAACTGCTGGTCGGGAAGCTGGTACAGCTTGCCTTCGAACGTCGCGAAATCCAGGCCGATGAAGTCCTTCAGGTCCAGGTTCGGGTTGGTAATGTCCTTGGCGTCGCCGGCCATGAAATCGGTCAGGCTGCCGCCGACGATGTCCTTGTAGCGGGGATGCGTGCCGATGAAGTCGGAGTCGTTCATCCAGAAGTCGTAGATCGGCTTACCGGATTGAATTTCCACCTCGATTTTATCGACCAGCAGACCTTCGTCCATCATCTCGTGGTTGACCTGGATGCCGGTGATCTCGGCGAAGGCCTTGGTCAGCGTCTTCGATTCGTATTCGTGGATGCTCAGGATTTCAGAGACGCAGCTTACTTTCATACCCTTGAACGGGGCCGATGCCTTGATGAACCATTCCATCTCGGCCATCTGCTGGTCTTTGGTTTGCGTCGAGGGCTGGAATTCGGAATCCACCCATTTCTTCGCGGCATCGACCTGCTGGGCGTAGGACGGGGTGGAGGTCAGGATCGCTGCCGCCCCCGCTGTTGCGGCGGCTCCCTTGATTACGCCGCGTCGTGTCGTCTTCATTCACGTTTCTCCCTATTGTTACCCCGCACACCTTGTGCGGAGTTCAGTCATGGTTACGCGAAGCGGAACATCGCGATCCCAAAGGCGATGGATATGGCGAGCGGGTACCAAAGGTCGCCCCCTCCGAACCGCATCCAGATGATGTAGATGAAGGCGGATCCCAGCAGGGTGACGAAGAAACGGTCGCCCCGCGTTGTCGGGAACCGCAGGATACCCCTGCGCGGCGTTTCCGGCCGGTAGATCGCCAGCAGGGTCAGAATCATCAACGCCGCGGCGATCAGGCCGAAGAAGGCTGCCGTTTCCCAGGTCCATGCCATCCAGGCGAGCATCGCGATACGATCCCTAAACCCGTCCAAGGGCAAAGCCCTTGGCGATGTGATTGCGAACGAACCAGATCACCACCGCGCCCGGCACCATGGTCAGCACGCCGGCGGCGGCGAGCAGCGACCAGTCCATGCCGGAAGCCGAATAGCTGCGGGTCATGACGGCGGCGAACGGCAGCGCGTTGGACGATGTCAGCGTGGTGGCCAGCAACTGCTCGACCCAGGAAAACATGAAACAGAAGAAGGCGGTCACGCCGATGCCGTTGGCGATCAGCGGCAGGAACAGCCGAAGGAAGAAGCGCGGAAACGAATAGCCGTCGATGGCCGCCGTTTCATCGATTTCGCGCGGCACGCCGCCGACGAAGCCTTCCAGGATCCATACCGCCAGCGGCACATTGAACAGGCAGTGGGCCAGCGCGACCGCCCAGACCGTATCGAACAGGCCGACCGCATAGAACAGGTTGAAGAACGGCAGTGCGAAAACGGCCGACGGCGCCATCAGGTTGGTGAACAGCCAGAAGAACAGATGCTTGTCGCCGACGAAGCGGTACCGGTTGAAGGCATACGCCGCCGGCAGCGCCACGCTGACGGAGATAACCGTGTTGATGGCGACATAACTCAGCGACACGCCGAACGCATGCACCCAGGTTGGATCGGCGAAAATCGCCCGGTATTTCTCCAGCGTCGGGTGGTGCGGCCACAACGCCATGCCGGACATGATGTCGGCGTTTGTGCGCAGACTGAGGTTGATCAGCCAGTACACCGGCAGCATCAGCGCCAGCAGGTAGATTATCAGCGAAATGCGCGGGGCTATGGTCGAGCGCATCAGGAATCCCCCCGCCGTTCCAGTTGCGTCATGATGGTGAAGAAAATCCAGCAGGCGGTCAGAATGATGATGTAATAAACCAGCGACATGGCGGCGGCGCTGCCCACATCGACCTGTCCGATGGCGATTTTGACCAGATCGATCGACAGGAACGTGGTCGCACTGCCCGGACCGCCGCCCGTGACGACGACGGGTTCAGTGTAGATCATGAACGTCTGCATGAACCGCAGCAGCACCGCGATCACCAGCACTTTCCGCAGCTTGGGCAGTTCGATGTTGACGAAGACCGCCCACCGGCTGGCGCCATCGATGCGCGCGGCCTGATAGTAGGCATCGGGAATGGCACGCAGGCCGGCATAGCTCAGCAGGATGACCAGCGGGGTCCAGTGCCAGACATCGATGACGACGATGGTCACCCAGGCCGAGACCGAATCCTGCGTCACGTTATACGGCAGGCCGATGCCGGTCAGCGCGGCCCCGAACAGGCCGATATCCTGGCGGGCGAAAATCTGCCACATGGTTCCGACCACGTTCCACGGGATCAGCATCGGCAGCGCGGTGACGACCAGCGAAATACCAACCGCCCAGCCGCGCCGTGGCAGGCACAGCGCAACGGCGATGCCCAACGGAATTTCCACCGCCAGCGCGGCGAAGGAAAACGCGAAGGTGCGCAGCAGCGCGTCCGCGAACCGAGCGCCGATTTCGGTGCTTGGGTCCAACAGGTCGCGGAACCAGGCATCGCCGTTCCAGAAGAAGTTGTTCACCCCCATCGAGTCCTGGAGCGAGTAGTTCACCACCGTCATCACCGGGAGGACGGAGGAAAACAGCACCAGCGCCAAAACCGGCAGGATGAAGAACCACGCCTTGTTATTCCAAGGTTTATCCATCATGCCGGTATTCCTTCGACACGAATTTCGTTCTGATAGACCAGCACGTGCGCCGGATCGAACGTCACCCCGGCCTCGCTGCCGATACCGTCCATGGTGTCGGGCACGGAGGCCACCAGCGGGAGCCCGTTGAGCGTGACATGGGCCAGCCGTTTGCGGCCGAAATCGTCCACCCGGCGGACCTGTACTTTCGGCCCGTTCCCGGGGGTCAGCGTCACGAAATCGGGCCGCACGCCGATCCGCACCGCATTGTTCAACGCCGGATAGGAAGCACCCAGCAAAATCCGGGAGCCGCCGACCTGGGCATACTGGCCGTCCACCGCCGCGGGCAGGAAATTCATGCCGGGCGAGCCAATGAAATAGCCGACGAACGTGTGGTCGGGCCGTTCGAACAGTTCCTCTGGCGTGCCGATCTGCACCGCCTGGCCTTCGTTCATCACGACGACCCGATCGGCGAAGGTCAGCGCCTCCGTCTGGTCATGCGTCACATAGATCATCAACAGATCCAGTGCTCGGTGGACCGCCTTCAGCTTTGACCGCAGCTCCCATTTCAAGGCCGGATCGATCACGGTCAGCGGTTCGTCGAACAGCACGGCGGACACGTCGGATCGCACCAGCCCGCGGCCCAGCGATATTTTCTGCTTGGCGTCCGCCGTCAGCCCGCGCGCGCGCCGGTTCAGGTCCGGTGTCAGTTCCAGCATCGCCGCGATTTCCGCGACGCGGGCGGCGATGGCGGGTTTGGCCATTTTGCGGTTGCGCAGCGGGAAGGCCAGGTTCTCCGCCACCGTCATGGTGTCGTAGATGACCGGGAACTGGAAAACCTGGGCGATGTTGCGCTGTTCCGTCGGCAGGCGGGTCACGTCGCGCTCGCCGAACAGCAACCGCCCCTCCGACGGGATAATCAGGCCGGAGATGATGTTCAGCAGCGTGGTCTTGCCGCAGCCGGACGGACCCAGCAGCGCATAGGCCATCCCCTGTTCCCAAACATGGTGCAGGGGCCGCAGGGCATAGTCCCGATCGCTGCGCGGATGCCGCGTGTACGAATGGGCGATGCCGTCGAGGGTGATGGTTGTCATGGTCAGGCCGTCTGTGCCATCGCGGGGGAAGC